>CAZHET010000554.1:0-4322 GCA_964531585.1 uncultured Planctomycetaceae bacterium | reverse complement strand
GCCGGAATTAGGCGACAAACCGGCAGCACGCAGGCTGTCAAACCCCACGTCGCCGCCGCGTCTGATGCGTCGGAAGTGCCGCCCGTCCTGCAGAAGTCCGCTGCGAAAGCACCTCCTCCAAAGAAAAAGCCGTCCCCCGAAAAGCCGTCCCCCGAAAAGCCGTCCCCGAAGAAGCCGCAAGTGCCGGAATAGACCGATCCCGGGGCTTCACAGACCACACCGCGTCGCCCCCAATTTCAGGAAACCAATTGTTGATGTCTGCTGACGAACCGTCTGCGAAACACACCGCACCACATTCAGAAACGACACTCACCGTCGTGCCTCGCGCTGCTCAGCAGTACCGCGAGAGCCTTGCGAATGCCTGCACGGCCGCGCGAGTGGCCGATGAAATGCGCGGCGTTAACGTGACGGTGCTGGATCTTACAAAGCTGACGTCGATCGTCGATTTCTTCGTCATTGTGACCGGCACCAGTCGCCGCCAGATGCATGCCATTGCTGATGAAGTGAACCGCAAGCTGAAAAGAGACCTTGGGAATGCCCGCCTGAACATCGAAGGCTACCGCACGGAAGGTCACTGGATCCTGACCGACTACGGCGATGTCGTGCTGCATGTGTTCACACAGGAAGGCCGCGATCTGTACAACCTCGAAGAGCTGTGGGCGGACGCCGAGTGCATTGACTGGCAAGCCGCCTCAACCACCGCTGAGCCTCAAACTCCCGCGGACGACACCTGATTGACCGACCGCACTCAATCTTGCCGAACGCCCGGTGCGCAGGGGCGAAACAGGGACTTCGAACTTTGTACCGAGCCGTTGCCACTTGCGGGGGCCTGAAAGGCACTGGCCTGTCGCAGGCCATGAGCAGCCCAGAGTGCGCCGTCGTTCCATAGTCCCTTGCACTGGCCGGCACCTTCCTGCGATCCCAGACGCCACACAATGCGTCTCTATCGCAAAAAGCGCAGTTGAATGGGGTGTTGCCCGCATTCGCGAAATTTCATGTCCGGTTCTTGAGGCGTCATTCGATTGGGGGTTGTTGAAACGATGCGTGCCGCGGACACCGAGGCAATCTGCAACGATGGTCTCGCTCGCATCCTGCCTTGCGGAGACACAGCGTCGCAGGAATTCCGCAGCGCGGCAGGTCGTTTCAAGTGCCACAACTGAAACAACACCAATTGATTCGCCACCTCTGAACCTGCTTTCACTCGATGGAATCGTTCGAGACAACTTCTCTTACGCTGCAACCCGTACTGAGAATGCTCCTTGAACAGACTCAACGCGCATGGTGCTTCCTGCCGCTGGAAGACGATGTCGTGGAGTACTGTTCGCGCGAGTTCCTCGACTTGTGGCGACTTCCTCCGGCGGACAGCCCGGATGACGTGGCCGTGTTGCCGGGGCTGGAATTGACTTCCGCCGCATTCATCGCTGCGGCTGAGAGCCTTGGTATTGAGGCAGACTGGCTGCACGGGGTCGGCTCCAGCCGCACAGCCGTTGTCATGACGCGCAATGACGGGCTCACAGTGCGTTCTGTAAGCAGCCCCGTGATTGACGGCAGCGGCCGGCCGATCGGTCGCATGATTTCCTGCGAAGTCGTCTCGAACTCACAAGCGCTTGAAGCGCTGGTGAACCGTTCCCTGCGCGCACGAACACGACTGGACGTTCTGACACCTCGGGAAATTGAAGTTCTGCAAATGGTATTTGACGGATTCACGAACAAGGCGGTCGCCATCCGCATGAATATCAGCGACAAGACCGTCGAGAAACACCGTGCCAACATCATGGAAAAGCTGGGCGTCAGGAACGTTGTCGAACTGATCCGTCTGGTGACGGAGGCAGGTATCGCTGACATCAGGTTCCAGTCGCCGCAGCTTGGTGCATGATTTGCGCGCACGTGTCGACGCCGGCCAGTCGTGTCCAGGCCGCCTGCAAGCGCTGATACACCGGCCCCGGAAAGTCGCGTCCCACGGGGCGACCGTCCACGGTGCGAACTGGCAGCAACCCGGCAGGTGTTGACGATGTAAACGCCTCCTGCGCCACCGCCAGTTCTTTCCGAGTCAGCGACGTTTGCCGCAGCATGATCCCTTCCGCTTCCGCGAGTTCGGTAACGACGCATCGGGTCAGGCTGTTCAGGACATCTTCCGCCGCGGTGACGATGACGCCGTCAACTACTGCGTAGAAACAGCCGGAACTGGTCTCTGTAACCAGACCATCGACGTTCAGCAGCAGCGCGCGGCTGCCTGGTTCGAGGGCTGCAGCTTCCTGATCCGCAAGCCACCAGTGCAGTCGGTTGCGGATTTTCAGATGCACGGGCAGCGTTGCCGCAGAAATCTGCCGGCGCGGCGGAACGCGCAGCCGAACACCGCTGGTCACGGCCTCGCGCCACAGTGAAAACGGCAGCGGGAATGTATGAATACAGACGGTCGGACCGCGATCGACGTCGGTCCCCAGGTACGTGCGATTGGCACCAGCGGTGACGAAGGCAACGATCCCCAGATCGTGCTCTTCCGCGATACCGGCACAGTTATGGCGAACGATGGCCTCCGCTCCGGCCTGCAGTTCCCTGGCCGTATACGGGACGTCGAATTGCAGTTCGGCGCAGGAATTCAGGAGTCGCCGCAGATGTTGGTTCAGGCGAAAAGGATCATGCCTGTAGGTTCGAGCCATCTCCGTCACGGCAGCTCCGGCGACAACACCCAGATCCCACACGGGGACCGCTGCTGCGTTCGCCGGAATGAGCCGGCCATTCAGCCATGCCTGGTCGTCAGCAGTTATCGTCGTGGATGGCATCGGGCAGTTTTTCCCCTGGTGGCTGACGGAAGGCAACCGAAACCGGCCGCGGGCGCGGAGCCACCGGAATTCTTGTGCCGGGGACTCCTGGACCGCAGGCACGCCGGTTGCGTATCCTTTCGTGTCTGCAAACAGGATTTGTAACTTCCCCTTCGGGAGATCTCGATGTTCAAGCCGTACTTCCGTCTGCTGTCTGTCCTGATTCTGTCCGCTGCGCTGGTTCCCGGTGTTGGCGCTTCTGAAAACGAAGCCGACAAAAGCCGCGAACGATACGAACTCATGAAGCTGTTCGTCGAAACGTTCGAGCAGATTGACAGCAACTACGTTCAGGACGTCGACCGCCGTGAACTGGTAGAAGCCGCCATCGAGGGCATGGTCAGGCACCTGGATCAGTATTCAAGCTACATCGCTCCCACCGATCTGCAGCGGTTCGATCAGGTGATGGAGCAGGAATTCGGCGGCATCGGCATCAACGTCGCCTTCCGCAGGGAACAGCTGACCGTCATCAGTCCCCTGCCGGGAACGCCCGCGTATCGAGCCGGCATTCAGGCGGGAGACGTCATCGTGGAAGTCGAAGGTCAGTCGACCGAGGATTTCAGCCTGACGGATCTGGTCAAGAAACTGCAGGGGCCCGCCGGCCGGCCGGTGACTCTGAAGGTTGTGCATCCGGGCGAAAACCGGGAGCCGGAAGAAATTCGCATCGTTCGGGAGATCATTCAGGTGCCAACGGTGCTGGGCGACCGTTACAACGACAAGAACCAGTGGGAATTCCTGTACAGTGAAGATCCAAAAATCGGCTACATCCGTCTGACACACTTCAGCCGGCACACTCCCGAAGAACTGAAGTCCACAATCGAGGACCTGCTGGAACGCGGCATGGAAGGGCTGGTTCTGGATCTGCGTTCAAACCCCGGCGGGCTGCTGGAAGCCGCGATCGAAATCAGCGACATGTTTCTGGACGAGGGTCAGATCGTCAGCGTCAAAGGCCGCAATGTTCCGGAACGTTCGTGGCAGGCAAAGCAAGGGAACACGTTCCCCGATTTCCCGCTGGCCATTCTGGTGAACCGCTTCAGCGCGTCCGCCAGCGAAGTTCTGAGTGCCTGCCTGCAGGATAACAATCGTGCGGTCGTGATCGGCGAACGAACATGGGGCAAAGGCAGCGTCCAGAACGTCATCAAAGTGGAAGAAGGCGACAGTGCTCTGAAGCTGACGACCGCTGCGTACCACCGTCCGAACGGTGTCAACATCCACCGGGCGAAAGGTGCCGGCGAAGATGAGGAATGGGGCGTGAAGCCGAACGAGAACTTCGCCATCCGTTTTTCCGACGAAGAATTCGCAGCGTACAGCCTCGAACGCCGCCAGCGCGACATCCTGCGCAGTGAAGTGGCATCGTCAAACGAGGAGCGCACTTTCGACGACAGCCAGCTTGAGGCAGCGTTGAAACTGGTGCGGGAAAGGATCGCGTCGGGCACGAATGCTGACGACAACGCAGACAGTTCCGACGACAAGCAGGAATAAGGCGTCAGCTCGGACCGTCGC
>CAZHET010000553.1:0-4331 GCA_964531585.1 uncultured Planctomycetaceae bacterium | reverse complement strand
TTTCACACAGCACGCTTCGTTCACACCGCACGCTTCTGCTACGTTCACCGCGAAGACATCCTGAGCATGCGGCGTTCACGCACGGCATTTCACCTGATTTTCGGAGTCGACGATGAGAAACCACCCGAGCTACCGTTCTCCGCTGCTTCTCCTTGCCGTAACAATTCTGTCGGTGTGGCCGGCAGCGGTCGGGTTTGGCGAAGTCTTCTTCAGAGCCGATTTCGAAACCGGCGATCTGAGCCAGTGGAGCGACACGGGCGTTCAGAGTCGCAATGCAACAGAACGGAACGTGCAGGTTGTCACGGACATTGTTCAGCAGGGCAAATACGCCGGCAAGTTCACCATTCATGAAGACGACGTCTACAACGAACGCCAGCTGCGGGTTCAGGTTGGCGGACCGAAAATCGAAGTCCAGGAAGGTTCTGACACCTACATGTCGTTTTACATCTACATGGCGGACGCTCCGCAGGACCGCGACAACTTCTTCTATTGGGAAGGAACTCCGCCGCCGCGCTGGCGCAACGTGATGACCTGGTGGGTCGAACCGAAGGAAGGTGGCGGCACTGTCATCAAGTACGGCACCGGTAATCTCGGCCGCGATGGAGTCCACTGGGAAGCTGACTTCGAAATCGGCAAATGGCATCAGATCGCCATGCACATCCACTGGTCGGAAGACGCAGAAAAAGGCAACGTGAAGCTGTGGTTCAACGGCACCGAAGTGCTGGACAGGCACGTTGTGACCAAAGGTCCCGAAACGGTCTACTTCTGCCAGCCGGGAATTCACCGCAGTCCGCACCGCCCGTCAGTCGACACGATCTACTTCGACAATTTCATTCTGGCCGACACGCTTGAAGAAGTGCTTGTCAAACCGACTGCGAAGGAATAGCACGCCTCCGGACAGCCCTGCGGTAAACGGTGCTGCCTGCGGTGGACCGTGCTGCGGTGGACGGTGCCGCGGCTCACGTCAAAGCGGCGCGTGCGGAGCATCACTTGTGGTGGTGCCACCACCGGGCTGCTGACCAGACGGGCTGCTGACCAGACGGAATGCTGACCAGACGCGCTCTACCGCAGTCGCACGATCCTGCCGCGGGCGGTCCTGTCAAAAGCGATCTTGTCTTCGCGAGCCAGCCAGCCCAGTCCCTGCAGCACCAGATCGCGCGGCGCAGGTACGTCCTTCGTCAGCTTCGAGACGGAAGCCGCCCCGTGCTCGTGCAGAAAATGCCAGACCAGTCCTGCCGTCTGCCCGATTTCTTCGACTGCGTCAATCTCCGGTGCTTCTGCCATCGGTTTGCTTCCCGGTACTGAGTTCCAACAGACAGACACCGCGGACACGCTCGCCTGCGGCAAACGTCGCGGGTTTCGCGAACCAGTATATTGCTCCGCCGCAGAACGTCGACTCCGCCACCGCTTTCACCTGCCGCTCAATAAAAAAAGCGGGCTCCTTCCAGTGCCGGGGCTGGCTGGAAGGAGTCCGCTGCTTGTGGTGCAGATCCAGGTTGTCAACTCAAAGCATTCGACGAATACGCGCCTCGCGTCTGGCCGAAACGCGCCGCTCGATCCTGCTGTAGTCATTCAAAGTTCGGCGTGTTTCCATGGAACACGCCGTATCACAGGTGCTTCATCCACAGCGAGACCGCTTGACGGTATCCGTCACGGGATTCAGCGGCTGAACATACCTCGCAGCCAGGCGTTTTTGCGACGTTCCAGTTCCATCACTCGACCAAGAAAGTTGCGTCCGTTCTGACGAACCGGCCGCCGCACGGCCGAGGAATACATCCGCTGCGGTACGGAGACGACAGTCTGCCGCGATACCTGCTGGATCGCTCCGTCGCTGGTGGCGATGGCGTCCATCACTGCCGGAACCACCGACGACGCGACCGTCGGCGTCGCCGAATTCGCGATGTTGACCGGCGCGTTCTGAGCAATCCGAATGTCGGTATTCGACGGCAACGTTTGCTGCGCCGTCGTTTGTACGTTCGGCTCAGCGGCTATCGGCCGCACATCATCGGCCGCGTGCACTGCGCCGGCCGACAGGAACAATGCACACGTCAAACTCAACTTCAGCCGCATAGAGTCACCTTTCTGCGTTGAGGGGAAAGCCTTCAGCATCGGTGCAGCATCAGCCCGACAGCATTCGTCGACCGGCCCACCGCAGCAACCCTACACGCTGATCCACACCGCGGCGCAGAAACGAAACTGTTCCTCCGATTTTTGCTCCTGACGGGACCGTCGGCGATTCGGTTCTGTGGGTTCTGATCCGCCGCGCCGGATTTCGCGCAAACTTCCGTTGAACGTCAGTCTTTACGCAGTCCGCCGACTTGCCGGCTGCGATCAGCACTGTACTCACCCGCGACAACCGGTGTGACGCCGCCGCGCCGACCGACTACAATTCGCCGCCATACAGCGGACCGACGGGCTCCTGCACCGCCCGCCGCGCCTGACTCTTCACTGAACCCAGCTTTCGGAAAGCCGGTCTGATGTCGCTCCCCATCGTCGTTGATGCTCCCGCAGACTATGAAGATCCGCTCGATCTGATGGACGAAATCGACGCGCTGAAGCAGCAGAAGGATGCCACCATCCTCGCTCACTTCTACGTCGACGGCGAAATTCAGGACATCGCTGACTTCACCGGCGACAGCCTGAAGCTTGCTCGCGATGCCACCAAAGTGACGACGTCGACGATTGTGTTCGCCGGCGTTCACTTCATGGGAGAATCCGCCAAGATCATGAATCCGGAAAAGACCGTCCTGATTCCCGACATGCTCGCCGGCTGCTCGCTCGCCGAAAGCTGCCCGGCTGATCAACTGGCCGCGTTTCAGAATCAGCTTCGCGAAGCCGGCCGCACGGTTCAGACCGTGGCATACATCAACACGTCCGCCGCCGTGAAGAGCCTGTGCGACTGGATTGTCACCAGCGGAAATGCTCGCGAGATCATCGACCGCGTCCCCGCCGACACCGAAATTCTGTTCGTCCCCGACCAGCATCTGGGCCGTTATCTCATGGAAGTCACCGGCCGCAAAATGATTCTGTGGCCGGGGTCGTGCATGGTTCACGAAATCTTCAGCATTCAGGACCTGATCCGGGCCAGAAAGAACAACCCCGGTTCTCTGGTGATCGCACACCCGGAATGCCCGCAGAACATTCTGGAACTGACGGATTTCATCGGCGGCACGGAAAAGATGAGGCAGCATGTGATGTCCGTGAAGGAACCCACCACGTTCCTGGTCGCCACCGAATCCGCGATGATCCATGCCTTCGAAAAATCTGCGCCGCAGCACAAATTCGTTCCCGTTCCCGGCATCATGGCGTCCACGGGCGAAACCTGCGCCTGCAACCGCTGCCCTCACATGGCCCGCAACACGCTGCAGAAAGTCCGCGACTGCCTGCGAGACGGCAAGCCGGAAATCGTCTGGCAGGACTACTTCGAAAAAGCCCGAGCGGTCCTAAACAAAAGCCTGCTGTGACCGACCGCCGGCCCGGGACGCGTCGTCGATGGTAGTCAGTCCATTCCGCGAGCGAGATCTCGAAAAGGCCCAACCATCTGCCAACCATCGGCAAGCCCCGAAGTTCCGACTTGAATCGATCGTACCCGCGTTCCTGCCGTTCCGTCGGCCAACGCCCCGCAGGATTCTGATACGCCAAAAACGCACGTCGTTTAACCCGTGGCCGGAGGCCAGGTTGGGGTAACCAGAGACGGCCTGGCGTCTCGGCCACGGGGCAAACGATTCAAAACACTCTACGGCGTCGCTCGCCGGGGCTTAGAACCAGCACGCGGTTGCAACACAGCATCCGGCGTGAAGCACAGCAACCGGTTGAAAACATACGCGTGCGGAGCGGCAGGTTGAGAGCTTACCGCCCGCGACGGTGGCAGCCGTCCTTCGCGTGGCCGATGCGGCCAGCATGGGCAGAGAAATTCGCATCCGCCACTCACCATTCGTGCCCGCGGAAGAACCGCCGCTCAAAAAAGGCACTGTGTTTGCACACTGAGCCAGCGCACCGGAATGCCGGCACGTATCCACAGTCCCGTGGTGTGGTCAACTCACCCTGCCTGCGGTGCCAGCTGACGCCACTATTCATCCGACGCAAAACCGGAACCTGTCAGGAGGTCAATCTCATGCGTTTCGCAATCAGCACTCTCGGCGTTGTGGGGGAAGTCGTCACTCTGGATGCCGGTGTTCCTGCGTGGGCGAGTATTCTGGCGGCTGCCGGAGCTGCCTTTGCGCTGGCATCGTGGTGCCTGGAAACTCCTGCGGTCCTGGATCATCTTACCGGCCGCAATCTCACGAATGGTCCGCGGGCAGACGGCTCCCCGGCCTTTCCGCGCTCACGTA
>CAZHET010000552.1:0-4345 GCA_964531585.1 uncultured Planctomycetaceae bacterium | reverse complement strand
AATCTAACGCAGTTTCTCGCTCGCGAATGGGCGACGTCGGGTGTGCGAGTCAACGCGATCAGTCCCGGTTTTTTCCCCGCGGAGCAGAACCGGGCACTGCTGTTCAACGAAGATGGCAGCTATACCGAACGAGGCGGCCAGATCATCGGGCACACGCCAATGGCTCGCTTTGGCAGGCCGGAAGAATTGTCCGGGGCGGTCGTGTGGCTGGCGTCGGAAAGAGCGTCGTCGTTCGTGACGGGACAGAACATCGTTGTCGACGGCGGATTTATTTCGACGACGATATAGCGGCGGCGGTGCAGACGAATTCGAGGCGTGCCGTGACTTTGTCGTCGACGGTGACTTTGCCCTTCAGGTAGAAGGCGTTGGCCAGTCGTTCGGTCAGTTCGACTTCCATTTGAATTGTGTCGCCGGGGCGGATCATACGGCGGAACTGTGTGTTGTTCTGTCGAGTCACGACGGGAACTTCGTCGCCGGCAACTTCGATGATTTGCGAGATCAGCACGGCACCGGCCTGGAAGCACGCTTCGCACTGCAGGACACCGGGAAAGACCGGAAAGTCCGGATAGTGCCCCTGAAACACCGGCAGATCCGCGGACAGGTGTTTCCGGGCGACAATGCGTTTGTCACTGATTTCCGTCACTTCGTCCAGCCACAGGAACGGCGGACGGTGGGGAATGCATTGCTGAATTTGTTCGAGATTCATTCCGTCAAAGCTCGATCTTCAGTTCTTCGATTTTGCGGTAGAGGCTGGACAGGCCGAGCTTGAGGCGTCGAGCGGCTTCCTTCTTATCCGGACACTGTTTCAGCACGCGCGTGATATGCAGGCGTTCGTAGTGCCTCAGAGCAGATCGCAGGTCGTCGGTGTCAGGAAGGCTGGTGCCAAGCCCCAGCAAATCGGGCGGCAGATCATGCGGCTGGATTTCGTCCCCTTCGCACATCATTACGGCTCGTTCGATGGCGTTGTCGAGTTGGCGAACGTTGCCTTTCCAGTGAGCTGCCATCAGCGTGCGGATTGTGTCGCTGGTGGCACCGGTCACTCGCTTGCCCATCGCTTCGCAGTGGCGGGCCATGAAGTATTCGACCAGTTCCGGGATATCGTCAAGGCGTTCTCGCAGCGGCGGAATGCGGATCTTTACGCCGTCCAGCCGGTAGAAGAGATCCTCCTGGAAATTCTCTTCAGCGACTTCGCGCATCAGGTCGCGTGACGTTGCGGCGATGATGCGAGCGTTGACTTTGGTGGTTTCGGAAGCGCCGGACGGCATGATTTCCTGGTACTCGATCGCTCGCAGCAGTTCGGCCTGGGAGCCGGGCGGAAGCTGAGCGATCTCATCCAGAAACACGGTTCCCTGGCCAGCTGTCCGAAACAGCCCGGACTGTCCTCCCTTGATACCGAACAACTGGCCTTCCAGTAGTTCGACGGGGCGCGTGCCGCAGTTGACGGCCAGGAATTTCTCTTCCTTGTTCGGGCCGGCCATATGAATTTCACGGGCGAACAGTTCCTTGCCGGTTCCCGTTTCGCCGACCAGCAGCACGTTGGAATTCGTGGCGGCCACTTTACGGATGGTTTTCAGCAAATCCTGCAGCACTTTGCTGCTTCCGATGATCTGGTCGAAGCCGGCGCTGCGGTCGAGATCCTTACGAAGCCGCTGATTTTCCAGGTACAGATCCTGAAATTTGAACAGGCGTTTCAGGCGATTGGTCAGCTCGTCAAAGATGACGGGTTTGACGAGATAATCGAAGGCTCCGGCGGTAAATGCCTCTACGGCGTTTTCGACCGTGGCGTAAGCGGAGATGATCAGAATAAACATGGCGGGATTAATGCGGTGCAGCCGGCGCAGCAACTGCACTCCGTCACCGTCCGGCAGTTGCACGTCGCACACGCCGACGTCGTAGTCTCGTTTCCGCACGAGGTCCAGGGCTTCCGCGACGTTTGCGGCGGTGGCGACTTCGAATCCTTCGCTCAGCAGGAACTCTGCCAGGGTTTCACGAATGATGTCTTCATCTTCAACAATCAGAATCGATTTTTTCGCAGAGGTCGGATCCGACACTTAAGCAGCTTTCTATACCCGAATTTCCTGAGACCGCGCCGTCATGTACACCGGGGCCAGCACATACCGCGAACGCGAAGATGATGGCACTGCGCGGCCACGGATGCAATCTGACCACCGCGGGAAACAGGGCCAGTTGTGAAATCCCTGACGAAATCCGGCCGTTGCCGCGTGGGTTGCGGCTATTCCGGACTCCAGCCGCGTTTGGGGTGCGAATGAGCCGTCATCGGGCTCGCCTGCAGGGCCTGAGATTCGTCAAGCAGACGACCGACACTGGCTTCGTCGTCGGCGATTTCGAAATCCAGCTCGAAGTCGATTTCGTCGCCGGGAGCCAGCGTCACGACGCGGCCCTGCTGCCGTTCGAACGACCGGTTGCAGGGGAATCCCGTGGCCGGTTCCAGGCCGGTGACGTACCCGTCGGCTTCGGCCTGAGTGTTCTTCCACAACGCAAAGTACGGCAGCGATGACACATCGAACCGGACCGCGAATGCCTCCGTCATGTCGGGCGATGACAGAATCGCCAGCGCTCGCCCGTCCTCGTCGCTGATCGGTTTCAGAAAATAGACCTGTTCGGAATAACCGGCTCGCGGTGCCTGGTAGACGTTCCAGTCGGCCACGTCTTCTGCGGCGCGAGCGTCGCGCGGTGCCATCTCTTCGGCGGCCATGTTGAAGATGGATCCTGCCTGCAGAAACGGTGCGCCGATGTTGCAGTGATACAACATTTCGACTTCTGCCGGCTGCGACGACAGGTTGCGCACCGTGTCCCGGATTCGGAAACTGCTGCTGCCGATTTCCGTGCTGAGCGCCGACGTCATCTGCAGACGCCCGCCGAAAACGCTGGCTTCTTCGACGATGCCCGTCACGGAAATAATGCCGTCATCGTCCACGTTGCAGCGGACGTCGTGAGCCGGCAAATTGGCGATGCGGCCGTGCAGCGGCAGGAACTGTTCCGACACGACATTGCCGTCCGCATCGCGGATCACGTCTGTGCCTGGCGCTCCGTTCCACGCCAGCCCGCAGCGACACAGGAGTTCATTGAATCCGTCGAGCCATCCAATTCCCCCGCGGCGGTTCTGGTCGACGAAGCTCGGATGCACGGGCCGTCGCACCGGGGAATTCCAGCCCAGCGGGATTCCTTCGCAGTCGCCCTTCCAGATCCCCATGCCGCGAGTCGGGACAATGGCCAGTTCCAGCCGGTCGTTGTTCAGCCAGATGACATCGACGCCGTCCGAAAGACCGCCACACAGGCGTTCGTGCTGCACAAACCAGTCGGCACCCTGCGGCGATCGCAGCCCCGACGATTCTGCATCCAGCGAAGCACCATCCGCGTAGATTCCGTCGTCGAAACTGATCAGTGTGAGCGACTGTCGCGTCATGAGGAACCGCCGGAAGGGAGAAGGAAGCCATCGGACATCAGCACGGGTGGAAGGTTTACGATTCGGCTTTGGCAGTGTCAAACCAGCGAAGGGGATTGCGTCGATGAACCATGGTTGCGATGAGCTGCGTCATGGCCGAAATCGGTCGCTCACGCACTCGACTGCGAAACACAATCGCGTCCGCCGAGCAGGAATCCGCCGCGCTCGTGTCGCTTGTCTGGGAAATCCAGCGACACCGTTGCCTGCGTTGTCGCTCGCGGCGGCACAGACTAAGCTGGCTGCTCCATCCCATCGCAACGACGGTATGAATGCAACTCGCCGCAACTGTTCCTCAGGGCACAGTTTCTGACAGGCAGAGTTTCTGACAGGCACGATTCTGACAGGCACGATTCTGACAGGCACGATTCTGACAGGCACGATTCTTCTCAACGTAAAAGGTGAATGCCATGACACGGCGTCTCACACTTCCGACGATTCTGACAGCGCTGCTCCATTTGAATGCGGCTCTTTTGCAGCCAACGTACGCAGCCGCCGCTCAGGACCGTTCGCCCAATGTGCTGTTTCTGGTCTGTGACGACCTGAACTGCGACATCGGAACCTACGGGCATCCTCTGGTGCAGACTCCGAACATCGACGCACTGGCACAGCGCGGAGTGCGGTTCGAGAACTGTCATTGTCAGTACCCGTTGTGCGGTCCGTCGCGAGCGTCGTTCCTGACGGGCATGTACCCGGATCAGACGCTTGTCCGCCGCAACGCGATCTACGTTCGCGAACACGTTCCGGACGTCGTCACTCTGCCACAGGTCTTCCGGGCGGCCGGGTACTTCGCGACTCGAATCGGCAAGCTTTATCACTACAACGTGCCGAAGCACATCGGCACCAGCGGCCATGACGATCCGTATTCCTGGAACTCCACAA
>CAZHET010000551.1:0-4368 GCA_964531585.1 uncultured Planctomycetaceae bacterium | reverse complement strand
AAAAGCTCACGCCATAAACGCCGGTGAATTCGGCAACCTGACACGCCGGCAGCCAGCCCAATTGCGAATGCCCCAGCCGCCACGGAAAGATGTGCGGCCAGCCCCATTCCAGAGCCACCCACACGATCGGCCAAACGAATCCCGTTTCCACACCGCGCTGCCGAAGCAGGGTAGTCAGGTACCCAAACACGCCAAAGCGAAATGCATCCCACGTGATTGCCAGAGCGGCCGTCATCAGCCCGCTCAGCAGACTGACGTGAAGATTGTCGGATGCGACGGTTGGTAACCAGTGGAACGCCGTGGCCAGTCCCGTCAGACCTGCCAGCAGACTTCGTCGAAAGGCGACATGAGGCTGCTGCCGGTACGAAATTCCGACAACGAGCGCCATTCCCACCCATGCCGCGGCGAAGGCTCGTTCATCCAGCCACGGCCACGCCATCAGCAGGCCGGCGACAATTGAGATCAGCGACGGGATGAGTGATTTCACGCGACTTCGGCTCCCAATGCTCGCCCCTGGCGGGAAGTGTCCGTCCGCGGTTCGCAGGTGCGGCGCGGCACCTAAGACTATTTTCCGGAGCGTGCCGGTCGGGACGATGGTCTGCCAGACGGTTCGATGACGATCGGTCCCGGCAGCAGAAGATCAACGAACGAAGAAACCGCACAAGCGACACCCGCATTTCACCGTGCGATTTTTTGTAATTTCAACAAACACGATGCTTCATAGACTGAGCCGGGCTCCAGTCTCGCCGTGGAAAGCGGGCCGAATCTGCCGGTTTATGCCAGCCTTTGAGTTGTCAGCCATTCATTTCTGCAACCGTTCGACAGAAATTATCCCTTCTGGAACGTCATAGTTCCTTATTCTCAGCAGCAACAAGGCTGGTCCTCCCCCGTATGTTACCTGTATTCAGCAGTTCGTCCGGCACGCGACAAGGATTAGTGGCAATGACCGGAACGCTGAAACAATTTTCACGCCGCAGGAAAGGCACTGGTCGCCTCGTTTTTGCAATTCAGTGGACGGGGTTCCTTGTTCTCCGTGCCATTCTCTGTCTGCTGAGCCTGACAACCCTGCGCGTCAATCATTTTTACGGGTATCTTGTCGGCTGTTTTCTCTGGTGGTTCGAGACAGAGGTGAAGCGAGTATCACGCACGAATCTCAAAATCGCCTTTCCGAATCTCAGCCCGGCAGAACATGAAACGCTGCTAAGCGACAGCCTGATCGAATTTGGTAAGACGATCACCGAACTGGGACATCTGTGGACAGGGAGCGAACGAAGAATCCGTGGACTTGTGACTGAAGTGAAGGGTCAGCGCTATGTCGATGACGCGAAGGCGGCTGGACGAGGTGTGATTATCCTGGCTCCGCATCTGGGGGCCTGGGAATTATGCGGGCTGTGTCTCTCGCTGGAATACGACATCACAAGTCTGTATCGCCCACTGAAGCTGCGCGCGGCCGAACGATTTGCCCGCCGAGTTCGTGAACGATTCGGGGCAAAACTGGTACCAACAGATCTGCCCGGCGTAAGAGCATTGCGGCGTGCTTTGGCGCGTAATGCCATGGTCGGCATCCTTCCTGATCAGGATCCCGGGAATGCAGGGGGCGTCTATTCTCCCTTTTTTGGACGCTATGCCCGCACGATGCTGCTGGCGTCCCGCCTGGCAGCGAAGACGGGATGCCCCGTGCTGTTCTGCTGTGCGGAGCGACTCCCAAAAGGCAAGGGGTATCGGATTCACTTCGTCCCCGCAAATCCCCTGGTCGGATCGCCGAATGAGCGAATAGCGACGACTGCCCTCAATCAGGGCGTGCAATCACTGATTGACATCAATCCCGCCCAATATCAGTGGTCCTACAGACGATTTAAGAATCCCCCGGACCACGAAACGTCGCCGTACGAACACCTGGAACGCCGAGCGGCCTGAAAGCCTGAACCGAAGTTCAAAATTCCACCTGTGCATTGGCGTCGTCGGGCAGAGGAATTCCTCGTCGATTTTCCTGGTGGCGATTTTCCTGGTGGCGATTTCTTCTGGTGGCGAATTTCCCTGGGCCAGACCACCTTCGGATGCATGCCCTGCCTGACGGGCAGCCGCCTTTCGTGACCGGCGGCGACGCTGAGTGGACCGAGAACAGAAGAAGCCCCCCAAACCTCTCTGTCCACGAAAACACGACAGTCACCGCATTGTCAGCATTTGCCCCGAATCTTCTCTACGGATCGCCCATTGCTGCGAATTTCACAATCTGTTATCACCTCGATCGCGAGCTGCTGCTGCGCGGAATGCTGCGGGATCTCACCGTAACGCGACGCCAAAATCTCGCTCTCTCTCAACATAAACGCTTTGTCAGGACGGCAAAGCGATCAGCCATGGAGCTGGCAATGGCCGGACTGGAAAAGCATAAGCTGCGAGTTCTGTTCGTTGACGACGAGAAATCGATCGCCGAACTGATGAAGTCGGAACTCGCCCGAATGGGGCACACGGCCACCGTTCGTCAAAGTCCTGGCGAAGCCATAGACGCCATCGACAAGAACACATTCGACGCCGCCATCATCGACCTGAAAATGCCCGGCGGCAGTGGCTGGGACGTGATTGACAAGCTGCGCGATTCGTCTCCCGAAACCGAATACGTCATCAGCACCGGTCACGGCAGCATGGACGATGCGATCCGAGCCGTGCGGATGGGAGCGTATGACTTTCTTCCGAAGCCGGTTTCGCTGTTCGAAATCAGCAGCGTGCTGCAGCGCATCGGCGAAAAGAAAGCGCTGCAGAACAAGACGGTGGCTCTGGAAACGCGGCTGCAGCGGGCCGAAGGTCTGTCGAATCTGGTCGGCACATCGGCTCCGATGCTGCGGGTGCAAAAGCTGATCGACAAGATCGCGCCGACGGATTCTGCGGTGCTGATTCTGGGGGAAACCGGCACAGGCAAGGAAATGGTGGCTCGGCGGATTCACGAACAAAGCGATCGCCACGACGCCCCCTTTGTGCCGGTGAACTGCGGAGCACTCGCGGAAAATCTTGTGGAAAGCGAATTCTTCGGCCACCGCAAAGGAGCCTTCACGGGAGCCGAATCCGCTCGGGCCGGGCTGTTCGAAGTCGCCAACGGCGGGACTCTGTTTCTGGACGAACTGGGCGAGCTGGACAAATCGATGCAGGTCAAGCTGCTGCGGTTTCTGGAATCCGGCGAGGTGCGTCGAGTCGGCGAGAACGAACCGTTTCACGTTGACGTTCGCATCGTCTGCGCCACGAACCGCGATCTGCAGGAGATGGTGCAGGACGGTTCGTTCCGCGAAGACCTGATGTTTCGAGTCAACACGTTCGAAATTCACCTGCCGCCACTGCGGGAACGACTGGACGACATTCCGGGGCTGGCGCTGCATCTGATCGCACGGCACCTGAAGCGCGATCATGTTCCGGAAAGTGTCTTACCGCCGGAGACGATCGCCGCTCTGCAGACTCATCACTGGGCCGGCAACGTGCGTGAGCTGGCGAATGTGCTGGAACACGCCGTGATTCTGTCTGATGGTGATGTGATCACCCCCGACGATCTGCCTCGCAGCGTGAACAATTCGGCAAAGTCATCCGCCGCCGCTGCCGGCGACGCTCCCGATGTGGTCGCATTTAATACGGCACCTCAGACACTGCGGGAAATGGAAAACACCATGATCCTGCGAGTGCTGGAAAAGCACGGCGGCGACAAGCCGGCCGCGGCGAAGGAACTGGGTATCGCCCTCAAGACGCTCTACAACCGGCTCAGCCAGTTGGAAGGCCAGCGCGACGCCGGTTAGAAAATCGCCTGGTCGCTCCTGTGCGATGCTCCTGCGACGCGCACGATCTTGCTGATCCAGCGACTGCTGGTCGCGCAGAAACGCTGAAGTGGCTGACTGATCCGGAACAGGCTTACGCGGCCGCCGTGAACATCCTGCGAGAACAGGCCGAGCGGCAGTCCGACCAGCAGGCTGTTCAGGCTGATCTTGTGCAGGAACTTGTCAGTTGGACGGTTGTTCTTTTGCCGGATCGTCCTGCCGATGCCAGGGAGATCCTGGAAGAAGCCACCGCACGGATCGCCGTCGAACTGACCGGGCGTTATCCGTCAATTCGGCAATACAGCGATCTGCGAATTGAAGCGCTCGGCATGATGTCGTGGCTGGAGATGGATCGGGGCAACGAAGCGCGTGCCGTGGAACTTGCCGTGGAACTTGCCGAGAAAGCACTCGAGTAACGTCGACAGTTTCTGCTTCAGCCACCCGACGACAAACGCGCGGCGGCGGACTTCGCCGCGGCGCTGGCGAATCTGGCGAATCGGCTGACGATGACTGAAGCCGCCGGCGAAGACCGATTCGCACGGGCGGAAGAATTTTCCCGCGAGGCGCTTCGTGC
>CAZHET010000550.1:0-4377 GCA_964531585.1 uncultured Planctomycetaceae bacterium | reverse complement strand
CAGGAATCACTGCTGAACGTCCTCTGGGACAAAGCACCGTGCCGCTACTGCGGCACCGGTTGCGGTGTCGAAGTGGCCGTTAAGGACAACCGCATCGTGGCCGTCCGAGGTGACGAGAACAGCCCGGTCAACAACGGGCTGCTGTGTGCCAAGGGGTACAACCTCCCGCAGATGCTGTACGGTGAAGACCGCCTGACGCATCCGCTGCGGCGCGACAGTTCCGGCAGGCTCACGCAGATTTCCTGGGACGATGCGCTGGATCTGATCGCAGAAAAGTTTCAGGAAGCACTCGACACCACCGGCCCGGATTCAGTCGCCATCTATGGTTCCGGGCAGTGGACAATCTACGACGGGTATGCCGCCAACAAATGGATCAAGGGCGGCATGCGCAGCAACAACATCGACCCCAACGCGCGCCTGTGCATGGCCAGCGCTGTGATGGGGTTCATGACGCAGTTCCAAAGTGACGAACCGATGGGCTGCTATGACGACTTCGAGCTCGGCGACGACTTCATTCTGTGGGGCAACAATATGGCGGAGACGCATCCGGTTCTGTTCAGCCGGATTCTGGAAAACAAGCGTCTCAATCCCCGTGTCAGAATCATCGACATCGGCACGCGATGGACACCGACCAGCGGGTTCTCCGACACGTATATTCAGATCCACCCCGGTTCGGACCTCGCGCTGGCGAACGGAATTCTGCACCTGCTGCTGAAGAGTGACCAGATCGACCGGCCGTTTATCGAGGAAAACGTGGTCTTCCGTCGCGGCATCGAAGACCTCGAACAGATCGGCTACGGCTGCTACGGCGAACAGGCCGAATTCTACAACTTCAAGGATGAAGCCAGAGAAAGCAGCCTGCAGGAGCTGCGTGAGTTCCTGGAAGCCTACACGCCCGAGAAGGTCAGTGAGATCAGCGGTGTATCGCCGGGTCAGATTCGTTCTCTGGCAGCCGTGTATGGCAATATGAGCCGCGGCACTGTCAGTCTGTGGTGCATGGGAGTCAATCAGCACGTCCGCGGAACGTGGATGAATAATCTGATCAACGATCTGCATCTGATTACCGGAAAGATCAGCCGCCCCGGCAGCAATCCGCTGAGTCTCACCGGACAGCCTTCTGCCTGCGGCACAGCTCGCGAAGTGGGAACTCTGTCCAATCGACTGCCGTCAGATATGGTCGTGACGAACCCGGAACACCGGGCCATTGCCGAGAAGATCTGGGGGCTGGAACCCGGCACAATTAACGAGAAGCCCGGGCTGCATACCGTGGACATGTTTCGTGCGCTGCAGCGAGGCGACGTCAGGACCATGTGGATTCAAACGACGAATCCGTGGGTCTCGCTGCCAAACCTGAACCGTTTCAAACGCCAGCCGGGAGACGGTCGGTTTATCGTTGTCAGCGACATCTATCCGACGCCCACAACGGAAGTTGCAGATCTGATTCTGCCTTCAGCCGGCTGGGTGGAGCGCGAAGGGCTGTTCGGCAACACGGAACGCCGCACTCAGCACTGGAACAGAATGGTCGCCCCGCCTGGCGAAGCCAAAGAAGACGCGTGGCAATACATGCAGGTGGCCAGGCGCATGGGAATGGGTCATCTGTTTCCCTATGCCGACGACGAGGACTGGCACCGCCGGATGTACGAAGAGTACAGACAGTTTACGCTGGGCACCGGCAAGGATCTGGCGACTTACGAGCAGCTCAGGGAAACCCGCGGTCAGCGCTGGCCCGTGGTCGACGGAAAGGAAACTCGCTACCGTTACGCGGCAGGCCATGATCCCTATGTGAAGAAAGACAGCGGCGTTCATTTCTACAAGGCAAAGGGATTCGGCGAAAAAGCGGCGTTCTGGCTGCGTCCGTATCATCCGCCCGCCGAAGTTCCCGACGATGAATATCCGTTCTGGCTTTGTACCGGTCGGGTTCTGGAGCACTGGCATACCGGTTCGATGACCCGCCGGGTCCTGTCGCTGCATCAGGCAGTGCCGCAGGCCTATGCGGAAATCAACCGGGCCGATGCGATTGTGATGGGAATCCAGAACGGAGACACGATTCGTCTGAAAAGTCGTCGCGGCGAGATCGAACTGAAGGCGGAAGTCGATGGCCGCGGCAAGCCACCGCGCGGCACGGTGTTCGTTCCGTTCTTTGACGAAGCGAGGCTGATCAACGAGCTGACTCTGGACGCAATGGACAACATCAGCATGGAGCCGGATTTCAAGAAGTGCGCGGTGCGGCTCGAAAGGGTTTGAAATGCACAACTGCACAGCAGGACTGATCGCTGCCGTGGGCGTGATCCTTCTGATCGGCTGCAGCGACGAATCGTCCACGAGCGAAACTCCCGCCGTAACGTCGTCACAGGTGCGTTCGCTGCGCCGCGCGTACGCGGGTGCTCCGCCGGTGATTCCGCACAAGCCGCAGGGAGCCGACTGTCTGACGTGTCACACCGAGACCGGCAAGGCGGTTCCGAACCTTGGTTTCGCGCCGGCGAATCCTCACACGCTGACATCGGTGGCCGGAAGAACTCGAAACTGTCGCCAGTGCCACGTGTTCAAAATGAGCGACACGGAATTCGAAGGAAACTCATTCGCCGGACTTTCAGCAACGGTGATTCACGGCTTTCGGGCATACCCGGGAGCACCCCCGACGATACCGCATTCCGAACTGATGCGGGAAAACTGCACAGCCTGCCATTCCGGCCCGTCAGCCCGGCCCGAAATCCGCTGCTCGCACACGAATCGTGTCAACTGCCACCAGTGTCACGTGTTTGTGACGGCCGACCGGGCGCAGCAGGCGTTTGTGACTCCGGGCAACTGATCGCCAACCGGCAGGCTGCGCGTGGCGCAGTGGATTTTCCGGCCAATCGGCGATCGCCTGGAAAAACCGGCCGACGACCGGATTTTACAGCCGCTTGCCGTTAGAATCCGCCGCCTGACGATCGTCGGCTGCCCCGGCGCGTCATTTCCTGCGGGAATTCTCCACAGAAAATCGAGATCCGGCTGTCATGTCTCAGTTGCAATCCGGCGACGTCGTCATCACGGGAATAGGTATCGTCTCTCCGATCGGCATCGGTCCGGACGCGTTCTGGCAAAGTCTGTCCGAGGGCCGCAGCGGTTTTCATCGCAGCGAACTGCTGTCGTACGTCGGCACTCCCGGATGCGTCGGCGGCGAAGTCAGTGAATTCAACGACGAGACGGCGAAAAAGGAACATCTCAAGACGCTGCGAAAAAGTCTGAAGGTGATGTGCCGCGAGATTCAACTGGGTGTCGCGTCGGCCGTTCAGGCGATGGACAACGCCGGACTGCAGGTCGGAAGCTGCCCACCGGAACGGGTCGGCGTGGATTTCGGGGCGAATCTGATGTCCAGTCCTCCCGAGGTTCTGGTCGGCGCGGCGGTGAAAAGCCTGACCGAAGTCGGCGGACAGCAGCGTTTTGACTACTCCAAATGGGGTGAACACGGGCTGTCCGGGATGGAACCGCTGTGGCTGCTGCGGTATCTGCCGAACATGCCCGGCTGCCATATCGGAATCGCGCTGCAGGCCTGCGGTCCGAACAATTCCATCACCCATGATGAAGCCTCGGGCGGTCTGGCGATCAACGAAGCGGCCAACATCATTCGCCGCGGCCGGGCCGACGTCATGATTACGGGAACCACGGGCACTCGCTGGCATGTGGTCAAGGCGGCTCAGCACAACAAGTGGGATGCGCTGGCCAACCCATCCGAAAATCACCCGTGCAGACCGTTCGACCGCGACCGCTGCGGCGAAATGCTGGCCGAAGCGTCCTGTACTTTGATTCTGGAATCCCGCGGTCACGCCGAAGCTCGCGGAGCAAAGATCCTTGCCACCGTGCTGGGCAGCGGGGCGGCGTGTGTCGTCGCCGCGGACGGAACCGCCAACGAACAAAAGGCCGTCGAACTGGCTGCCCGCGCGGCCATGAAGCAGGCCGGAGTATCACCAGCAGATATCGGTCACATCAACGCGGCGGCCAGCGGTCACCCGATTCGGGATCTGTACGAAGCCAAAGCCATTCGCGATATTTTCGAAGATCGGGCCGACAGCATTCCCGTCACCGCCTGCAAAAGCTATTTCGGCAGCGCGGGAAGTGGTTCATCGCTGTGCGAAGTGGCTGCTTCTGTGCTTGGCCTGCAGCATGGCGTCGTTCTCAGAACGCTGAATTACGAACACCCCGATCCGGCGGCTCCGCTGAATGTCGTTCACGGCGAACATCTGCCGATCGACAACAAGGTGTTTCTGAAAACCAGTGTGACCCGCATGGGCCAGGCAAGTGCCGTGGTGATTCGCGCCTGACGCCGCACTCTGCGTTTTCGCACGACTAAGCACTGAGCGGAAAAAAAGTGTCTGTCCCCAATTGCCGGGAACCGGC
>CAZHET010000549.1:0-4396 GCA_964531585.1 uncultured Planctomycetaceae bacterium | reverse complement strand
TAGCGCCGTGCCGCTCACAGATCAGAGCTAAAGTGAGTGACATTGGGCTAGCGCCGTGCCGCTCACAGATCAGAGCGAAAGTGAGTGACATTGGGTCTCTCAGCCGCCCAAGCCGCAATCGCTGGAGTTCTGGCTTCATCGGACCGGGAATTGTGATGTGCGGCGTGCAGATTGGCGGTGGCGAATGGCTGTTCGGGCCGGCAATCACGGCCAAATACGGCGGCGGATTGATGTGGATTGCGACGGTCTCCATTCTGTGCCAGGTGTTTTACAACATCGAATGCGGCCGCTATGCACTCTACAGCGGAGAACCTGTATTCACCGGCTTCATGAGAACGCGGCCCGGCCCGCGATTCTGGGTCAGTATGACAATGCTGCTCAGTATCGGCTCGCTGATCCCCGGATTGTCAACAAACGCGGCGGTGCTGATTGCTTCCATGTGGCTCGACCGGCCCCCCGGACCTGAAGATTCTTTCCTGGTAACAACCACTGCCTACGTCTGCCTGGCGCTTGTCGTGTTACCCGTTCTGGCCGGGGGCAAGGTTTACAATATGCTGCAACTGGTGATGGCGGCGAAAGTTTTCATTGTCCTGGGATTCTGTCTGCTGATCGGAGTCCTGTATGTCAGCCCGGCAGGGTGGCGCGATGTATTTACCGGCTTCCTGAAGTTCGGCAACGTTCCTGTGGACGACGGCGCAGGGGGCGAAAAAGTGATTAGCGCCATTGCACACCGTTCTGAACACGGAGAATGGCCGGCGATCTCGCTGGCCAGTATCGCCGCTCTGGGAGCGTTCGCCGGCTATGCGGGCGGCGGCGGGCTGAGCAATTCGGCATACAGCAATTTTGTCCGTGACAAGGGCTGGGGCATGGGCAGCCGGGTGGGTGCCATCGCGAGCGCAATCGGGGGCCGTAACGTCACGCTCAGCCATATTGGCAAGGTGTTCCCCGTCACGGATGACAATCTTCGTAAGTGGAAGGTCTGGTGGAAGTATATTTTGAGCGATCAGTTGCTCGTCTGGGCACCGGGCTGTTTTATGGGAATGGCGCTGCCGGCGCTGTTGTCGATTGAGTTTGCTCACACGTCGCCTTTATACGGAAGTGACAGCGACTACGCGCAGGCCCTGGTTTCCGCAGCCGGAATCCGTCACGCGCCTGGTATTGCAGAACCAATGCGGGAAGTCCTGTGGACAGTCGCACTGTTTGTCGGACTGATGGTCTTCCTGCCCAGTCAGATGGCCGTTGTCGATGACTTCGCACGCCGCTGGACGGACATCACCTGGTCATCCAGCCGCATCGTGCGGAACCGCATGAAGCCCGGACAGGCCGGCCGCATCTACTACCTGATTTTGGGTGTGTATGTTCTGTGGTCTTTCGTGTCGGCAACAATCTTCCTGAGGCTCGGAAATGCGCCCCGCCTGATGGTCCTGGTAATCGCCAATCTGAATAATGTGGCACTGGGCGTCACGTCTTTTCATGTGTTGTGGATCAATCGTACTCTGCTGCCAGCACCGCTGCGGCCGCGGTGGTTCAGTCAGCTGGGCATCTGTGCCTGCGGTCTGTTCTACTGCGGCATCGCGTGGCTTGTATTTCAGGCACACATTCTGCCACTGCTCAGATCCGGCTGATTGAATTTCGCCGTCAGCCATATTTCTGGAATGACCTCCGTTTCGTCTTGCCCGGGACAACTCGCAGATGCTGAAGACGTTCGATCTCACTGGTCGCGTTGCCGTTGTCAGTGGAGCCGCACAGGGAATGGGACAGGCAACGGCGCTCGCCGTCGCCGAAGCCGGTGCGGATGTGGTGTGCGTGGATCGCAACCTGCCCGGATCAGAAGCCACGGCCGAATCCGTCCGACGGGCGGGTCGCCGTGCGGCGGCACTGGCAACCGACGTGTCCGACCCCGATGCGATCCGTGATCTGTTTCAGTTCGTCGACAGCGAATTCGGTAGAGTCGACTTTCTCGGAAACATCGCCGGCGATGGTCACCTGGCCAGGCCGGAAGACCTGCAGATTGATGACCTGCAGCGGGTGCTGCAGAATCTGGTCATCGGCCGCTTCGCGATGTGTCAGCAGGCCGGCCTGCGCATGCTGCAGCAGGGCCGCGGCTCTATCATGAATATCGGCTCTTTAGCCAGTTCCACCGCGCTGGGACGCGGGCACATTGCGTACAGCGTGGCGATGGGAGCTGTCATCCAGATGACACGGGAACTCAGCACTGAATGGTCCTGCCGAGGCGTCCGGGTTAACTGCGTGACTCCTGCGCAGGTGATCAATCCCGGCCTGACCGCCCGCATGGCGGCGGACCCGACGCTGGAAGGGCGGTTTCTCAGAGGTATTCCCGCGGGAAGGATGGGGCACCCCGATGACATTCAGGGACTGGCGGTGCTGCTTGCTTCCGACGCGTCGGACTGGATCACCGGAGCGATTATCCCGATGGACGGCGGCAACATGGCGCTGAACGCCGGAGGAACGCCGGGACACGAGCAGGTTATGGTGCAGTCGTTCGGGCCATCTCAGCCGCACAGCACATCTCGGCCGCACAACACATCTCAGCCGCACAGCACACGTGACGAAAGACCCATGACCAATGAAGAGTGAACAGCTCCTTTCCGTCTACCGCACCATGCTGTTGATCCGTCACACGGAGGAACAACTGGCCCGCTGTCATCAGCGAGGTCTGGTGCATGGCGCGTGTCACACGTACGTCGGTCAGGAAGCAATCGCGACCGGCGTCTGCATTCATCTGACACAACGTGATCCAATATTCAGCACACATCGCGGACACGGTCACGCTCTGGCCAAAGGGGTTTCCCCTGCCGCACTGATCGCAGAGCTGTTTGGCCGGCAGAGCGGTGTGTCTCACGGGCGCGGCGGAAGTATGCACCTGTTCGCTCCGGAAATCGGCCTGATGGGAACCAGCGGAATTGTCGGGCCGTGCATTCTGCAGGCATGTGGCGGCGGTTACAGCGCGAAGGTCCGCGGAACCGATCAGGTGTCCGTCGCCTTTTTCGGCGACGGAGCGGTCAACAACGGGGCCTTTCACGAGGGCTGCAACATGGCCAGTATCTGGAAGCTGCCCGTGGTGCTTGTGTGCGAGAACAACCAGTTCGCCACCGAAGTCCCGTTTTCCTGTTCCAGCGGAATTCCGGACGTCGGTCGCCGCGCGGCGCACTACGGTCTGCCCGGATTCGAGGTCGACGGAAACGATGTCCTGGCTGTGCTTGAAGTTGCCGGTGAAGCAGTTCGCCGCGCCCGGGCCGGGGAAGGCGCCACTCTGATCGAATGCAAAACGTACCGCACCAGACCGCATGCGGAAGGCATGGGAGACTACACCTATCGCACCCGCGAGGACGTCGCCGCGTGGCGCACGCGCTGTCCTGTGCTCCGCCTGGCTCAGCACCTGACAACTGCAGGCATCGCATCGGACGACGATCTGCGGGCAGTCGAGGCGGACGTTCTGGCGGAGGTCCAGGCAGCCTGTGAGTCGGCCGAACAGGCTGCATGGCCCGACGCAACTACCGCGATTCAGCATGTCTATGCCGATGTCCCGTGTCTCGCTTTGGAAGAGCCGCAGCCGGGAGATCGCCAGTTGAACTACATCGCGGCGACTCACGAAGCGCTGGGTTTCGAGATGCAGCGCCAGCCGGAGATCTTTGTGCTGGGCGAAGGCATCGGCGCTCGCGGCGGAAACTTCGCCACAACCACCGGCCTGTTCGCCAAATACGGTGCAGAACGGTTGCGCGACACGCCGATCTGCGAGCGGGGTTTCGTCGGACTGGCCTGCGGCGCGGCGATGACGGGCGCGCGACCAGTCGTCGATTTCATGTTCATCGATTTCATCAACGACGCCTTCGGAGAAATTATCAATCAGATCGCAAAGATGCAGTACATGTCCGGCGGACGCCTGAAAATGCCGTTGCTGATGCGCGGCTGCATCGGCATCGGACATTCCGCAGCCACACATCATTCGGGAAGTTATCACTCCGTGTTTGCCCACATTCCCGGTCTGCGAGTCGTCGTTCCGGCCACCCCCTTCGACGCGAAGGGTCTGTTCCATCGCGCGCTCAGAAGTCAGGATCCGGTCTTGTTTCTGGAACACCGTGAGCTCTACGCCGTCAAGGGAGCCGTTCCCGAGGCGCCCTACGAAATCGAATTCGGCCGCGCCCGAATTGTCCGACACGGCACCGATGTCACCGTCGTCGGATTAGCGCTGATGCTGCACAAGGTAATGCAATGCGCCGACGTGCTCGCTCAGGACGGTATCAGCATTGAAGTCATTGATCCGCGAACCGTGTCGCCCCTCGATACAGAGACAATTCTGACATCTGTCGCGAAGACCGGGCGTCTGCTGATCGTCGATGAGGCGTTCCAGCCGTGCAGCATCGGCGCGGAAATC
>CAZHET010000548.1:0-4399 GCA_964531585.1 uncultured Planctomycetaceae bacterium | reverse complement strand
TGTCCCGCCCAACGACAATGTTGCCGAATTGTTCGCCGAACTCGAACGCCGCTACATTAAGCGCGCGCCCGCAGCATTCTCCGAAGACTGGCTGTTCGAACGCGAGATCATCTATCTGATGAGCTGTTGACTGGCGGCTTGCAGCGTATTGCGCTACTGGTCCACTGCGCGTGATGTGTGTATCGTCCCCACGTCCGCTGGCTCGCAGCTTGAACCGCGACTTTGACATCGAGCGAAGTCTGGACGAGCTGTCATCGTGCCTGAAGGCGAACGAATTTGCTGACTGATTCGGCGATTCGGTGCAGCGGCGTCATGCCACTGAGATCATGCGCGGGGAGCCGTATCACCAGAGGAACGCCCAATGGCCTGTCGTGAAGCGGGAATCGGACTGAGTCTACAGCTTGGCGCGTCGTTCAGCCGTGGCCGCGGGGCGAGCATCAGCCGCGGGTTCTGAACGCGCCGCAAGTTTACTTCGCGGCGCGTCGAGTGGCGGAACCGGGTGTGGTGTCCACACCGCCGAGCGAACGCGGTCTGTGAAGACCGCGGCGCACGGCGGCGGAGAATGGCGTTGAGTTTGAACGCCGGTTTACTGAGGCATTGGCAGGATGATGGGGGAGTTTTCGGCGAACGAGGTTTCTCCCTGCCGGCCGTTGATTCGGTATTGAATCTTCAGCCGCTTGGCTGTTCCGGGAACCGGGTCGCCTCCGAAGCTGGCGTTGTAGCTGGATGACGCCAGTGTGATGACCGGAAGATCGCCGACCTGCTTCTGCAGCACTTCTGTGACATCGCGAACAGTGTCGCCGGCACCGTATTCGGCCTTCACGATTTCCAGCTTCACTTTGTCCAGACCGGCCTTCGCCAGAAGTTCGCCGACAGCGGCACCTCCGGCGGCCAGTTTGTGAGCGATCAGCAGCGTGACGTCTGTTGCCTGATCCTTCAGGGCGGGCGTCTTCATCGCGGCAACGGCCACGTCGAGAGATTCCGTGGTCGGATAGCGTTTGAGCACGTCCAGCACCAGTTTCTGTTCATCGGGTCGAGTGGCCGCTTCGATGGCCTTGCGGCACATGTCCGCTCGGCGGTCGGCGGGCAGCACGAACTGACGAGCGATGCGGATGTAGCCTCGCAGGGCTCGCACCTGAAACTGATTTGCCGGTTCCCTGGCCAGTCCCAGCAGCACATCGGCAGCGTCTTCGGTCATCCATTCACCGAGCAGCCTGGTGCTGATGTCCTGCAGTTGTGGTTCTCGGCTTTTGCCGGCGGATTCCATGGCGGCCAGCGCGTTGGTTCCGCCGACGGCTCCCAGCACTTCCAGCAGCGCGATCTTTGTTGGCACGGCGGAGGCCGCGTCGACAGCGGCGGAGATTTCCGCAGCGCAGGCTTCTCGATCGGCCATGCGAACGCCAGCGGCTTTCAGTGCCTGCTGAGCCACCGGGGCGTCGTCGGAGTGACGCGGTGAGACGACCTGAGAAATCAGCACCGACAGACGTTTCAGGCTGATGGTTTCCCCCAGCGACGTCAGCGCGGCGCGCCGAACGTCTCTGTCTGCATGATCGACGGCCTTCAGCAGTTCGGGAACCGCATCGATTCGTCGTTGACCGACCAGTTGCAGCAGCAGCGGATACATTTTTCCTGCGGCCTGCGGCAGACGCTGCACAACCTGCGCGTTGATGTCGTCTCCGGGCATTTCGGCCAGCGTCAGGCGTGCGTATTGCGACAGGTCGGTGTCTGTGTCGAGAGCCACGTTCAGCAGTGCCGGCAGGCAGTCGGCATTTCCGACTCGGGCGAGAGCATCGATGGCTGACAGACGAACGGGCTTCGGTCCGTCGGTGGCAGCCTGCAGGACGGCGGCACGATCGACGGTGTCCGGTCGGTCGGCCATGGCCTGCACGATCAGCGCGGCGCGGGCAGCGTCGGCGTGTTTCAGTTCGGCGACCAGAACCTGGTCCACCTTATCGCCTGGAAATTCGCGAGCGGTTCCCAGAGCGAGCTGGAACATCTCCTTTTGCGGCGACCGGAACTGTTCGACCAGCAGCGGGATGCCGTCCTGTCCGCGAGCGATGATGGCTCCGCGCGTGCCTTCGATGACGCGCTGCAGAGGAACATCGGCGGAACGAATTTCGTCGTACAGTTCGGCGGCGGCGACGGCGTTACCTTCGGACAGCTGTCGTTCTGCGCACAGCACGCATCCTTCGGCGATGGCTGAGCGAACGTCGTCGGACGATGAAGCCAGAGCTGCTCGAAGAGCCTTCGTTGCGGCGGAATCTCCGATGCGTCCGAGTGCCACGGCTGCCGCGGAAGCCACTTCGACGTCGGAGTCGGTCAGGCGGTCGGTCAGTCCGGCGACGGCTCCCGCATCGCGGCGGACACCGAGCGAATTGATCATGCCGACCAGCAGCCGGCCTTCCAGCTTCTCGGCGGCGGAACGCAGCGCGTCATCGGCGGCGGAACCGGGAATGGCTTCCAGCGCGATCCGAGCCCAGGAGGACAGCTGCGGGTCCGGCAGCAGCTTTGCCAGTTCGGAAACGGAATCGGCCGAGCCGTGAATTGCCAGTTGCTTGCAGGCGATGGCTTTGTCCGCAGAGGGAGCGTCGGACTGCAGAATCGCCAGCAGGTCAGCTTCAGAAGGTGTTGCCGCATCATCTGCTCGCGTTGCGGCGCTGTGATGCGCGGCTGCGGCGAAGAGGAGTGCGAACGCCAGCAATGTCGTGGCGGAATGTCGTGGTGATTTCATATTGTGGCTCCGAATGTGGAGGACGGTGAGAATGATTCCGGTCGCGATCGAGGCCCGTCGAATCGGGCGGCTGTCAGGCCGTGGCTGCAAGCGTCAGAGCTATACTCGCCAGGGTTCCCGCAGCGCTTCGGACCGCATCCGGTTGGCGGCTTCGTCGTCGATGAATGAGTGAGTCGCGTTGTCGTACTTCACCGTGCGATTCAAATGCAGCGCGATGTTGGCGGCGTGGCAGGCGATGTGAGCGTTGCAGGCCGCGTCCGCGTTGCCCTTCGGCTGACTTCGCGTTTTCACACAATCCAGAAAATCGCGAACGTGGAAGGTCGCGGGGTAGCCGCCGATTTCTTCCACTTTGCGTCCGGCCAGCAGTTCGGGCGAACTGAGCACCATTTTGCCGCTGTCGCCGGCTTCGACCCAGCCTGTTTCGCCTTCGAAGCGAACCGGGCACGATCCCAGCGGAATCCAGCCCTTTTCGCGGAAGATCAGTTCCGTCCCGTTTTCGTAGCGAGCGACCAGATGCCCGTCGACCGGAGCATCGTATTCAACAGGAGGCGGACAGTCGCCGACGGCCCACTGGCACAGGTCGACACAGTGCGACCCCCATTCGAGAACTCCGCCGCCGTTGAACGCACCGATGAAGCCGCCGCCTTTTTCGAAATTGAAACCGTCCAGCAGTTTCGGGTTGAACGGACGCCACGCCGCCGGGCCAAGGTACATGTCCCAGTCGACAATTTCCGGATCCGGTGCTGTTTCAGGCACCAGCCAGCCGCTCATCAGCGCCTGCATGCCGGCCGGGTGAGCGTAGACTTTTTTCAGACGACCAAGTTTTCCGGTTCGCGCCAGTTCGCAGGCGAAGGCAAAGTGCGGCAGGTTGCGTCGCTGAGTTCCCGCCTGGAACACACGGCCGGTGCGGCGCATGGTTTCGGCCAGAATCAGACTCTGGCTGATGTTCTTTGTCACCGGCTTTTCGCAGTACATGTCTTTGCCCGCGCGAGCTGCATTCATGGCGGCGGTCGCGTGCCAGTTCGGACCGGTGGCGATCAGCACGGCGTCGATGTCGCTGCGGTCCAGCAGTTCGCGAAAATCGCGGTGCATAGAACAGTTTTCGTTGCCGTATTTTTCATCCGCGATTTTTTTGACGGCGATGCGACGGGCTTCTTTCACGTCGCAGACGGCGATGAACTGCACGTCCGGCTGTTCCAGAAAACATCCAAGGTCGTACGTGCCGCGGTTGCCGATGCCGATGCCTCCCACGACAACACGTTCACTGGGAGCGACAGCGCCGCCACGGCCCAAAGCGGAACTGGGAATAATGGTCGGTGCCAGCACGGCGGCACTCGCTGCAGACGCGGCGGTCTTCAGGAACCGGCGTCTTGGAAGTGCAGTCGCCTGCTTCGTTGTGCCAGTATTGGTTGTGCCTGTATTCGTTGTGCCTTGCTTCGTCATGCCTGTTCTCCCTGTGTGCGAAGGATGGAATCGGACAGGACATGTGCGCACCGGCCGGAGCATGTCCCGCGACGGCTGAGCATACCGCGGCGACGGCTGCGATGCCACTTGCAGGGCTTGTTCTGCCGCGCCCCCGCCTGCCAACGCCGTTAAGAGTTTATTTTCGTTTAGCCCGTGGCCGAGAGGCCAGGTTGGTGCAAGCCGTGACGGCCTGGCCTTTCGGCC
>CAZHET010000547.1:0-4413 GCA_964531585.1 uncultured Planctomycetaceae bacterium | reverse complement strand
CCAGCGAGATACCGTCCACAGCTTCCAGAGCAGTCGCTTCCAGCAGATGCCACTCGGCGTCAGACGCGGAGTTCTGCGCCAGGTAGGCTTCGGCCTGAGTCAGAATCGTGGCCTTGTAGTTATTGTAATCGGCTTCGACCTCAGCCAGTTTCGCCAGCCGGGCTTTTTCTTCCTCAGCCCGACGCGGTGCGATTTGTTCTTCGTAGGCTGCCAGGTCGGCATTTGCTTCGGCGATGGCGGCTTCGCGGGCCTGTTCAAGTATTGGTTTTTCGGTCGTCCACCATTCTTCGCGCTCGGCCAGAGTCTGCACGAGTTGTTCGTGATCGGACTCGATCAGTTTCATTGACGCCAGGACCGAATCGATTTCCTGATCGGTGGCCGGACGATTAAAGACTCGCATGAACAACTCGTCGACAAGCTGCCGGTCGTCAGAAATATCAGCGACCAGTTTTGCGATTGCGTTTTCCGGATCGTCCAGCGCTGTGCCGACGGTCGGGCCGCCGATCAGAGCCATAATGGGGCCAAGCTGCAGATCCGCGCTGCGTTCACATTCACATGCGCTTTCGCGGACGGGCCGGCCAAGATTGGCCAGGAATCCGTCGGGCAGTTCGATCCCCGCGTCCGGGATTGCCGCAGCACGCGTGCCGTCGGGAACACCGGGAATCTTCGACACCGAACCGGTCACCCGGTGAATGGCGTCGTACAGGACTTCGGCCGGCAGACGGCGAGCGATCGCATGCGAATAATTCTGCGTGTCGTCGGTGTTCCACTGGTTGGTTTCGAGCGACAACTGGTACGTTCGCGACTTGCAGATCAGTGTCACCACGTGCTGCACGTTGAAGCCGCTGTTGATGAATTCGTCTGTCAGATAGTCCAGCAGTTCGGGATTGGTTGGGGGATTGCCAGCTCGCAGGTCGTCTATTGGTTCCATGATGCCGACTCCCAGCAGATAGCCCCACAACCGGTTGACGTAGCTTTTGGCGAAGTAACGGTTGTCCGGCGCAGTGATCCAGGCCGCAAGCTGTTCTCTGCGAGTGGCGTCTTCGGCGGCGGTGAAATCGCAGTCGTAAGGAAATTCTGGTGGCGTGACTTCGCGCGTGCGGTCGTGAGTGACTTCACCGTCATCCTTTTCAAAGACGACTTCGTAATACGGCTTCGCTCCTTCAACCGCCGTGCCGCCGATCTTTCTGTCGCCGCTGGCGGGATCCGCCTTCAGGCCGACTCGCGCGAACCATGCCGCTGTTTCATAATACTGGTCCTGAGTCCAGCGTTCGAACGGATGATCGTGGCACTTGTTGCAGTTGAAGCGGACACCCAGAAACAGATGCGTCGTGTTCTCCATGATGTCCGCGGGGTCACGCAGAATCTTGTAGTACGATGCGGCAGGATTGTCCTTGTTGGAACCGTCCGCTGTGATGACCTTGCGCACGAACTCATCGTACGGCGTGTTGGATTTCACTTCGGTACGAATCCAGTCGCGAAACGCCACGGCCCCTTCCGGACCGAGAAACTTGCTGTTGACCTGCAGCAGATCCGCCCACTTGTTGCTCCAGTATTCAACGTAACCATCGCTGCCAACCAGTTTGTCGACAACCTCCGCTCGCTTGGTTTTCGTGTCGCGGCTGTCTGCCAGGAAGGCTCGCACGTCGTCAGCGGTTGGGGGCAGGCCGGTCAGGTCCAGATAGACTCGCCGCAGATATTCTTCGTCGGTACACAGGCCGGACGGGGTGATCTTCATGCGCTGCCATTTGTCAGCAACGTGGCGATCGATTTCGGACCAGGTTTCGGGTTCCTGCCATTCGAAACCTTCGCGGTTGCCCATCACCGTCAGCGTTGTGGCGGCGTAGGAACCTTCAAAGCGAGCCAGGATGGGCGCTTCGCCGCGCCGCAGAGCCGTCACCAGTCCCCAGCGATTGGTCGCCGCGACTTCGGTATTGCCGCTGTCGATGTAGGCCTCGCGCGTGACGTCCCGGGTGCGACCGTCCGCGTACGTTGCGACAATGCGAATCTGCTGAGTCGACCGCAGTTGCTGAATCACCGGGTTCTGCGGATTGATGTCGATCGACACAACTCTGGGTGTCGTCAGATCCAGCTTTGCTCCGCCAGCCACCCAGCTTCGAACGATTTCGTAGTAGTTGCTGTTTGGCTTGATGACCTGTTGTCCGACGTGCGGCACAGCTCCGGTGGCCTTTAGCAGCATCAGGCTGTCGGCGGGAGACGCGAGGTTCGTGCGGCGGGCGGCCAGGTCGTCAGTGAAAGCACGCACGTCATAAATCGGATCGTAGCCCCGCAGCGAAAGCTTGAATCCGTTCTTGCCGTCCTTTGAACCGTGGCACGTTCCCTGGTTGCAGCCGACTCGCGACAGCACCGGATTGACGTGTTCGATAAAATCGGCTTCAAACGGAGCATTGAAACCGGCAACGGCGACCGGGATTTCCGTGACCTTGTCCGCCAGTCTGATGCTGATTGATGCGACGCCGTCGGAGGCTGGCTTGACGAAACCGGACTTCGTGACTTCAACGGCGTTGCCCTGCACGCCAATTTCGGCGATGCGAGTCACGTCAACGGATTCACCGGAATCCAGCGTGGCGGTGATCAGCAGCTGCGTGTACTCAAACGGGTTGGGCAATGCGATGGCTCGCGGGGTCACTTCCAGATGCCTAACCGTTGCCCCTTCGGGAAGTGATTCTTCCTGCAGCAGCGGCGAATCCTGCCAGGCGAGTTCCGCCTTCTGTTTTCGCGAGCCGGCATCGTCGGCAGACAGTGGTGCGGCCACGAATTTCGTGATCAGATTTCCGGTTTCCGTTTCGTACAGGCGGATCGTTCCGTCACCACCTGCCGCGGCGACCTGACGACTGTTCGGATGAAAGGCCAGTGCATACAAAGCGCTTTCCGGCACGCTGACGTTTGCGATACGTTTGATGTCTTTTGATCGGTAGGCGTCGAGCTTCTGCTGTTCTTCTGCGCTGCGCGCGGCGACTCGTTTGCCGCTGATTTCCTTCAGGTCGTCAGGCAGGTTGGTGTCGAATTCGTAGGAATGGACGGCCAGTTCGCCATGACCGTCCAAAGCACTGACGGCGGCGATTCGTGTTCCGTCTTTGCTGACGGCGACACCGAAAACTCGCCCGGTCATTGGGTCGAGCGTGCGAATCAGGTTTGCGTCGTCGCCGATCTGTCGGGCGGTGATGCGGAAGACTCGATAGACCTTCGGCGTTCCGTCCGAACCGCCGACGACAATTTCGTCACGTTCCGGATGTCGCACGATGGAGTTGATGCCGCCTTTGAGCGCACCGGGAGTAATTGACGTCACATTGTCGATAAAACGGTTGGTGGCGACTTCAGTCAGCTTCACAGTCATATCGCGGGCGACCGACAGCAGGTGCGAGCCGTCGGTCGTAAACACCGTGTCGCGAATCCAGTCGCTGTGAGCCCCCTGGAACAGTACCTGCTCACCGGTTTCGGCATTGATGGCTCGGACGGAATTGTCCGCCGCTCCGAAGGCGATCAGCGTTCCGTCCGGCGACCAGCTTGCCCCGTAGATCGTGTCGAACGTTACACCGTGCGACAGCAGCAGTTCACGCTTTTCGACGTCCCACACCTGCACTTCGCCCATGCGTCCTGGCTGACCGCCGGTCACCGCGAGACGCCTGCCGTCGGGCGAAAATCGCACGGATTCGATGCGTTCGGACATTCCGATCAGCCGGTCAACGATTTCCGAACCATCTGCCTTGTGCAACAGCACTTCGTTGAATCCGGCAACGGCGAGCAGTGTTCCGTCGGGAGAAAAGTCCAGCGACGTGACCACCGGCGGAAGCGAATACTGAGGCGGACTGTCTCGGCTGAATGATGCGTGAGCGCTGGCGGGAGCATCATTCTTCGCACCCTGTTCGATCCATTTGCGAATCAGATCGATCTCGACTGCGGACAGAGCGTCGCCCTGCGGAGGCATCGCGGCCGTTCCGTCTTCCGCAGTGATCTGAATGACCAGGTAGCTTTCGTCCGGCTTACCGGGAACGATCGCGGCTTCTTCGCTTTCACCGCCGACAAGCAGCCTGTCGAAGTCCGTCATGACAAACTGACCGCTGGCCTTTGCGGGCTGATGACACCCCTGGCACTTTGCCTGAAAGATCGGCTGAATCTGCTTCGCAAAGCTGATCTCCGCAGCGTCCTGCGGCGAATCGACCGGTTGCTCATCAGCAGTGATTGTTGTTGGCAGCAGCACGACGGCAGTCAACAGGCTCAGCAGGGCAGGAGTCTTCATTTGGAAACCCGTTCGGTAACGTTGTTCATCACCACCGGCGCAACTACGAGCGCATTGCTCAGATGCGGAGATCGACGGCGACAAAGCGGGTCGAGAGTGACTAAGCAATGAGCGGAAAAAAAGTGTCTGACCCCAATTGCCGGGAACCGGCC
>CAZHET010000546.1:0-4413 GCA_964531585.1 uncultured Planctomycetaceae bacterium | reverse complement strand
ACGGGTTCTGCAGAGCACGCATCTGCTGGAACTGGTGAAGGCCAGCCAAAGCGACGAAGCGTACGTCAAGGCGATGGAGGACGCGGAACGGGAACTCGGCGTCGACCCGCGCAGCGTGGCGGAATTCGCCGTGTTCGTTGACCGAGCCGAGGCGGCCGCTGTTCCCGCCGACGCAGTTCCAGTGCGTGACGTGCGTGCGTTGTTCAACAACCTGAAGCAGTTCGCTCTCGCCATGCACAACCTGCACGATGTGTACGGAGGATTTCCGGCCGACGATGGCTTTGAAAACCACCCCGACAAAGGGAATCTCAGTTGGCGAGTCCACATGCTGCCGTTTCTCGAACAGGCAGACCTGTACAACCAATTTCGACGTGACGAACCCTGGGACAGCGAGCACAACAAGGCGCTGATCAAGAAAATGCCGGCGATCTTCAGGACTCCCGGTGTCGACGAGGTCGGTAAGACGTCGCTGCATCTGTTCACGGGCGAAGGTGCCCCGTTTCACGACAACAACGCTCCGGGGCTGCGAGACATTCTGGACGGCAGTTCCTACACGATCCTGTGCGTCATCGCAGGTGCCGACAAGGGTGAGATCTGGACCAAGCCCGGCGGCCTGGACTTCGACGTCGAGAACCCCATTGGCTCTGTTGGTGAACTGAAGGACAGTCTGCTGGTGGCCATGATGGACGGGGTGGCTCAGGAGATTCCGCTCGACATCGAGCCGCAAACACTGGCCAATCTGATTCAGCATCAGGACGGAAACGTCGTCAATTTCGACGTCCGGGGCGGGCGCGACTTCGGCCGTGACTTTTCAAACTGGCCAGCGTTCTTTGTTCGCACGACGGAACCGATCGCCAAGGACGATTTCCTTGCGGCCGCCTTTCCGCCGTCGAATGACCCGCAGACTCAGACCATCGCCGGTCTGGAAGCTCACGAGTTCCGCGGGATGTGGGTCGTGTTTCCCGATGATCGCACGATGCTGGCAGCTCCCGAAGCTCTGCTGAAGCGAGCCCTGGAAAAGCGTGTTCAACCGTCACTGGAACCCCGAATCGTCGAACACCAGAAAGCCACCGACGCATTCGCGTTTGGCGATTTCCAACTGGTCAGGGACCTGATCGGCGGGGATCTTGCCGGGCTGCCGATGGCGGGCGTCCTGCAGAATCTGGCATCTGTGGAATTCGCCGTCGATGTCAGCAACGCGAAGGTTCCGCTGCTCGAATCGAAAGTCAGCGGTGCCAACGCCGTGGCGGCTCAGCAGGTTTCGGCTCTGGTTAAGGGAGGCCTGCAGATGGGAAACGCTCAGATGCTTGCCGCCAGCACGCAACCAGGCTCGCCCGTGACGCCGGAACTCGCTCAGCAACTGTCGACGATCATCAACAGCATGGAGGTGAAGCTCGACGATACGACGGTTCACTTCGTGCTGCCGAAGCCCGAATCGCCGGAGAAATTTGTCGCCAGCATCGCGCCTGCTGTGAAGCTGCTGGCTGAACAAAGCACACGCGCGCAGCGAATGAACAGCCTGAAGCAGATTGGCCTGGCATTCCACAATTACCACGACGTCTACGGGCACTTCCCGTTTGCCGATCGCGGACCGGACGGTGATCCGAATCAGACCGTCGGATTGAGCTGGCGAGTTCACATCCTGCCGTTCGTGGATGAAGCGCCGCTGTACAATGGGTTCCGCATGGATGAGCCGTGGGACAGCGAACACAACAAGACGCTCATCGACCAGATGCCAGCGGTCTACAAGCTTGGAGACGTCACGAAAGCCGGACACACGTCCATGCACGTCTTCACGGGCGAAGGGACTCCTTTCGACGGCGACATCGTTTCGCGCATTCAGAACTTTCTGGACGGCACATCCAACACGCTGCTGGTCGTTCAGGCCGGAGCGGACACCGCCGACGTCTGGACAAAACCCGGCGGGCTGGAATTCGACCGCAACGATCCGAAACAGGCGCTCGGAAAAATGGCCGAGCAATTCTTCGCGCTCTTCGCGGACGGTTCGGTGCGGCAACTCCGCGGCGACATCGACGACCCAACGCTCAGCAATCTGATCCAGCCCGACGACGGCAACGTCATCCCGGATTTCTAAAGCGGCATCCTGTGCCCGGAACGCACGACCGGCCTGCGATGGCCGACCGGTAAATTTGAACGTTGCAGGATCAAAGTTCAAAGCCGCGCGTTGCGGAAGGTGTGCGCGTCGAAATTGCTGAGGCGATCGAACTGACGCACCGCTCGGTTGGCTGACCGTGCCGCCATGGAAACGCGCAGAAGGATTTGGAGCGGCGTAGCCGTGATAGCACATAGCTGCGGGCGCCAGCCCAATGTCACTCACTTTCGCTCTGATCTGTGAGCGGCAAGGCGCTAGCCGCCGGTTTTTCAAAGCGTTTTTCAATGCAGACACCGGCGGCTAGCGCCGTACCGCTCACAAAGTGCGTGCCAGTGGTTCAGCGTCCTCCGGCCATCTGAATCTCGCGAGCTTTCGCCATCGCGTCTTCGGCTTCCGGGATCTTTCCGCAGCGCTGCAGAATCACCGACAACTGCGTGAACGAAAACGCGTCGTTCGGTGACAGCTCCGTCACTTTCGTGGCGTGACTAATCGCTTCCTGCAGCTGGCCGAGCTTCTGCTGATGAACTCCCAAAGCCATGTGCGTCTGGACATGGTTCGGGTCGACTTCCAGAATCTGCTTCAACGCTTCCACGCAGCCTTCCAGATCGCCGGCTTCCTTCAGCGCATTCGCGGCGTCGTACATTTTGTCGGGGTTCGTATCCGCTGCAGACATGTTCTGCCCTGATCCGGTTTGAAGTGGTGCGTGTTGAAAATGTGCCTTGCGGCGTTATGACCGGACATATCTTAGACGGCCGGCACCAGGACTCAACTCGCGCCGGTGGCATTCTGAAGATTGTCGGATATCGTGCAGTTCCACGTGGAATCGCAGTCGTCTGACGGATCGGTCGGATCGGACGCACCTGCCCCGCAAATTCCGGCGCGTACTGCGCGATCATGTCTATGAAACAATCGCTGACCAGACAGGAGATCGTTCTGGTGCTGCTTGCCGCCGCGCTGGGCCTGCTGGTGCGCTGCCAGGTTCCCGAACGCCTTGCCATCGAACACTTCGACGAAGGCATCTACGCCTCCGCGGCGTGGTACGACGAAACCGTTGGAGAATCGTATCCGGCTCGCCACCTGTACGCTCCGCCGCTGCTGCCGACGCTGATCCGAATCTGTTCGTGGCTGCCCGGCGGAAAGACACTCGCGCCGTTCATTCCCGGACTGCTGCTGGGAAGCGTCACGGTGCTGATCGTGTGGTTCATCGCGAGATCGTTCTTCGGGCTGACCGGCGGACTTGTTGCTGTCTTCCTTGCGGCACTCAGCGACTACCACGTTCTGTATTCCCGGATGGCTCTGACCGACGTGCCGGTGCTGTGCTTCATCTGCCTGTCGGTCGCGATCGCCGCAAAGGGGCTGCAGCAGCGGTCCGTGCGGCTGATGATCGTCGCCGGCATGGCCTGCGGACTGGCGTGGTGGACGAAGTATTCCGGCTGGCTGCCATTGGCGATCATCGGCAGCGGGTCGGTGTTCTGGTTTGTGCTGGAGGGACGCCGGCAGATGTCCGTCTTCATGCTGGCGAAACTTCTGCTGACGATGTCGGCCACCGCCGCGCTGTGCTTCGCGCCGTGGCTGTGGGCACTGCAGGACGACGGCGGCTACGCGGCTGTCGCGGCCAATCATCGAGCCTACATGAACGGCTTCAGCGGCTGGCGCGAACGGCTGACTCACCAGATCACGTATCACTTCATTCTGGATAGCTGGCTGTCTGTCGGTTCGATCGGAATGGGGATTCTGGCCGCGGGTTCTCGCCGCTGGATGCAGCTTCGCAGTTCCACGTGGAACCGGGCAAACCGCGCAGAAGACGGAAGCAACCCTGTCCGCGATTATCCGTCGTTCGCGATGCTCGCACGATTCTGCGGCGCGGCGATTGTGATGACGGTCGTGGGAACGGCCATCGGTTCGCTGGTGCTGCTGACCTGCATCGGTGTCGGAGGCATCAGCGGGCTGTTTCTGGCTCGCGTGCTTCCCGATCTGCACCGCCGAAAGCTGCAGCACGATCTGTCGCCCGTCGAACCGAACGCGCGGCCCTTCACCGATGCTGACCTGCACGCGGCTCCGTCGGTCGATCCGCTGCTGGGTGCCTGCATCGTCGTCGCATGGTTCGCGGGCATGCTGCTGTCGACTCCGATGTACCACCCGTTTCCGAGGCTGTCGCTGCCGCTGCTGGCTTCGGTGTGGCTGGCCGGCGCGGGAGGACTCGCGTGGTGGGTGGAAGCGACGCTGAACGTCGCTCGCCGCAATCACGAAGATCGTGAGCGTGTGGGTCGCCGCTCGCTGGTGACGCAGCGAATGCTGGT
>CAZHET010000545.1:0-4421 GCA_964531585.1 uncultured Planctomycetaceae bacterium | reverse complement strand
CGCTCGCGCGTCGCGACTGCTGCGAGCACGTCATCAGCTGGCACTCAGCGGTACACCGATCGAAAACAACGCCGGCGACCTGTGGTCGATCTTCGAGTTCCTGAATCCCGGCATGCTGGGACGCAGTTCTGCATTCCGCAATCACGTGTCAGATCCGGACAGCCGCGATGCCCGACAGTTGGTCTCGCGCGGCCTGCGACCGTTCATTCTCCGCCGCACCAAGAAACAGGTCGCCGCCGAACTGCCGGACCGGCTCGAAGAAACCATCTTCTGCGACATGGAAGACGATCAGCGACGCCTGTACGACGAACTCCGGCTGCACTACCGGGATTCACTTCTGGGACTGGTGCAAAAGGAAGGCATCGCTCGCAGCAAAATGCACGTCCTGGAAGCTCTGCTGCGACTGCGGCAGGCCGCCTGTCACCCGGCGCTGCTGAATCGCGGCGACGAAGACGAAGCCTACGCCAAGCTGGATTTCCTGATTCCGCACCTGAAGGAACTGGTGGCCGAGGACCATAAGTCGCTCGTGTTTTCCCAGTTCACCAGCATGCTGGCGATCGTTCGTCAGCACCTGGACGAAAACGGAATCCAGTACGAATACCTCGACGGTCAGACGCGAGACCGCCAGAAACACGTGGATCATTTTCAAAACGATGAAAGCTGCAAGGTCTTTCTGATCAGCCTGAAAGCCGGTGGACTCGGCCTGAATCTGACCGCAGCCGATTATGTGTTCCTGCTTGATCCGTGGTGGAATCCGGCGGTGGAGGCTCAGGCAATCGACCGAGCCCACCGTGTCGGCCAGACGAAAACGGTATTCGCCTACCGCATGATCTGTCGCGACACGGTGGAAGAAAAGATCGCGGAACTGCAGAGCAAGAAACGCGAACTGGCCGATGCAATTCTTGACGGTGCCGACAATGCCAGCGTCCTGAAGGATCTGTCTGTGGAAGATCTGGAACTGCTGCTGTCGTAGGACGCAGTCACACAAGCGGTCGCGCGGCAGGCAACAGGGCAACGCCCGGCTGATATGCACGCGCTGGGGCACGCCTCGTTCCTGAACTCCTCCGTGCAACGACGACGACCGTCTCCCGTCGTCTCAGACGGCTCCTTCCGAGCCACCTCAATCCTCCACCCCATCCTCCACTCATCCGCGTGGCGAAGTCACAGCCTCTGCGACACACTACGCGCAGAACGTTACGCGGCCACGTGCCGCAGCAGGATCATTGTCATGTGGCGCGCGGGCTGCTTCACGTGCAGATACGGCACATCGGCTGTCGGAGCGGCGGACCGGCGCGGCATCAACTCCCTCCCTTCTCCTTCAGTTTTCGGGCCTGTTGAGTCAGCTTCTGCAATTGCTCTGCCGTCAGCCCGTTCGCCGCGCGGAGCAACTCCGGTATCTTCGTGGGCTGTTTTTGAATGATGGCCGGCAGGTCATCGGGGACGCGGCCAGCCAAAGCAATCCATTCATCGGCGTTTTCCTCCAGCAACTCCGCGATCCGCGTCACTCGTTCCGTGGTGGGCGGGTCGATGTTTCCCTGTTCAACCTGTGACAAATACGTGGGACTGATGTCGGCCAACCTGGCAAACTTGCGGAGGCTGAATCCCTTTGCAAGCCGCCGTTCACGCAGCAACTGTCCAAAATTCACCGGCCTGGTCATCGTGGTCTCGGCAAAATCATCTCGCGAATCCGTCCGGCACATTGCCGCATCAGTAAAGAATGTTTATCATCCACTAAACACGGATCATAACCCGAGGGTCGTGGGAGCACAATCAAGAATCGCTCCCAGACTCTCAGGTAGGTGGAGGTCAGTCGACGGGCGACCCGCTCCGTCCAGAACGTCGTGGAGTCACTCTCGCGAGTGAGCGGAACGCATGAGCACAACAGCCAACGAAATCAAACCCGGCAGTATCGTGACCGGTCCGACACTTCCGGAACCGATCGAGGTCCTGGCAACTGTGCCCATGGGGACGTCGCTGAAGGTCATTGGCCGTGGCCGAAATACCGGGCTGACTCACGATCCAGTCCTGACACCTGCCCAACTTGCACAACTCACCGTTTCTGCTGACCGTGAGCCATTCGACGGTGACGCCCGCATGTTCCGGCTGGGCATTGAGGCCCAACGACTCGGTCTGGCTTACGAGTACGATCCATTCTTCTCATTGTCGATTGCTCGGGTCGATCCGCTGCCCCATCAGTTGGAAGCGGTTTACAGCTACTTCATGAAGCTGCCCCGAATTCGCTTCCTGCTCGCCGACGACCCGGGAGCCGGCAAGACGATCATGGCCGGATTGCTGCTGAAGGAATTGAAGGCCCGCGGCCTCGTGAAACGCGTGCTGATCGTGGCTCCTGCCAGCCTGACGTTTCAGTGGCAGCGCGAGATGGCGGACAAATTCCGGGAGAAGTTCGAAGTCATTCGCGGTGATGTGCTGCGTGCAAACTACGGACAGAATCCGTGGCAGGAACGGGACCAGGTCGTGACGTCCGTGTCGTGGGTTTCCATCGTCGAGGACGCCCGCGAGAGTCTGCTTCGAAGCCGCTGGGATCTCGTGATCGTCGACGAGGCTCACAAAATGAGCGCCCGGTCGGAGGATCACAAGACCTACGCTTATCGACTCGGCGAAAACCTGTCGAAGATGACGGACCATTACCTGCTGATGACCGCCACGCCACATAAAGGCGATCCGGATCATTTTCGCAGGTTCCTCTCGCTGCTGGACAGCGACGTCTATGGCAGCATCCAGAGCCTCGAACAAGCCATGCGCGAGCACGAAGCACCCTTCTACTTGCGGCGGACAAAGGAGGCACTGGTTACGTTTCCCGATCCGGAAACGGGCGAGGTTCGCAAGCTGTTCACGAAACGGGAAGTCCGCAGCGCAGCGTTCGATCTCGATGGGGAAGAGCTCGAGTTCTATGACGAACTGACTCGGTACGTCGAAGATCAGTCCATGATGGCCGCCGCCGATCAGTCAGCTCGGGGGCGAGCGGTGGGCTTCACAATGGCCATGCTCCAACGTCGGATGGCCTCGTCCATCTATGCGGTGCGACGCAGTCTCGAGCGCATGCGAACTCGTCGTGAGAAGATCCTGGCCGATCCCGAAGCGTATCGGCAGGAGCAGATTCAGCGGAAAATGCCTGAGGACTTTGATGAACTCGATGCGGAGGAGCAGCAGGAGATCATCGATCAGTTGGAAGGGGAAGTTCTTTCCGTCGACCCCACAGTCCTCCGCGAAGAAATCGCCCGGCTCACCAGTCTGATTGACCAGGCCACCCAGCTCGAAGCCCGGAATGTCCAGACCAAACTGATCAAGCTCCGTTCCGTGTTGAACGAAGAAGGGATCTTCGATGATCCCATGATGAAACTGCTGATCTTCACGGAGCACAAAGACACTCTCGACTATCTGGCCGGCAACGGCAAAGACGGTCGTCCCCTCGGCAAGTTGATCGAGTGGGGGCTGACGGTCACGCAGATTCATGGCGGGATGAAAATCGGCGACCGGGACACTCCCGGCACCCGCATCTACGCCGAACGCGAATTTAAAGAGTCCTGCCAGATCCTCGTGGCCACCGAAGCGGCCGGTGAAGGGATCAACCTGCAGTTCTGCTGGTTGATGATCAACTTCGACATCCCTTGGAATCCGGTGCGTCTGGAGCAGCGCGTCGGACGAATCCACCGCTACGGCCAGGAGAAGGACTGCCTGATTTTCAACTTCGTCGCGCAGAACACGCGCGAAGGACGGGTTCTCCGCAAGCTGCTTGATCGGCTCGCCGAAATCCGAGCCGACCTCGGATCGGATCAGGTCTTTGACGTGGTTGGCGAAGTCTTTCCCGCCAATCAACTCGAACGCATGCTCCGGGACATGTACGCGCGGCAGACTGATGTGCGAAAAATCGAAGACCGCATCGTCCGCGATGTCAGTCCGGAAAAGTTCCGCGCCATCACAGAGTCCACGCTCGAAGGTCTCGCGAAGAAGGAACTCAACCTGTCCGCCATGATTGGCAAAAGTGCCGAGGCCAAGGAACGCCGGCTGGTCCCTGAAGTGATCGAACAGTTCTTTGTCGATGCCTCGCCCGAGTGTGGCCTGCGGCCGAAGCCGACCGGTAAGGACAGCCACGTCTACCGCATCGGCAAGACGCCGCGCAATCTTCTGCCGATCGGTGATGCCCAGGAAGACCGTTTCGGCCGGCTGGGGCGAGAGTACAAGCTGGTCGCCTTCAACAAGGACCTGTTGCGGGACGATCCCACGCTGGACTGGGTCACGCCGGGGCACCCGCTGTTCGAGGTCGTGCGGCAGGACATCATCCGTCGCACCGAACAACATCTGGGCAAGGGGGCCGTCTTCTTCGATCTCCATCGCAACGATCCCGCATTGCTCGATCTGTTTGCGGCATCAGTGAAGGATGGCCGCGGTCGGACGCTGCA
>CAZHET010000544.1:0-4422 GCA_964531585.1 uncultured Planctomycetaceae bacterium | reverse complement strand
CGACGCATCGATCAGCCGCGACGCGGAGACGTATACGTTTAGTGCCAAAGATGAGGACGCGAAAATCCGTGTGCGCGAAACGTCGGCCGCTGCGGAACTGCTGATCGAATCCGACACGGGAATGCTGTGCATTAACCAAAGCACGACGGGTCCGTGTTCAGTGATGCTCCTTGGCGGAGGTGACTTCGAGGCATTTCGCGGCGATTCACTGGCAGATTTGGTGAATAAGCACGAGGACGTTTACCGCGAACACATCCTTCCCGTGCTTGACCGCTACGGCGTCTCGGGACTCGACCCGTTCAATGAACAATCGGTGACGGCGATTCTGGAACGCCTGCAGGCAGAGCTGCCGAAGAAACTCGAGGCCGAGTACATCGTGAGCCGGACGGACGCGTATGTGATTCCGCTGCTGAACGATTCGGCGTACCTGAAGATCCTTGCCGGCCGGCTGGAAGGCAATGATCGCGCGGTCGTCAATAAACGCGTTGAGCAGTTGACGCAGTGAGCGGTGAACACGTGGCCCTTCGCCCGAAGTTCCTGCGCGCATGCGCTGGCGAGCTGCGCGACGTCAGTCCGCAATCCGCACGGACGCGAACGCGTCTGAATTCTGGCGAATCCTGCTACGGGTGCATCGCAATGCGCCCACGGACTGGCAGATCGGGAAATGGCGACACGATGAGCGTATTCCGAATGGGTTGTGCTTGCCGGTCGATGTAATATGCCTCGGCCGTCGCAACGATCGCTGAATGGTCTACTGTGCGGTCACGGAATGGACGAAACCCGCTGTCCTCCATATTTCTGCCAACAGTCATTCTGCCGGCCCATGACACTCACCACCGAACACCCGGCTCTTCTTCGAATGACGGGAATCAGCAAGTCGTTCCCCGGAGTTCGTGCGCTGCACGATGTTTCGCTGTCGCTGAAACAGGGTGAAGTTGTTGCACTGATCGGTGAGAACGGTGCGGGCAAGAGCACGCTGATCAAGATCCTTGGCGGAGCGCATCAGCCGGACAGCGGCACGATTCACATTGACGGACAGCGCGTGCAGTTGTCCGATCCGCGCGCCGGAATTGATGCGGGCATCGGTGTCATCTATCAGGAATTCAATCTCATCCCCGCTCTCACCGCGTGGGAGAACATTTTTCTGGGCCGCGAACGAACTCGCACTTTCGTCGAGAGGCGGCACGAACGCAGCCAGGCGGCGCAGATCTTCGAACGCATGGGAGTTTCGGTGCCACTGGATGTGCCGTGCCGTCGGTTGTCGATCGCTCAGCAGCAGTTGGTGGAGATCGCCAAAGCGCTTTCACAGGAGGTGCGGATTCTGGTGATGGACGAACCATCGGCCGCGCTGACGCCTCAGGAAGTCGAACGGCTGTTTCGCATCATTCGCGACTTACAAAGCGACGGCATCGGCATCATTTATATCAGTCACCGACTGGACGAAGTCTTCGAAATCGCGGACACCGTTACGGTGCTGCGTGACGGCGAACACATCGCCGACCTGCCGATTGCAGAGATGACCCGTCAGCGGATGATCGAACTGATGGTCGGACGGTTCATCGACAATGAGTTTCCGAAGGTATACGTCGAGCCGGGCGACATCAGGCTGGAAGTCACCGGCCTTTCGCGTGGCACCGATGTCAGCGATGTCAGCTTCTGCGTCCGCGCTGGCGAAGTGCTGGGAGTCACCGGGCTTGTCGGAGCCGGACGGACGGAAGTCATGCGGCTGATCTTTGGAGCCGATCATCGCGATGCGGGAGCGATTTCGGTGGACGGCCGCCAGGTGAATATTCGCAGTCCACGCGACGCCATTCGCGCCGGCATTTGTCTGCTGACGGAAGACCGCAAGTCTCAGGGGCTGGTGCTGTGTCGCAGCGTCCGTGAGAACTTCGGCCTGCCGAATCTGACCACGTTGTCGCGTTTCGGTTTTCTGAACCAGCGCGCAGAACGTCGCCGGTTCGCGGAATACGTGACATCATTGACGATCCGAATTCCTCACCAGGAACAGTGGGCGAAGAATCTGTCCGGCGGCAATCAGCAAAAGGTCGTGCTGGCAAAATGGCTGCAGCGCAACTCGGAGATCATCATCTTCGACGAACCGACTCGCGGCATCGACGTGGGGGCGAAGCACGAAATCTATCTGCTGCTGAACGGCCTGGCGGCCGCGGGAAAGGCCATCGTGATGGTCAGTTCCGAACTGCCGGAAGTCATCGGCATGAGCGACCGCATCCTCGTCATGCACAACGGCCGAGTGACCGGTGTGATCGAGGACATGACGGGCGTCACACAGGAACAGGTGATGGAGCTGGCGGTCGGCTGACGGGCATCACCACGTCGAATTCCAGCCGCTCTTCATTCAGTACGAGCGACGTTTCGCCTCAGAAGCGCTTCGGGCGAAATCGAATTCTGTGGCTGGTCGTTACTGTCGTCACTGAGGGTACGCCGCATTTCCGCAATTACTGATCCTGGTTGTCGCAGAACCAGGCAGGTGGCCTGAGTCACACGTCACTCGCGGTCGCGCCGCGCGTGCAATAAGCTTTCGGGATGAGCCAGGCGACTTCTCTCGAACACGCCCTTCATCGATTCATCAGCGACTACGGCATGGTGTTTGTCCTGCTGTTGCTGTGCGCGCTGTTCAGTGCTTTGACGCTAAAGGATCAGAACCCTACCGGAGCCGATGCGGGGCGGCAGGTGGCCGATATGATCATTGCGAAACACGGTGATTCAGCGGGCGTTATCATTGCTCTTCGCGACACAGAGGAAGACCGGCAGTTCGCCGCGGCCGCTGAACAGCGCCTGCTCGATCGCGGAGTCACCGTGCTGGCAAGCGTTCACGGAAGTCCGGGCGACGTTCGCAAAGCCATCGAAGCGACTCTGGCCGACGGCTCCACGATCGACGCGATTGCCGCCAACGATGTCACGGCAAAGTGGAACGTCTACGATCGGTTCGAGAACGTCGGAAGCTCCAGGTGCGTCATTCCGAAACGGTATCGCTGGCCGGATTTTCTGAAGATGACCAACCTGCTGGGAGTCGCCAATCAGACGGCGATCTACGCCATCATCGCCATCGGCATGACGATGGTCATCATCACGGCGGGCATCGACCTGAGCGTTGGCTCGCTGGTCGCTTTATCGTCGGTGGCGGCGGCGGTGATCATTCGGGATGCGGCCGGTGGAGCGTCCGCGAACACGGCGTGGATGGTGGCTGCCTGTGCCGCCGGAGTGCTGGTGTGTGCGGGGGCCGGAGCCTTCGTCGGGCTGGACGTGACTCTGTTGCGCATTCCGCCGTTTATTGTGACGCTCAGCATGATGATGATTGCGCGAGGACTGGCGAATCGCATTTCCGACGGCAAGTCGATTCCGGAAGTGCCGCCATCGTTTCTGTGGCTGGGCGGAGCGCAGACCTTCGGCATTCCCAATCCGGTGCTGCTGATGATAGTGCTGTATGTGATTGCTCACGTGGTCATGTCGCACACGGTATTCGGCCGCTACGTGTATGCAATCGGTGGTAATGCGGAGGCCGCACGGCTGTCGGGAGTTCCCGTCAGGCCGGTGCTGCTGACGGTCTACACGCTCAGCGGAGCACTGGCCGGGCTGGGAGGAATTGTGCTCTCGTCTCAGCTTGGAGCGGGCGATCCCAAATTCGGCGACATGTACGAACTGGAAGTCATTGCGGCCGTCGTCGTCGGCGGAACTTCGCTGATGGGCGGCGAAGGAAAGATCTTCGCCACACTGATCGGGGCTTTCATCATTGCCGTCATCAAGAACGGCATGAATCTGATCAACGTCGATCCGTTCAATCAGCTGATTGTGCTGGGAGCCGTGCTGCTGGCCGCCGTGCATCTGGACACACTCAAACGCCGGGGAGGCAAATCGTGACATCTGACATCAGCCAGCCCGTGATCGCCGGACTGGGCGAAGTGCTGTGGGACGTCTTTCCGAGCGGTCCGAGATTCGGCGGTGCGCCCGCGAACTTTGCCTGCACGACGGCCGGCCTTTCATCGCATGCGGACGTCTTTATGGTCAGTGCCGTCGGTCGCGATGAGCTGGGAATGCAGGCACGCCGCGAACTGCAGCAGCGGCGAGTCGACACGACGTATCTGTCGGAAAGCAGCCGCCCGACGGGCACGGTGACCGTCGAGCTTGATAACGCCGGTCACGCCGGTTATCGCTTTGCGGACGACACCGCATGGGATGCACTGACGTGGTCCGCGGTGCTGGAAGATCTGGCGGCACGAACCGACGCCGTGTGTTTCGGAACGCTTGGTCAGCGAAGCGAAACGTCACGGCGGACCATTCAGCGGTTTGTGAATTCTGTGCCGGATCGCTCGCTGAAGATTTTCGACGTCAATCTGCGTCCTCCGTTCTTCAGCGACGACGTGATTCGTGAATCGCTGGAACTGGCAAACGTGCTGAAGCTGA
>CAZHET010000543.1:0-4426 GCA_964531585.1 uncultured Planctomycetaceae bacterium | reverse complement strand
GCGCGACGCGTCTTGCGGTCAGGACGACACTTTCAATGTCGGCTCCGCTGAGTTCTTTGTGGCGGTCGTCCAGCTTCAGGTCTTTCGCATCCAGAGTCACGCCGCTCTTGCGAGCCATCACCTGGAACATGCTGCGGATTTCGTCTTCGTTGTCCGGGTAGAACAGCGGGATGTGAACTTCGGCCCGGCCCTGGCGTTTCAGGTCGATCGGCAACAGATCCGGGCGGCAGGTCAGCAGCATCCACATGATGCGGCCCCGATAACGAGTGTCGCCCATCTGCTGAGCGATCATCGAAAAGATACGGCCGCTGGTGCCCGAATCGCCTTCCTGATTGCGGTCGCCCAAAGCCGCGTCGGCTTCGTCGATGATGACGATGACCGGGCCGAGACTTCGCAGCACCGTGAGCACTCGCTGCAGGTTGCCTTCCGATTCGCCGACGTACTTGGACCGGAAGTTCTTCAGCTTCACGCACGGAATCCCGATCGACCCGGCATAGCATTCGGCCAGGAACGTCTTTCCCGTGCCAACCGGCCCACAGATCAGATAGCCCATCGGAGCCGCGTCTTCGTGACCGTCGCTGATGAGCTTCGCGTCCTGTCTCAGTCGATTCGTGGCGGCTTCGTGTCCGGCGACCAGATCGAGTGTGTGATTTGGTTCAACGAATTCCAGAAAGCCGCCGCACTGCCGCTCGATGGCCACCTTCTTGAGCGTTCGAAACTGTCGGCTGGTCGCTCCGCCTGTGCGAGCCGTCTGGGACAGCAACTGTTCCAGGCTCAGCAGACTCAGGCCGTTTGAGTTGCTGACCAGTTGAGCGGCCGTCAGTTTTTCATCGTCGCCGCCGGAGCTGACCTTATCGGAATGAGCATCCACGAAGCGCTGCCGAGCGTCACGATCGGGCATCGGCACTTCGATCGTCGTGACGTACGGACTTTGAGTCAGCCGCTCGTTGACTTCGGACAGACTTTCGCACACCAGGCAGAACGCCATGTTGACGCGGCGGATGTACGGGTTGCGAGCCCAGTCCAAAAACCGCACGACTCGCGATGCGATCGTCCCGGAAATCTGCATCGGGTCGCCCGGAGGCACCAGGTACTGGCCGAAGTCAAACACAACGGCCAGACGTTTTCGCTTTGTCGCGTCCGATTCGATCAGGTAACGCTCAATCATCTGATCCAGCGTCAGCAGGATGTCGTCGGGCTTGCGGGACCAGTTGCTGTAGTGCCCGAACAGCCCCGTCAGGCTGCGCATCATTTCCTGATGCCGGTCGGAGTTCCGTCCCGCCAGCGCCTGCAGGCCTTTGCTGAGGTTGTGCTGCAGCACGATATCCCAGCGGCCAAACAGGTACTCGCCCAGAAACGACGTCAGACTCTGGAACTCAGTCCTGCCGCTGCTTTCGCAGGGTACCAGGTCATGAACGTTGCCGTGCAGAACGAAGAAGCAGGAGTTGCCGGAAAAATACAGCTCCGCCATCTGCCGCGCCCATGCGGGATACCAGTCCGGCAGTTCAGCGGACGGCGAGAGGGTTGCGGGGTGAGTGGCGTCGGTCATAGGTTTTCGCTGTTAGGTGGCTTTCCAGGGCCGTCGAATTCCGTACGACGGAACTGCGATCCCGTCGAAGCTGAATGTCCAGGCCCGGAGGGCCGCCACAACCTCTGCCGGGGCTGGTAAGCCCCGGAGCGAGAGTGAAAACAACCTGAAAAGCCCTGAAGGGGCGGCACATTGAATCTGGTTATCGCTTGTGTCGCCCTTTCCGGGCTTTGCTGCAAGTGGGACCGGTAACCGGTGGCTGACGCCACCGGCAAAGGATGTGTCGGGCCTCCGGCCCTGAATGCATTGTCGCGACCTTGCAGAATGCGACGGCTTCGGAGAGCCATCGTACATAGCGCAACGGGATCGGGGTCCCGTCGTACGTTCCGCTCAATGGACTTCCGTCTGCTTCTGCGCCGGGCCGAGATCTTTCGTTTCTTCGCCGACGTTGGCGGTCTGCGGCGTGATCAGGCCCATGTCCATTTCGAACTGCTTCAGAGCATCCTCGGCCAGTGAGGCTTCCATCGCTTCTTCGCGTGCAATATCGGCGATGCCTTCGTCAGACAGGTCCGCGGCGACTCGCGCCTTCGCACGGTTCTTGTCGATCTTTTCCTGCAGCACGGATTCGATCTGACCGAGATCGGTGGTGATGTCAAAGTTGAAGGTTCCGGCCAGTTCGGAAAGCTCCGCTTCGGCTCGGCTGAGTTTCAGTTCGGCATCATACTTTTTGATCTTGTCCTTGATCTCCTGCACCTTCTTCGTGGCGTTTTTGATCTTGCGGACATTGTTGTCATAGGCCGTTTCGTGCATCTGCAGCTGCGCCACGTTTTCGGCCATTTCGTTCTTCGCCTTCTGCAGTTCCAGAGCGAATTTCGACGCGGTGTCGCGGTCTCCGGCCTGCAGGTACGCCTTGACTTTCGCTTCCAGTTGAGCGACGTGTTTTTTGTCGCCGTCGACCTGCCTCGCGACGCGTTCAACAAGTGCCCGGTACTGAGCCAGGCCGTCCTTGCCCGACTTAAGCTGTTCAATGGCCTGATCGTATTCGTACTGCATCTGAGCGATCGGGTCTGCCGTCCAGAAGAAGTTCGCCAGCTTGTTGAACTGAGCTGCGATGGACCGCCAGATTTTGCCAATGATCATAGGGAAATTCCTGAGTCGGGGTGCGAGCGGGTTTCGAACGTGTCGTGCCGTGCGTACGGACTGCAACAGGGTCAACGAGCGTTTTGAGAAGGCGGATCACAGAAATCGCCGGACGCGTGGCGGTGATCGTAATGCTGCTGCCAGGGAGCCACAACCGTGCGTCCGGCTCGGCTGTTACTTCGTCACTTCGGTGGGATCGAAGTCTTCCACAAGGCGTTTGCGGATGCGGTTATCGTCCTGGCAGCACGAACAGGGGCCGGGTTCAAACATATTGATTGCGCATACGTCGCACCAGTAGTCGACCTCGAAGCGCTGATCGTCGTCGGCCAGTTCGTAAACACGAATGATCTGAACGAACGGCTGGCGAGTGTGCCGACGCACCAGCAGTTCGACTTCCATGTCGCGCAGCCGTTCGTCCTTCCGGAAGGCCCGGCCGCGAATGTTCTCGGCAATCGGAATCAACCGCCCATCGGCGGTCTGAATTGCCAGGTTGTTTTCTGCGACCTCGGGCACCGTCGAGATCTGAAACTGTTCCTTCAGAGCTTCCGCCATCCAGACGACTCGCCCGCGGACCAGCTCCGACCGGTACTCGCTGCTGGCTTCGGAAGCTGCGGCGTCGGAAGCTGCGGCGGCGTCCTGGCTCACAACGGACGCTTGCCGGGCCACGGCGGGCAGAGTCGGGTGTATTGGCCCGGACAAAGCCGTGCAGACAACAAGTAGGCCGCAGGTGACAGTCAGCATCTCGCGCATTCTGGTGCCTTCCCGGTTATTCGGGGGCGTGACCGGCGACCACGACATCCAGCGGAACATCCGGCACTGTTGCATCGCCAGCCTTACCGGTGCCTGTCAGATGCAGAATCCACCAGTCTTCGTTCACCCGGTGCCTGATGCCGGGAGCTTCGCCTTCTTCCACCGGCTGCAGGCAGAACATCGCCGGGTGCGACGAACCGGCCGCCTCGGCACTGACGGTCTGCAGATCATCAGGCGTCCAGTCCTTTCCGGAAGCGTCTTTATCCGCAGCCAGCAGCAGCAGAAAGTCGCGAGTCGGTGACGTGCCGATGTGGTTGCCGTCGACGGGCTGCAGGAAAAACCGCAGCGTGTACCAGCCGCTGGAAATCGTCTGATCGCGGAAGTCGCTGCCTCGCCGCGGAAAATGCACGACGCCAATCAACTGTCCTGGAGTAAACGGGTACAGCATCGTCGGGCTGGGTTTGAAGTCGGCCTGAACGTCCCATTCTTTTCGCAGCCAGATCTCACACACAGTTCGGCTGCCGCCTCGCTTCACGCGGTAGCCCTTTTCTCCGAACTGCGACGTCAGTTCATCGCTGAGACCGTCTGCTTTCGGAGCCTCTTCGATGACCTCGACCGAGTAGTCCTGCGCACCGGCGAGACGGGGAACCAGCAGCAGCGGGAGGACAACGAGTGCAAATCGCAAATTCAACATGGAACAGCCTGCGGTCCTGATAACGGGTTGATTGGACGTTATTCTTGTCGTGTTAGTCGTGTCACGGCGGCAAATGAGGTGTGGGGGCCGTCGAACCCGTGGCCGGACGGCCGGGCCTTCCAAACTGCCTGGACTTTCGGCCACCGGTTAAACGACTCAATGGCGACCGCTCAATGTCACTCACTTTGTGAGCGGCACGGCGCTAGCCGCCGGTGTTTGCTCACTTTGTGAGCGGCACGGCGCTAGCCGCCGGTGTTTGCTCACTTTGTGAGCGGCACGGCGCTAGCCGCCGGTGTTTGCTCACTTTGTGAGCG
>CAZHET010000542.1:0-4427 GCA_964531585.1 uncultured Planctomycetaceae bacterium | reverse complement strand
GGAGTCAGTAGCTGAAACTCCTCGCCATCGCGGGCGATCGCCAGCAAAGTTTCCCCGGCTTCCAGACGAACTCCGTTGCCGCCAACAACGGTTTCGAATTCGAAGACGAACGATTTTGCGTCTGCTGCTTCGCTGTTCAGCGGAGTCAGAACTTCCTGGTCTCCGGGCGGCAGCGGGTGCATGAATTCGTGAACCGGGTTCGCGAGTTCCGGAACCTGTTCGTGACCGCTGGCGTTTTTCTGCATGGCCACCAGCGTGGCGACTTCTTTGCCGTTAATCAGCAGCCGCGACTGCGAACGGGCTCGAGCCAGCACCTGCCAGCGGCCGGGTTCCAGGTGTACCCGGCAGCGCAGACGCAGAATGTACGGCGCGGTGCGATCCACAATGACGGCTCCGGCATCGTACTTTTTCGGAACGTACGGAACCGCGGCCGCGGGCTGCTGCCACTGCATCGTGACCTGAGTGCCTTCGCGGTTCCACGGATCACCGGCAGCAGCGCCCTCCCGAATGTCGCAGACGACCACGCCGACCTGCAGTTCGTCGTCACGCACTTCTGTCGCAGGACTGACAAGGCACAGAGCGAACCACAAAGCGGCAGAGCTGGACAGCATGGCAGGCGGCTTTCGAAGGTGTCAGCAGTCAGTTGGCACGGGGCAGTTTCTGGCACAGTTCGCTACGGCGGGACTTCGAGTATACCACGTACGGCTCGACGGCAAAATCGTGAACCGCCGAAACGCGCCGTGGCGCTGGTGCGACCACAGCGGTTACGTCAAGCGACCGGAAAGTTCCTGCACGACGGGTCGCAGCTTCCATCGTAGCGATACGACGCGCTGGACTTGGCTGCGAGTGCTGGCCTGATGCACGGGGCGGCGAATTCCGTGACAACTTTGTCTGTCACGACGCGGTTGCTTCAACGGAATCACGACGACCTCTCCCCAGCGAAGCTGAGCGGGAGGTCGGACGAGTGGAGCGATGTTCGGGAGGGGGCTCGAACGCGCAGTCGACGTGGTTCTTGCGCCGCAGATTGCTCAACGCCCGGCGAGCCCGAACTTGATTCGCTCGTTCGACCGCTCCCAGCCTTCGGCCGGCAAGGGTGGCCGAGGCGCGCAACATATCATCTACTTTTCACACGCCCCGAATACCCATTCTCTGACCTGTGCATTGCGTCAGCCCAGGCCCGAGATGCGGCGCGGGCAATGAGCTTTCGAAGCGTTCATTTGCGACCCGCCGCGTCATTCCCAAGCAGGCAGGCACGGAGAGGCACAATCGCTCGCTCGCCGACTGGGTTCCCGCCCCCGCCTGCGCGAGGGCAGGACTCTGCGCGGGAATGACGGGGCGCGATGTTCACCGCAATGGAGGCGGAGCCTCCTGGCAGTGCGGTGCAGGGCTGGATCCCTGGACCGATGGTCGAGCAACTCGTTCCAGGGCTCCGGCTCTGGAACGCCATGCCTTGAAGGCTCTGCCTTCCGTGATGCGCCGGTGCCTGAAACGCGGCCTGAGCCCGGCCGTGATGGCGGAGTGACGTCGCGCCGCAGGTCCCGTTGAAGTTCTGCAACAAGCATTCTAAGCGCTGCGGGTGCACATCATTCGCACGCTCAAACAGCAACGACACTCCGGCAGCCCGATCGATCGGATGAGCGGAAAAAAAACGGGCGTCCTGTATGGGACGCCCGGCCGGGTTTTCGAAATCACCGATCAGCTCGGCTTAGTACATGTCGTCTTCGTCCATGGCCGGAGCCTTCTTGTCGGTTTTTGGCTTTTCGGCGATCAGAGCGTCGCTGGTCAGCAGCAGTATCGAAACGCTGGCGGCGTTCTGCAGAGCGGTCCGAGTGACCTTGGTCGGGTCGATCACGCCGGCCTTGACCATGTCTTCGAACTTTTCGGTCGCCGCGTTGTACCCGATGTTGCCCTCGGACTCAGCAACCTTCTCACAGATCACGCTGCCATCGATGCCAGCGTTGTCTGCGATCTGAGTCAGAGGTGCCCGGCAGGCTCGCACGATGATGTCGTAGCCGACCTTCTCGTCGTGTGACAGCTTCGCAGGCTTAACGGCACGCGAAGCACGCAGCAGAGCGACGCCGCCACCGGGAAGAATGCCTTCTTCGACGGCTGCCCGCGTGGCGTGCAGAGCGTCTTCGACACGGGCTTTCTTTTCCTTCATTTCGCTTTCCGTGGCAGCTCCGACGTTAACCTGAGCCACGCCGCCGGCCAGCTTCGCGATGCGTTCTTCCAGCTTTTCGCGGTCGTAATCGCTGGTGCTATTGGCCATTTCGCGGCGAATCTGTTCGATGCGTGCCTGGATCTCGGCCTTCTTGCCACCGCCTTCAATGATCGTGCTGTTGTCCTTGTCGACAACGATCTTTTTGGCGTGGCCCAGGTCTGTGAGCTGGATGTTTTCCAGCTTGACTCCCAGATCTTCAAAGATGGCCTGACCGCCGATCATGATGGCAATGTCCTGCAGCATCGCCTTGCGACGATCGCCATAACCAGGAGCCTTCACGGCGGCAATCTTGAAGGTGCCGCGGAGCTTGTTGATGACCAGAGTCGCCAGAGCTTCGCCTTCGACATCTTCGGCGATGATCAGCAGAGGCTTGCCGCTGTTGACGACTTTTTCCAGTACAGGAACCAGGTCTTTGATGCTGGAAATTTTCTTTTCGTGAATCAGCACGTACGCGTCTTCCATCACGCATTCCATGCTTTCGGCGTCAGTCACGAAATACGGTGACAGGTAGCCGCGATCGAACTGCAGACCTTCGACGACTTCAAAGTCAGTCTGCAGGCTCTTGCCTTCCTCAACCGTGATCACGCCGTCCTTGCCGACCTGTTCCATTGCATTCGCCAGGATCTCACCGATTTCGCTGTCACCGTTGGCGGCAACAGTGCCGACCTGAGCGATCGCTTTCCTGGTGCGGCAGTCTGTGGCCATGCTGTGCAGCTTTGCCACGATTTCCTCAACCGCCTGATCCATGCCACGTTTCATTTCCAGCGGGCTGCAACCGGCAACGACCGCTTTCAGACCTTCCTTGTAGATGGCTTCTGCCATGACGGTGGCGGTTGTCGTTCCGTCACCCGCAACGTCCGACGTTTTGCTGGCGACTTCACGCACCATGCGGGCTCCCATGTCCTCGAACTTGTCAGAGAGTTCGATTTCGCGAGCCACCGTAACGCCGTCTTTGGTGACGGTTGGTGATCCGAAGCTCTTCTCGATGATGACGTTGCGCCCACGCGGTCCCAGCGTCACTTTGACGGCTCGCGCCAGCTTGCTGATGCCGCGGCGCATTGCTTCCTGAGCTTCCTGGTCAAAGGCAATGATTTTTGCCATGTGTTAATTACTCCCGATTCCGTTTGAACAGAGGAAAATCTGAAAAGTTGATGTGCAGGAATCACCGCTTCGTGTTCCGACGTGCAGGACAAGGACCGAACAAGGTCGTCAGGCAGCACTCACGGAGAAGGCACGTGATCCGGTTGACGTTCGCAGTCTGATTGGTTTCTGTACGATGGGCCTCCGAGCCCGTCGGGTGCTTTCGCCGGAATGTCTTCGGAAAGCCCCGACCGCCTCGGAGGGCCATCGTACGATGCAACGGTGTTCAGATCGTCGCCATAATGTCGCTCTCGCGAAGCAGCAGATACTCTTCGTCACCGAGGCTGATTTCGTCGCCGGCGTACGAACTGAAGATCACTTTGTCGCCTTCCTTGACGGTCAGCGGAACGCGTTCACCCTTGTCATTCACGTGGCCGTCTCCGATGGCCACAACTTCGCCGCGCTGCGGCTTGCCCTGAGCGGAATCCGGCAGCACGATGCCGCCCGCCGTCTTCGCTTCTGCTTCGGCTCGCTTCAGCACCACTCGATCGCCCAGAGGCACGATGCGGATGCCTCCCGAAGAAGCCTTCTTCGCCATTTTCGTCTCCTGAAAACCTGTAATGCGCCAATCGCGCGCGACACAAATAGAAGTCGCCAACACAAGACCGACAGGCAATTCTGCTGACGCCGAACCCTGCCGACCGGCTGCCTGGGCAGACCGCGACCCCGATTCACCCGACCTATGCGAATGGCGTGCCGCCGACGACCTGCGAACGTAAGTGTCTGCTGAGACAACGTTTGCGAAACCCTCACACCACCTGATCACGCGGCAGTTGGCAGATGTGGATCGAACAGGCTGCCGTTTTGACAACCGCGGCGCCGAGACTCTGGCGTGGTCCAAAGATGTTGTGCGCGTGTGTTCCCAGGCAAGCCACCTGCACAACGGTGCAAATGCCTTGTCAACTCCTGGTTTCCGGGTTCGTCATTCCCGCGCAGGCGGGAATCCAGTGCTGCGAATACTGGATTCCCGCCTGTGCGGGAATGACGGTCGAACCCAAACCTGACGGTCGACCCCAAATTCAAGATCTGACAATGCACTATACCTCACGCGGCCATGAGTGAGACG
>CAZHET010000541.1:3498-4453 GCA_964531585.1 uncultured Planctomycetaceae bacterium | reverse complement strand
GTCGCCCGCGGAATGTCTTGACCGGCAACCGTCACTGTGTCCAGGGGAATCATCTCGATCGCGCCATACAGCACGCAGCCGGCATCGAGATCCACATGATCCGCCGCCTGCACGATCATCACCAGCCCCAGCGCGAACAGCGACGTAAACACAACTCCCATCGACGCGCCTTCGTCGACCTGACCGATCCCGCGAATCCATTCCGTGAACACCGCCGTCAGCAGGCCCACCACAACGGCTCCCAGAAACATCGGCAGACTGTTGCGAGTTCCACTGATGAAGAACGCAACGGCCAGCCCCGGCAGCACAGCGTGAGTAATCGCGTCGCCCAGCATGCTGAGCTTTCTCAGCACGAGAAAATTCCCCAGCAGCGCCGACGCAATCGCGCAGAGTGCCCCCGTGATCACGATCCAGCCATCGAGCGCGAAGGTCCAGTCGGTCAGTGCGGACACGGCCAGCCTCCCTGTCGAAGTGACGCGCGGCGCAGACTCATCCTCCACCCCCCGTCACGGGTGAACCCGCCATCTCATGAGGACTCGCCGGAACGGGCTTGACCGCGTCCTGCTGCTCCAGCAGCGTCTCGAGGCGTTCGACGATTTCCGGTTCCAGCACGTGTTCGATCGCATCCGCGTCGCGGTCGACTCGCGCCGGAGCAACTTCGGCGTGAGTAATCAAATACAGTTCCCACAAGCGGTGCTGGCGCGTCAGCCGGGCCGCTTCCCGATACCCCTTGCGGGTCAGCCGAACGTGTTTCGCATCGGCCGTACTGACCAGGCCTTCATCTTCGGCGTTGCGGATTTCGTGCCGCAGTTTCGAAAGTGACCAGCTTCGTTCCTGCAACAAGTCCGAAACAATGATCGGAAACCGAGAGGGCGACGTTCCTGCTGAATCGCGGCCAATACCCCACGTCGTGTGCGGCAGCGGCTCGGCTCCTTCAATCTCGAAGCGCACATCA
>CAZHET010000541.1:0-3488 GCA_964531585.1 uncultured Planctomycetaceae bacterium | reverse complement strand
GGGAGCCTCGCAGTGCGGATCCTTCCGCTCCCCGTCCCGCGCCGCTTCCAGCAGTTCGAACATCGCTCGCAGCAGGTGCTGGCGCTGAACCTTGCGGTTGAGATTTCGTCGTCGCAGCCAGCGAGTCAGGACGCCTCGCGACGTACCAAACACCATGCTCACCACAAAGAACGCCGCACACACCAGGACGATCATCGCTCCGGAAGGCAGGTTCGAAAACAGAGCACTCATCGCAGCCCCGAACATGCCTCCGGCCGCGCCAAGCACCGCCGACAGCACCGTCATGCGCACCATCGATTCGGTCCAGAATCGGGCTGCCGCCGCAGGAATCACCAGCAGCGCGACCATCAGAATCAGTCCGACAGCCTGCAGCCCCACGATCGACACGATGACCACCAGCGTCATCAGCGCGACGTCCAGCAGCAGTACCGGGAACCCTTCCGACCCCGCAAAGCCATCATCGAAACACAACAGTTTCAGTTCTTTGAATAGCAGCAGACACCCGGCCAGACATACGGCGGCCGCCCACGCAATCATCCAGTTGTCGTTGGACCCCAGCGATGCCGTCTTGCCGTAGATGTACGATTCCAGTCCGGCAGCGTGTCCTGTCTCCATCTGCTGAATAACGCCCAGCAGCGAAATGCCGGCCCCGTAGGAAACGCTGAGCACGATTCCCAGTGCTGTGTCTTCCTTCAGTCGCGTCAGTCGTCGGATCATCAGAATCGCGGCGACTCCAATCAGACCGCTGACGGTGGCTCCCGCGAGCAGAACCGGCAGGCTCTTCCCGTTGGCTCCGATGGCGGTTGCGGTAATGAACGCCAGTGCGATCCCCGGCAGCGTCGCATGGCTGATCGCGTCGCCCATCAACGCGCGCTTGCGCAGCAGAGTGAAGCTGCCGACAATTCCCGCCGCGCAACCAAGCAGCGTTGTCCCAAGCACGACAATTCGCGAGTTGTAATCTTCCAGCAGCAGCACCCGCCGCCAATGTTCGAACGACGGCCATGCGAGCGATCGATCGCTGAGGGATTCATTGCCGGATGCGGAAGGTGGCGCGGCGAATGCGGTGCTGGTGAAAGTCGTCGTCAGCACCAACAGAAGCACGACCCACCGGCATCCGCAAAGACGCGTCCCTTCGGGCCTGAGTCGCATACCGGCGGGATCGGAGCCCCGTCGTACTTCCGGCGCACCACTCACAGCGACCGCTCCCGCCTGCGCATCGCGTCGGAGACTTCTTCCAGCAGCGTCAGCCGGCCGCCGTATGTTTTCTGGAGATTCTCTGACGTGAACACGTCTTCCACCGGTCCGTGCGCCACGATTCGCATGTTCAGCAGCACCACGTAATCAAAGTACTCCGGCACGGTTTGCAGGTCATGATGAATGACGACAGCCGTTTTGCCATCACTCTTCATGTCGCGCAGGATCTGCACGATCGCTCGTTCCGTCGACGCGTCGACAGCCGCAAACGGTTCGTCCATCAGATACAGATCCGCGTCCTGAACCAGCGCGCGAGCGAGAAACGTGCGCTGCTGCTGGCCGCCGGATAGCTGACTGATCTGACGGTGAGCGAGGTCCGCGATGCCTACGCGTTCCAGTGCATCCATCGCCAACTTGCGATGCCTGCGGCGAACGGGCAGACACCAGCCGATGCGGCTGTAAAGCCCCATCGTGACAACGTCGAGCGCGTTGACCGGAAAATCCCAGTCGACGCTTTCCCGTTGAGGCACATAGCCGACTCGCTGGCGGTTGTGACGGTAGGTGTCCCCGAAGACGCGAACCCGGCCGGAAGCTTTCGGCGTCAGATCCATCACGGCTTTCAGCAGTGTGCTCTTCCCTGCTCCATTCGGGCCGACGACACCGACCAACGTCCCTGGCGGCACGTCGAATTCCACATCCCAGATGACGGGCTTGCGATGATATGCGACGGTGAGATCGTAGACGGAAAGCGGGACGTCGGGTGACGGTGCGTCGTGAGGTTGAGTTTCTGTTTGCGGTTGAGACATGCTCGAATCGTCAGCGTAAGAGATTTCGGGTACCACATCTTGCCGTCAGGCAAGTTGTGCCGCGCAGCGCGCCGGAAACTGCTCGTGAACGCCACTCTATTCAGAAAAGCGGGTTCTTTGGTGTCATCCGGCAAAAAACAGGTTTCTGACGACTGCGCCGCACAACTTCTGCGAAGATGTGGTACCCCGATTGCTGCGTGATCACACCGCGAGGCAGACGGCCTGGTCTGCGACCACGGGTTAAACGATTACTGTTCCAGCTTCAGCTTGCCCTGAAATCCTTTGGCCGGCGCTTCCCCACCAAGCATCCGGGCGACCAGCGTGATGTTGTGATCCAGCATTCCGATGTACGTTCCTTCGTATGTCCCGTTGCTGCCCATCGCGTCGGAATACAGCTCGCCCCCGACTTTCACATCGTGACCTCGCGAGCGTGCTCCTTCGACAAGTGCGTCGATGTTTCTGCGTGGCACGCTGCTTTCAACAAACACAGCCGCCACGTTGCGGTCGACGAGCAGATCGACAAGCTCGTTAATATGTTGCAGACCGGCTTCGGATTCGGTTGAGAGCCCCTGGACTCCCAGTACTTCAAGCCCATACGCCCGACCGAAATAGTTGAATGCATCGTGCGACGTGATCAGCACCCGGCTGCCCGTGGGAATCGTACCGATCGCGTTTCGGCCATACTCGTGCAGCGCGGCGAGTTGCCTGCGATAGGCTGCGGACCGTGCGGCGTACTCACTCGCGTGAGTCGGATCGAATTCGCTCAGGCTGTCTGCCACGACGCCGGCACATTCCGACCAGGCGCTGACGTCCATCCAGACATGCGGGTCATAGTGTCCGGCGAAGTCGTCGGGCTCCAGCAGCGACGTCTCAGGAATCGCTTCCGTCACCGCAATGACGGGCTTCGACCGAGCAACCTTGACCAGCGTGTCGGTCATTTTGCCTTCCAGCATCAGACCGGAATAGAACACAACGTCTGCCGACATGATCGTCTTAACGTCATCGCGAGTCGGCTTGTACAGATGCGGATCAACTCCGGACCCGCAGATCTGACTGACGCGGACGCGTTCCCCGCCAATCTGCCGGACGATGTCCGCAACCATGCCAACCGTGGCAACGGCTTCGATGCGGTTGCCGCCGGATTCAGCCTTGCCGGTCGCAGCCCCGCTCCTGTCTTCCGAGCTGCCGCACCCGGCCGAAAACGCGAACAGAAGGATCGCTACCGTGTTAAGAATGAGCCTGGCAATGACCAATTTTGCTCTCCAGTCAACGGAAACCTGCATCCGGCGCTGCGGTCCGGCAGCCAAAGTGTAGCCGATGCTACATTTTTGTCAACAACCGCGGGGTCGCTCGATCTCGCATCAGTGTTGTCCGACCGCTGCGCGGCACAATTCGACTGAGCGGTAAAATGTCGCGCTCGGGAACAGCGGCATGGAACAGCGGCGGGTGAACGGCATTCGATCGCAATGCTGGCGAAACGCCTTCGAC
>CAZHET010000540.1:0-4472 GCA_964531585.1 uncultured Planctomycetaceae bacterium | reverse complement strand
GCACTGCTGCGCGTCGTGTTCGACGAACGCTTTTGGCACTTCATCGTTGACCAGACTTTCGACGGTGGTGATTTCTTTGCCGACGGCAGCGAGTGCCAGCGTCGTCGAGGCCGTTGCGGGCTTGCCGTCAATCAGCACGGTGCTGGCTCCGCTGCTTCCGTCAGCGCTGACCGGCTTCGCTCCCGTCAGGTCGAACTGGTAACGCAGCACATCGAGCAGCGTTGTTCGCGGTTCGACCTTTGCCTGCATCGACTTGCCGTTCACCTTCAGCGTGATGGCAGTTTCTCCGCTGACAACTTTAGACGCGGCAGTGGCCGTGTCCTGGCCCGTTGCATTGGCAACAACGGTGGAGGCCGCAACAGCCGCGCCGGATCCCTTCAGGAACCCTCGCCGGCTAAGGCCTTTCGAAGTTGACTGTGACATGATGCCCCCGTGAATTTTCGTCGAAAAGAGGAAGCGGATGGATAGCCCGGGTCGCTTGCTTCGTGAGCGTACCGAATGCGCTGCCGGGCTTCAATGGACGCGGCGAGGCAGGTACACGAACTGGTGTCGTGACTCGTTGCTCCGTCTCCGTTCCGTCTCCGTAGCGCCGTCTCGCCGAAACTGAAGCGCCTGTCCCGCGACGGCTGATGCGTTCGCCACGTGGCCAATGCTGCCGGCTAACGGCAGGGATGTGCTCGCTTGCCGCTCGCCCAACAACTCGCTCGCGACTATTGTCCGCTGGAACGACTGCCGGACGGCGAGCCGGCGATCGGAGTGCCGGGAGGCAGCGGTCGCGCGGCGACGCGCAGATTCAAACCGTGAGCCAGTTCGCGAATCTGTCGGAATGCGGCGAAGTCGTCCGGGTACAGCCAGATCGTAATCGTCGAATCCAGCGGTGCGGTTTCCAGAACCTGGCGGAATCGCGATCCGATCACCACCGCGCGATCGAGCGGTTCAGCATCCAGCGTGTCCGCAGGAACGACCGTCCAGCGCGACACACTCACCCGGTACGCCCCGCCGCCGTATTGCAGAGATTCCAGCGGCGGCAGCGCGTTCTTTTCGACGGTGTAGTCCATGCGAAAGCCGCCGACCGGACCGACCGTGCCCTCGTAGCGGTCCATTCTCATCACCGTGCTGCGACGTGACGACACCTGCGCCTTCAGGCGGTCGAGCAACGCTTCCAGCGGAATGTGAGCGATGTGGCCCTGGCTGATCCGAAAATGCAGTTCATGTTCCGTGACAGGCTCGCCAACGGGAGCCAGCCGGTGCAGCAGTCGCTCTCCGCTATCAATAACTGCCGGCGTGGCTTCGAGCACTTCGCGCAGTTTCTGAGTCTGAACGCTGACGGCGTGAAGTCGGTCGGCGATGAACTGCTGATGTTGCTGGCTGGCGAACAGCTTCTGCCCCAAAGCCGCGACTTCGTGTTCGTTGCGGCCGAGCGACTGCGACAATTGCAGAACTCGTTCAGCGGCGACGTCCCGTTCCGAATCGATTTCCTTCAACCGCACCGCTCGGGCGAAACTTTCGGCGTCGGCAGCCTGAATCTCATCCAGCAGGCGCTGCAGTTCCGCGCTGGACACGGCGATCGTGGAAACGGCTCCGTCCACCTTCAAATGCAGATCCGCGATTTGTGAGTTCAGTCGTTCCACTTCCTGCGGGTCAATCTGCGGAAGTTGCGGCTCCGCTGCGACTGCTGGTAGCACCAGCCATGATTCGTCGTCATCTGACGCTTCGGTCGGCCCACTTTCGCCATCCGCTGACTGGAAACCGACTGCCGAATCACCTGCCGATTCTGCGACGACCGGCAACGGAGCCGGATTCGCTTCCGGCGGCTGCCGGGCGACTTTTACGCCTGCGACCACGATCAGAATGATCAGGATGCCAACGATGTTGGCGATGATGTCCAGGAACGAGTCGGAACCGAATTCCTGTTCGGCGCTGTTGTGGCGACGGCTCATAGCTGAATCCTCGCCTTTCGATTCGGATCTCCGGGGCGAATCACGGGCATTCCCGGCGAAGTGTCATCCTGAGAATCGCCAGCCTGCGGTGCTTCATTGTGCGAGTACACCGAGCGTCCCTGTTCGGAATCCACATGCGGACTCAGATCGACGAACGCAGCCGACGGAATTCCCAACTGCGCGAGTCGGCCGGCCAGCCGCAGATGCATGCGTTCTGCACCAGGACTGACGATGAATCTGACGACCGGCACCAGCCGGCCCGAACCATAGCCGGGTGAATACTTCAGCTCTTCCGACACACCCTGCAGAGTCGCCAGCAACTGAGCATCGAAATCGCTGTCATCGACCCGCCGCGGTGTCTGGCTGGCGACGGTGACGAATTGCGGGTCAAGGAACACCGTCACGTCCTGCCGACTGAATGTCTGACGTTCGCCGGCCTGCCGCGCCTGATCGAGCATCTTCAGCAGCTCCGGATCAAGGTTCGCCGCTGTGCCCCCGTAACTCGATGTCGCGCCGAATGTCATCGCACTGGCTGGTGCGCCGGGAACTCCGTTCGCCGCGAAGGCGGAACCGGCCGTTCCGGAAGATCCGTCGTTCAACGCCGAACGACCCGCCGCGCCGCCCGGCGAATTGCCTGGCCACGACGGGACATACGAATTCGCTGTGGCTGAGTCGGCTGCGTCGTCAGCGGTTCCCGCCGGTCCGGCTGTGCGGGATGTCTGAGGCTCGCTCGTGGCGAACGACTCGGACCAGCCGGACGGCGCGCGGGAATCGCGGCGACGCAGGGGGGCCGCAGTCGCAGTTGGCGACGGCGGCACACGTGGACTCGATCTGGTCTCTGCGGCGACCGGGTTTCCTTCTTCAATTGGAGTCAGGTTGTTCCAGAACTCGTTGGCGGCGTCACTGCTGGCGAAGTCACTCTGCGCCGCCTCCGTTGCGCCGCTGGTCGCGCCGCTGGTTGCGCCGTCGGACGTGGCGCCCGATTCGGTGTCAGCGCCTTCGTCGAACGCGCTGAGTTCACGCATCGGGCCGGTCAGGCGTTCCGGTTCCGCAGACTCGATCGCCGTCGCGGGCGGCCCGGCGACGCTTCGCGCAGGACTGTTCGTCGAATCTTCCAGACGGCCAGGTAGCGAGTCGAAACCCGGAATCGGCAGGCCGCCGTTGCCGGGCGCACCGTTGCCTGTCGCTCCGTGTTCCGGCGAGTCGGTGTCAACGACGTCGCGCTGCGAAGGCACTTGAAAGGCCGTGTCAGACTGCGGAGCCACGCTGCCCCGAGGTCGCGCGTTCGTGAAAGAACCGGCATCTCGTTCCGCAACGTCCGGCACGGCTGGCGGCATTTCCGGAAGTCGCGCGAACGGGCGGGGTCGTGACGGTGGTCTCACCGGAGCATGTCCGCCGGCATAGTACCGGCCGGCCAGAGCGTCATTGCCTTCGCGGCGTGTTGCAGCGGGTGTCTCGTCGTCGGTGGTCCATGCGTTCCGCGGAGCCCCCGGCTCGCGTGCGGGAAGATCGCGAATCGCATGCTGCAGTTCCGCGTACAACGACTGTCGGCGACCGAACGCGGCGAGCAGCGATTCCCGCAGAACATAAGCTTCTTCGTCGGAAGCCGTGCCGGTGGCGATTTCCCGGTCGGCCTCAACAAGTTCGTATCCGAAGTGAATCCGTGCGTCCTTCAGAATCCGCTGGGCCATGTAGAACCCTGTCGTTCCTTCCGGCCGAACCAGCAGCAGCACGTACGGTTCCGACAAAGCCGAATTCCCTGACCGAAGTCGATGCAGCGCCAGGACTCCCGACAGCAACGGATTGTCCCGAGCCGGAAAGCCCTGCAGATCCTGCGGCGCAATGCGAACTTCGCCAGGGCGGAAGATCATGCCGGCCCCTGTGATTTCCACGATGATCGGTTCCCGCGCCGTTCCGGTCGGATTGCTGAATTCGATGACTGTCGAATCAGAACCGATCGTGATCTGCTTGGCCTGCTGGTCGCTGATGTGCTGCCGCAGACTTAGCAGCGCTGATTCGCGATTGACCAGAATCTGTTCGACCTGCTGAGTGGTCTCGTCTGCAAGCCGCAGTTCTGCGTGCAGACGAGACACTTCGTCCTGCGACTGGACGAGCTGCCGCTTCAACGCGTCTTCCTGCTGCCGCAATGCGGTTAACGTGCGAAGGTTTTCCGCAGTGGCTTCGTGTTCCTTGTCGTCAGACTCTGCCAGCAGCAAGCGAGCTTTTGCTTCGCCGATCTGTGTTTGCAGTTTCGCGGCTTCGCCTTCGTTGACCTGAAGTTCGGCCAGCAGACCCTGATGCTGCGCCGTGGCATCGTCCAAAGCCGCCTGCAGTGCCATGATTTCTTCGGCAGACGGACGGGATTCGTTCTCCGACTCGTCCCGTGCGTCGTCCGGAACGTCTTCAACGGGCAGCGCTGCGACTCCCTGATCGCCGGACTTGTCCGCCGGCGGATCGTCGATCAGTCGAGGGATCAGCGTCGTCGTTGCCGTGTCCGCAGGCTGCAGCGACGCGACAGCAAATGTCTGCTGG
>CAZHET010000539.1:0-4474 GCA_964531585.1 uncultured Planctomycetaceae bacterium | reverse complement strand
GGTATGCGGGAAGAACATACCGCATGTGATGATTGAACCCGGTCTGAGATGACACGAGCGCAAAGATCAGCACCGGTGGCACGACGATCAGCGACCATTCGCGGATACCTGCGGGAGTCCAGCGTTTCCAGCACCACAGTCCGTTCAGAATGCTGACGTACAACATAAGTTGAAACCCGATGGGCTCCTTCACAAGAAAGCCAATGAGATAATAGTACCACCAGCCGCCATGCTTCCATTCCCCCATCAGGTAGGAACGAAGACCTGCGTCAAAGTCAAAACGCTGAACGTCGAGACCCTGCACAAAGGACGTCGGCAGCGGAATGGGGATGCTGCCGATGAACCCCTCTGTGAAACGATTGACAGGCCACGTGATCCCGGGGATTTCATTATGAGCCATCAACTGGCTCTCGAACGGGATGTCCCGCAGCGGAGTCAGGGTACCTTCAAACCCGTACGCCAGATTCAACAGCAAGAGTCCGACGCAGGCCGCCGAAACGAGTTGGACGGCCTGCAGCCGCCACGCTGACCGATTCGCAGCAGCCATGCCCAGTGAGATCAACCATGCGGAAAACACAACTGCGGGAAAAACCACCAGCCATGTCATCTTGGTCAGAATCGCCGCAGTGCCGACCGCTGCGACCGCGATTACGGACGCCCAGGAGTGATCAGTGAGCCACCGGCGGAGCACGTATACGGCCAGCACGCCCATTGCGGCAGCACTGGCATCCGGCGTCATCAAGCTCGCATGCCCCAGCCATGTCGGGGAAAAACACAGCAGCATACCTGGAACGACAACGCTGCTGTCTGACAGTTTTCGCCACCATGCGCAACAGACAAGCAGACCGATCCCAGCGAGCGGGGCAACCGTGACTCTCGCCACCGTGAGCATGGCCAGTGACCGGGGTCCGTTGAGAGCCACAAACCGGCGGGCAAGTCGCCACTCTACACGATCCGAGACTTTCAGTTCCGCCCGTTCCATGGGCGACCAGTCCGTTTTCGGATCCATCGCCAGAACTGGCAGCGTCGCCAACATCCGAACGAGCGGAGGATTTACCGCGTAGGCTTCAAATCTTGCCAGCTCCCAGTGAGACAGGCCAGATACGAGGTGGCTCGTTTCATCCAGAGTCGGCGAATGACAGCTGGCTCCCCAGGCCGTCAGCAGCATTGCCATAACGAACAGAATTCCGCCGCAGAGGCCTTCTGGTTTCCAGCGGATGCACTGAACTGTTACCTGATCGCGGCTCATCTTCTGTGCCGTTGCTGACGCCATTCAAATTCGACGAACTACGGAACCAACACGCAGTGTGTAGAGAACGGAAGAAATTCAGGATGACTGAAGCGGATTCGAATCGGCGAAGGCCGTTCAACACGGGTCACTGTCGCACCGGTAAGTTTCCAATCTCCATCCGATTCCAGGTTCCACACGGGCGTCGATGCCAGTTCAGCACCGGAAATACTGTCGATCGTCGCAATCCATTGATTCCGATTCGCCGACTGCAACCCCCCGAAAACTCAAACTGCTCGCCCTGCTGTGCAATGACTTTCTTATGAACGCTCATGCCGCTCAAGTCCTGCGACACGACCACGCGATATGTGCCGTAGAGCTTACCTCTGCCATCCACTTCCACCAGGCAGTCCACAGTCTCCCCGGATCGAACCCGCATCAGTTCCGCTTGAGGAATGCTCAAGTCAGCGACCAGGAGTTGTTGGCCGGCATCCGCTTGAATCGTCACCTCGGCCCACCCGGTCCCACCTCGCACCACCTTGGCGGCCAGCTCTGAATCCCACTCGCGGGGCAGCGGAAGCTTTAGTTGACGCTTGAAGGGCTCATCCGGACACTCCAGCGGTAGTGTGACAACTTCGGTTCCGGTCGCAGGTTGGGGTTCGCCCGAAGAGATCTTTATGAATTCTGCTTCGAGTGTGACGAAGGCTGACGTCCCGCCGCCGGTTTCCACAGACACTTCTTTGCGCTGCAGCCCGGCTCCCCAGTGCGCGGGCTTGATGCGGAATTCAACCAGCCCGGTCTCACCAGGCGCGATCATCGTCGGTTGCTTCGTCGCTCGCACGCAGCCGCAGGTCGCCTTCAATGGCTTGATCCACACCGCCGAGTCGGAGATGTTCCTTACTGGACAATCGACCAGAACATCGTCGCGCCAGTTCCTGCTTTCACTTTCGATTTCAATGAGCTCAGGAACGGAGATCTCGGGAGTGTCAGGTGCCGGTGAATTGGTCAGAAACGCGACGACCAGGTCAGGCGTTTCGAATGACTCGCGATCATCGGGCTCAAGAAGTCTCACTCCGTGCGGCGGGTCTAGAAGTACAACCTCACCTGTTGGCCGCCGTATTGCGGCGACGTAGTGACCGCCTGGCATTCGAGTCGGCGGGATTGCAACGATCGCGAATACACCTCCTGGCAGCGATTCGTGAAGCGCAGTCCACGAAACACCCTTTCGGATTGTCGCCTGAACCCGAAAAGCCGCGAGCGTTTCCACGATCTGCCGTAAGTCAATTCCCAAAGTCGTGGGCCGCATGTGCCGCGAAAGCCGGGAAGCATCAACATCCCGACGAAATGCGAGCAGTGCCAGCGATGTGATTCGGTTGCCGCATTGCGCTACGCGAATTTTCTGGCCTCCAGCACCCACAGGTAACGTCCACCCTTCGCCATCCGACCATTGAAGCGGCGTTGCCGATACTTCCTGGATTTCGTTTGCCAATCCAAGGTTGCCGACCAGGGCTGTCGCCAGCAAGAACCCAAGTGTCCGGGAGCGTCGTCGCCACCAGGTCACGAGAAGTACCGCGACAAGCAGTATCGTGCCAGCCACAATTACCAGACGAGCTCGGGAGCGATGCGCCGACTGACTGGAACCTGCAAGCCCGGAGAAATCGCCGAGGTAGGTTGCTGCGTATTCCCGAATGGCGCGGTCTTCGTCGAACGGTGTATTTGACGCAACAAACGATAACTGAGAGCGATGATCATCGACCCGGGTGCCGGGTGCAAAATCGATTTGAAAGTCGCTCAACCCAAGTGCAGCAACTTTGACATTTGAAGTCCGGACTCGCGTTACTCGAGGATTCATCCAATTGCCCCAAATGATCTGTTCCGGAAACCAGACGCCAGGGCTGACCTCGACATTGGAAATTTCAAAATCGGCAGCTCGAATAATTCCGGCTGGTGCCTCTGCTGTGAACGAAATGCGTTCAATTGCACCGAGCTGGTCCAGACGAAAGTGTATCGTCATTGTTCCCTTGGGGATCGACAGTTTTTCGCTGTCGACGATACCAAACGACACACTCGCATGTTCACTGTCAGGTTGCTCGGTGTGTATTTCCATTCCATTCCGCTGCAACTCGCGCAGGAATCCGGCAATGTCTACGGAATCGCCCCACGTAGAACCATCCGGGAGCGACATATAGCCCGGACGGAACACGAATCCGCTGGCGGCGAACAGTTGCTCGACACGTCCTCCCAAAGGAACCGATTGAGATATATTTCCGTGCGGTAGCCAGTCTTCCTGAACATCCAATTCGCCACTGAAGTCTTCTCGGGGCAGTTCCCGCCCGGGCTTCGAAGTCTGCACATCCCAATACCAGGTTCCATCGTACGCTATCTGCTCACGCATCCCAATGTGGTCGGCGATTCCTCCATCCCACTTGTTAACGTACGCGGCGTTGAACCAATAACGTCCTTTGCCAGGTTCCCAACGGGCTGAACCGGTGAAAGTTGTGAAGGCGCTCTTCTTGGCGTCACGCAGCGGCTCTGCGGCGCGACGCTCCAAAGCGTTCAGGTAATCCAATGTCGGTGGTCCGTGGGGATGCAATGGAACTGTGAAGACTTCGTACTCGAAATCCCAGGACAGGCCTCCATCAATTGCGGTGCGCCGCGCGTCAATCGTCTGCAACAGACTTTCAAATACCGTCTCATTCCCGGACGCAACTGAACAATATAGAAAGGCGATGCCGATCAGCCATCGATGGCAGCGACTACAACCACGGAGTCGATGGTGCGCGAACTTCATCATGGAAGAGTTCCTTTCTGTAATGCTACGAGTGTGGCATAGAAACCACGAGACTTGCACTCAGCGTGCGAGCGCTGTGCGGCGCATGCACGCCGTGCGAATGACGGAGAACCCTGACACTTGCGCCGGCGTACGCTGTAACGCAAGTCACGTGGTGTAGGTAGTGAGCCTGTAGACACTTCAGGAAATTGCTGACGCGTCTAGTGACTAGCACCCCGGAGACGGTATGTTGTACGTCATCGTCGAAAAAATTCTGATCCCCACCGGCGGCGTGGCAGCACCATTGCACAAGCACTTTGGCTTTAGAATCCAACTGAATCCGTTGGCACATGACGCTACGGGGCAACAGGGAGGACTTGTCTGTGAGCACTCATGGAGTGATCCCGGAGTGAGTGTTCCCTGACAAGTGTAGTCCAGCGGCCCGCTGCAAGACCCGCAGCGGGCACCAGCAGAAA
>CAZHET010000538.1:3755-4493 GCA_964531585.1 uncultured Planctomycetaceae bacterium | reverse complement strand
GTTTCGCCGTGAGGGATGCCGGATCATCCAGCCGTAAATACCGGTGCCGATTCGACACGGATCAGACGGCCGGAAAGACCCCGGGATGTCAGCGACGCCAGCAGTCTGCGAATGCCGCTCAGGGCGACCGCCGACGCCGTGAAGAAGCCCACGTCGTGAATCAGTACCCGGTCGCCGTCCAGGAACGTCTCGCCTGTGCAGGGAACGAAACCTTCCTGCCTTTCATAGCTTTCGCTGTATCCACCCATAAAAACCAGGTGGTCCCAGACGTGCAGCGCTTCGCAGATGTCATCAACATCGTCATCACTGATGGCATCGTCAAATTCCATGCTGAAGGTCAGCCTGCGGCCCTGCAACGGCCCGCACTGACGCTCGCCAGTCGCTGGCGAGTCTGCGAGCGCGGCCGACAGGACGGCGTCGGTGGTCCCGGCGACTTCCGGTTCGCGACGTGCCGAAATTCGCACGGAGCTGACCGGATCACCCGTATGCACACACTGGACAATCAGATTCGCCAGGACCCGGAAGTCAGCGGCCCGGATTCCCGCAACGCCTGCCGTGTGACAAAATGTGCTGCCTGAACCTGTCCATTCCGCGTCGTCCCAGCGTCCCGGAGTTCCCGCCCAGAACAGGTTGAGCCGGACACCGAGCGCAAACAGGTCAACGACTTCGCGGATGGAACCGACATCCGCCTCAGTGCCCGACGAAAGCTCGAACTCCAGACGCACCGGCTCGCCCGTC
>CAZHET010000538.1:0-3745 GCA_964531585.1 uncultured Planctomycetaceae bacterium | reverse complement strand
CGAGAAGGAAGACGTGTCTGAAAACTGCAGGGAAGTGATGTCGTTTCAGTCTGCATCGAATCTGGCCAGCCATTCCCGCGTTCGTTCGGTCCCGCCGAGCTCGTTATATTCACCGAGAACGGAAACGGGAATTCGCAGCGGCGTGATGACCTTCCCGACAGCTCGATACGCGTCCATATTCTCCTGCCGGTTCACGTCGCCAACGGCAGGGCGTTCTCCTGCCTGCAGCAGAACGCCGTGAGTCAGTTGATGAATCACCACTTCCGCCGGCAGCCGGCTGCGCAGCGCCGTGGCTCCGCCGATCTGCTTCAGCAGCGGATCTCCGATTCCCGTCAGCCAGCCGGGACACATCAGATGTTCCTCGACGTACCGCGCGAACATCAACGGCCGGCCCAGGTGTATCCCGTGGAATCTGCGGCTGATGGCAGCGATGCGGCTGTCGGCGTACGGTGCCGGATAGCCTCGTTGCATATTCACCGCGAAGCCTCCGTAAGCACTCAGAAAACGTGAGTCTTTTAAGGCTTCGACCGCCATTTCAACAACGACTTCCGGATGTTCGACAAGAGTCACGGCGGGATAAATGTTGCGAACAAAGCCGGGATCGCCGCCATCAAAATACATCTGGAACGCCCGGTCCGAGACCGCTCCGCCTTTCTTTCCGCTTTCCAGATCCAGCCCGTAGATCGAACGATTTTCCTCCGGAGCAGCGGCCCATTGTTCCACCAGCTTCATTGTATCGGCAGTCGCCTTGCGGAAGCGGCCGGATCCGTCGATCAGGAAATACCTGACAGAATCCTGAAGAGCGGGTCGGCCAGCGTTAAAGTACGCCCGCACTTCTTCGGCGTGCTGATGAAAACTGCCTGGCAGAAATGCCAGCAGGTCGCCGCACAGCAGCAGGTCCGGTGTCCCGTCCACTTCTGTGTCGTTGACGAATTCTTCCACGGATTTCAGATCCACCAGCGTTTGCCTTTCGTTGTCTCGTTTTGTCTCGTTTTGTCTCGTTCCGAAGCTCCAGCTTGTCTCGTTCCGAAGCTCCAGCTTCGGAACGCCTATCCGGGAAGCTCTGCTTCCACGACGTCACGAGAGCCGACACCGGCGCCTCGCGCCCCAATGCGAAGCAGAGCTTCGAGGATATGCGGTCCCAGGCTGGAGCCTGGGACCGAGTTTATGTGCGGTCCCAGGCTGGAGCCTGGGACCGAGTTAACGAGTCTGCTATTTCGTTGCACAATTGTTGCACGACTTGTGATCAACGGTATTGGGCACCTTACCCGTTGCGTCACGAAAAATCTTGTCCTGAGAATCCCGATAGCGGTCTCCCGGAAACTTGTAGTCATAAATGTCTTTGACCGCACCGTCGGCATCAATCTGAGCAATGTCGGGCTTGACCTCCACGAACTCGCCCAGCGCATCCTTGACGGTGGATTCAAGCATCTCCGAGGCCATGTTGTAAAGTTCGTAGGCGTCGTAGAGATCCCAGGCAATACTGATGGCATTGACACCGGGAATGAACTTGAGCACCGCACTTTTGGCGGCTTTCTTTGCGATCTTTTGTCCCACCATTCTGGCGATGCGTTCCTGCGCCTCGGCTCGCAGACGTTTGGCGACGGCATCCGCCGTATACAGCTTGCGTTTGAACTGGTCGCCCACCTTCTTCAGCCCGGCCTTCGTGCCCTGGCTGATTTTTGTCAGCAGCCGAACTTCGCTTTTGAGCCCGTGCCTGGCAAGGTTGTCCGCGTACTTGCCTTTTCCGAGCCCTTCGGCATGCTGCGAGTAATTGAATTTTTTGCCTTTATTGGCCGGGTTCTTCTTGAACTCTTCGCCGGCTTTCCAGGTTTCACAATAGATGTTGCAGAGCACGTTCAGCAGGTCATTGCCAACAACAAACGCCTGCATTTCTCCCGCCGCATTCACCGTGTTCTGGTGATTGTGGAACATCTTGTCGGTCAGGCGGCAGGCTCCTTTGCCTTCGAGTTTCACGTCGAACGAATACGTGATCCACGTGGCTTCCTTAATAAATGTGCCTGACTTGACTCCGCCGCCGACGCCGGCTTCGTCTCCCGTGCTTTTGAAGAATTCGGATCCGTACTTCGCGCACATGTTGCCGCCGTCGGCGTGGATCGTCGTTGTGCCCTTCGTCAGGTCGCTGGAAAAGGCGATGTTCGGATACGGCACAGGGACCGACGGGCTTTTGCAGACGTCCGGCAGAGTCGCCATCGAAACGCCGCTGCTGCCCTTGTGACACAGTGTCAGGTTATTGATGTTGATCGTGACCGACATGGCTAGTTCCCCCGTGTTAGCTTCGATCGCAGCCGAACGGCTCCGCGTTCCGGCGCGGACGCGCTGCTGGACCACACCAGCGCCTGGTCTCCGGACGCATAGCCGCCGACCCACGCTGCCAGCGCCAGAGTGACGCCCAGCGGAACCGAAGCCGCTCCCACGTCGCCCCAGCATTCTGCGGCCGCCGTGAATCGGCCTGCGTCGTCGAAGAATTCTGAGGTACGGCAAACGGCGAACCCGAATTCGTCAGCCCGATAAGTTTCGCCATTGAGATCGCAGTAGCTGTCCGCCACTTTGTCGCAGCCGCTGAGCGCACCGCGAAATGCCGATGTCAGCCCCTCGCCGATGCACACGGTCTCACCGCCCAGCACATGCGGTTCGTGCGCCGTCGCCACCGCACAGACTTCGGCCATCGCCGCCAGCCGAAATTCCCTGACGAATGCACCGCTGGCCAGCAGCAGGAATGCCGCGCCTTCCCCCGGCGTGAAGCCCCAACTGTTGTGAAGCGAATGGAGCCGACCCGCCCTGTCGATGCGTTCGAGCCGGTCGGCGTCCAGCCAGGAGTCGACGCCGCCGACAAGGCAAACGTCTGCCTGCCCGGCGCGGATGTCGTCAACGGCGGACTGCAGAGCCTGCGTTCCGGCCGCATGACCGTCGGCAAAGATTCGAGCTGTCGCGGCGGAAAACCGATGCAGCCGCGCCTGAATCGCCAGCGCCGCGACCTGTTGAGCGTCCTGCTCGGGAAACAGTTCCGACGACACGGCGATGTGAAACCCGACACGAGCGTCGCCCGGCAGCGTGATCGAAATGGCACCGGCTGCCGCATCGGCACCCAGTCGCTTCACTCGGTCGAACGCGGGCAGACATTCGTCGAGCCAGTCCGCTCGCGCCACCACCATCGGTTCGCCCTTGCGGTCGATCATAAACGGAAGTTCTGCGTATGCCGAGATGCCGCAGCGAACCGCCGCAGCGGCACCGCGGAAATTCTTTCCGACCGCTGTTTGTGCGCCGGCATCGATGACATACACGCCACCGTCTTCCACCGGGTTTGCTGCGGAATCCTTCATACCGACGGCCTTCGTTCTTTTTCGAACACGACCGTCTGCTTCAGCGAATACAACGTGTGATGGCACGGCAGCGCCGTGTGCCAGACCATGATCAGCCGCATGTCGTCCGGCTCGATCAATACCGTGTGCAGTTCCGCCCGGTGATGTGTCTGGCTGCCATTGATTGCGGTACTGAAGCCGAACGACAGCCGCGGAAGTCTGAAGCGAAGACTTCCGCCGGGAGTCAGATTCGTCAGCTCAACGTCTTCGCCGCCCTTGAGAAATCCGGGCGTCTGCTGATCGGCCGGCGCGGTGCAAAAGTAGCGGTCCTGGAAATCCAGCGGCAGCAGCGGCTGGCGAGTCTGCCGCCACGCGTCGTCATACGTTCCGGCGAGATCCCGGCGCGGACGCCAGTCGCCCGC
>CAZHET010000537.1:0-4495 GCA_964531585.1 uncultured Planctomycetaceae bacterium | reverse complement strand
GATCCGCTGTCCGGTGATGTCATTGATTTCGTTCACGGACGCCGCGATCTGGAAGCACGCGTCCTGCGAGCCATCGGAGACGCGAGGCTGCGATTCACCGAAGATAAACTGCGAATGCTGCGCGCCGTCCGGTTCGCCGCGTGCTTCGACTTCGAAATCGACCGGGAGACGCTCCACGCCATCCACCAGTTACGCCACGATCTGAAGCAGGTCAGCGCGGAACGAATCGCCCAGGAACTGCGGCGAATGCTGGGTCATCCGTCTCGTGAGATCGCTGTGTCGATGCTCCACGATGTCGGTCTGCTGCCTGTTGTGTTTCCTGCTGTGGTGCCGGACGAACCGGAACGTTCGCAGGCACTTCTGGCGTCGCTGTCAGTCATTAAATCGCTCCGTGGAGACGAGTTCGAACCGTCCCTGTCGACATTGCTCGATTCGCTGCACCAATCTGATGCCGCCAGGTATGCCGACAGAACGTCCGCCATTCGCGCAGAGTGTACTAAGCTGCGGCTTTCCCGTGACGAAACCGGCTGCGTCTGCTGGCTGGCGGACACGGCTCGCGCCTGCCGGAACGCGGATTCGAAGCCACTGCACGTCATCAAGCCAATACTTGCCGACGCGCGACGCAATCTTCTGCTGGACCTCCTGAGTGCCCGACACGCGGCTGGTATCGACGAATCCGACAACACTGCATTCCTGCAGGAGTATCTTGACAGGACAGCCGACGAGCAGCTCGACCCTCAACCACTGATCACCGGGACCGACCTGAAAGAACTGAACATTCCGACCGGTCCCGTGTTCAAGGACCTGCTGACAAAAATCCGTCAGGAACAGCTTGACGAGATCATCCGTGACCGCGAGTCAGCTTTGAAGCGATTGCGGGAACTGACGAACCACGTTGTATAAGCAGGCACTGATCGTGAGCCGGCCGCTGCCACCGATGCCAGACTGTGAAGCCATTGTCTGATCGCCCGGTCGCGGCAACCAATGACTTTGTCTCGAACGAAGCCTGCGACCGTGAGCAGACGAACCGTTGCCTTTTCGCCAGGTATGTCTGCTCCGAAAAAGCACGTCGCAGGTACACGGAAACGCCCCGTCGCAGTTTCTGTGTATGGATGGACGCGGCAACGCCCGGCGATTCTGATCGCGGCCAGAGCGTTCGGTCGGTAACGTCAGTGACCTTGTTTCCTTGCGACGATGTGAATTGTCGCTCCGCTCCTGAGAATCGCGGCCAGGACACTGAGTAGTACTGCCGGGCCGGCGAGCACAGCAAAACACAGCCACAACTGCAGTCTCGTCCGCATCCCGAAAGGAACGGCCCCGCGTGATCGTCGGTGGTGGAGCATGGCGTACAGGCCGTTGCGCGGCAGCCACGGCAGCTTGTTCTGAGCACTTTGGATCCACCCGAACGGATTCTGACGCAGGGAAAAATGATGCCGGGATTCCAATACAAACCCGGTGGATCGCAATAGGTCCTCAAGCGCGGAAACCGAAAAGTGAAACAGGTGACGTGGTGCGTCGAGGTGAAACCATGCCGCGCCGGCCCACTTCGCCTGAATGCTGGAGAAGTTCGGCACAGCCACCACCAATACGCCGCCCGGTTTCAGGATTCGCCATGCTTCGCGCAGCGTCTCGCGGGGTGTCGGCACATGTTCCAGGACATGCCAAATCAATACGCCGTCAAAATTATTTTCGGGATAACCAGCTTCCGCCAGGCAAGGAGCGACTGTTACCACGACTCGCGCATCGATCCCCTGAACGGCGGTGGACGACACTTCAAAGCCGTGGGTTTCGCATCCGAAATCCGCCAGTGACCGCAGAGTGACTCCTCGACCACAACCCACATCCAGAATTCGCGCTCCGCGACCTGCAAGCTTCGCAATGAACCATGCGCTGCGAATGCCAATAAATCGAACGAGAGGCTCAATGGTCGCCGAGAACTTGAAGCCATCGTCTCCGTAATAGTTCGCCGGATAAAAGGCCCGAATCTGCTCCGGAGCGGGGGGCGGCCACAAAAACCCCACGCCGCATGACGTGCATTTCACGATGGAGAAGCCTGAGTCTTCAATCTTATAACGAGGCAAGGCCGACTGGCTTTCGCACACAATACAGCGTGGTATCGCAATCGGCGGGGTGTTCGCGTCAATCGCGGAGACATTCAGCGAATACAATTCGTGAACGCCGTGCAATAGTGCCGATTGCGGTCCGCCATGCGCCGGAACTTCGGGCTGACGGCCAGCGAGCGGCATTATGGTGCCTCCGTCGGAGCAGGCGTCGGAGCAGGCGAATATCGTTCCAGTGTCGCGTGAGGCCAGTCCTGCTGGTCGGACAATACAAATCCCGCTGTCCGCGTGACATGCCGCATGCCCTCCAGAGACTCGCGATTCAGATCCGTGTCCGTCGCTGCGGCAATCCAGAAGTCACGATTCGGCTGCTGACTATTCTGGATCAGTTCCTGGAAATCGGTTCGTGTGCCAAGACCAGTATCCCAGACAAACGGCAGGCCGTAACGCGGGTGCTGCGACTCGACGTAGAACCGGCTGACTCGGCACGCCACGTATTCCAAAAACAGCGGATCGTTGACAAACAGTGGCACCAGGCGGGATTCGACAAGGCCGCTTTGCACGAAGATGGCTTCGCCGGGATGAGCGTGTTCAGCAACATACTCATTGAGCGCGCGCCAGTCGACGGCGGTGGTATTGCCCAGGCGGCCAGGTCTCCACGGTGGCAGCGGCGACATGGTCCAGCCCGCTGCCAGCAAAATCACGGTGCCCGCGGTCGCCGCCCGCCAGTCTGCGTTGCGCCTCACGACGATGGCGGCAAGGCACGCGAAGGCAGGGACATAGGCCACGCGATAGCGAGGATTCGCAAGACTGGACAGATCACCCGTGGCGAGAAGCACCAGCAGCAACAGGGGCACCAGGGAACAGCCGAGAAGTATCCAAATGGTGCTCCACAAAGTCCGGACAGTTTCGCAACCTGCCCGAATGGCCGTTCCGCCGACAATCCGGCTGGCGATCCAGCCGGCCGGAAGTCCAATCCACCAGGCCGGCCCGATGAAGTTCCATACAGGCTGATCGCCTGCCATATAGTTCAGATAGGGGCCCCATTCGCTCAATCGCTGCACAGCGGGGATCAACGGCAGGCAAATCAGGCACAGAACGATCATCGACAGCAGCCAGACGGGAAAATTCCTTCCTCGCGCACGCGATTGAAGCCCGGCTATTCCGATCCACGCGGCTGAGATCACAACCAACAGCGCTGATGTGTAGTGTGTCCACAGCAATCCGGCCGCCGACAGCGTCCACAATGCCGCCCAATTCATCGAACGGAGATTCCTGAGCCAATACCATGCTGACATCACCACCAGTGAAGACATCAACAGCACCAGCCCGTAACACCGTGCGATCCGGACCTCATCCAGAGATTCGGGATGCCATGCCAGCACGAATGCGGCCAGGCCGCCCAGCAATCTGTCCCGCAATCCCGTGCCGAAAGCATAGATCACTACAACCGCGGCAATATGACAGACCGCGGACGGCAGGCGGAAAGCGAATTCGCTCTTGCCAAAAACAGCCAGCGAGAGCTGTTGCAGCCATCCGGACAACGGCGGAACCGCCGCATAATTCAGGCTTCTCGTCAGCGAAGTACCGGGCAGATCCGAATCAATGATCCAGTAAGACCCGTGCTCATCAAGCACCAGCGGTCCGGCGGTGAACATGGGCAGCATCAACAGCACACTGCTTACACATGCCAGAATGAACAGGCAACGGCCGGCGAACGCGTTGCGGTCGGCAGGAGACCTGGCCGTCGCGTCGGGCGGAGTCGGAGTCGGCGGCGCGTTTTCCAGACTCTGTGAGGATGGCGAACCGATCGCAGTTGACCTTCGGTGTGAGACGCATTGCAGGACGAAGCGAATTATTCCATTCGATCGCGGCGCTGTACAGCCACGACTTACCGCTCCGCTTGCGTACCATCGTCATCCGCACGAAACTCCGAGCGGATGTTGAGGCTTCGAACGACGCGCCGCGATTCTCCGCCCGGTGTTCGCCCCTTTGGTCTCGACGCCGGGAGTCAGCCGGGCGAACGGAGTGTCGACCCGCCGGCCTGCAACACCGCAGTCCTCGAACACCGCAGTCCTCAAACACCGGGGCTCTCGAACGCCGGGGGCCTGGAATGTTGCCGCGTTCGTCGACTCACATGCGGTACTGCAAACCGGTTTGGTTTCGTTTGTTATGCAGGTGCTGACTCTGTGTCCATCCGATTTGACCTGCTGATCTCTTTGCTCAACTGAACACACGCCCGTTTCCCGGATGAGTTCGTTTTTCATGCCCAGCGAATGCATTTACGTCATTGACGTGTTCAACCTGATGTTTCAGGTCTTTCACGCCATTCCGCCCATGACGGGATCTCAGGGGCAGCCGACGAATGCCGTCTTCGGTTTCACGCGGGATATCTTCGCGATTCTTGAAAGGCAGCCGACTCACCTGCTGTGCGC
>CAZHET010000536.1:0-4497 GCA_964531585.1 uncultured Planctomycetaceae bacterium | reverse complement strand
GACCAGGCAACCGACGGCTTTGTCCACCATTCCCGCAGCAGCACCATCGCGGCGAAACCACCAACAGACAGTGCGAAATAGATCACGGGATTCGCAAAATATTCATCGATCGGATTCTTGAACCATTCGGGCAGCCGGATCATGAACGTTTCCGGCCGCGCAGTGCCGGTGAAATGAGCCGCAGACACCAGCAGCAACAGCGCTGACAGCGCTGCCCATACCGACGCCACAGGAAGCCCACCCAGGAGCGGCGTTTGCTTGCTGAATTCACCGTCCACTTTGAAGCTGCGAACGGTCCACAGCAAATTCATCAGGAACAGCACCAGGTAGTACCAGCCAAGACCGGTCAGCACGCTGGATGTCAGATCGGGATGAGGATCCATATTCTGTAAAACCGAAGTGTTGCTGGTGCCTGCCGAATATCAGAAAAACGCACGACGGGATTCGCCGCGTTCAAAAACGGACGCAACGGAATCGCCGTCTCCTCGTGGCACACATGGCCACCTGCTACAGCGGCTGGCTGATTCCGCCGTCCTTACGAACTCGCCAGAAATGCACGGCGATCAGACCGGAAACGACCACCGGGATTGCCACACAGTGCAAAATGTAAAACCGGTTTAGCGTTGCTTCACCCACGAAGCGACCTCCCAGCAGCAGGAACTTCGCGTCGCTGGCAGTTGTAATCAGGTCGTAACCACCCATATTCAATAACTGAAAGCCAGGGCCTTCACTTCCAAGAAACGGAGTCGCACGAGCCATATTGGACCCCACCGTAATGGCCCAGATCGCCAACTGATCCCACGGCAGCAGATAGCCGGTGAACGACAGCAACAGTGTCAGCACCAGCAGCAAAACTCCAATCACCCAGTTGAATTCCCGCGGAGGCTTGTAACTGCCGGTCAAAAACACTCGGTACATGTGCAACCAGACGGTAATCACCATTGCATGAGCACCCCAGCGATGAATTTCACGCATGATGCCCAAAGTCTGCACATCTCGCAGTGCCTGAATGTCATAAAACGCCCACTCCAGAGTCGGGCGATAGTAGAACATCAGCAGCACACCGGTGATGGTCTCCACCAGGAACAGGAAGAACGTGATTCCGCCCATACACCATGTGTAGGACAGCGCGATTCCCTGCTGCTTAATCGATACCGGGTGCAGGTGCAGGAAAAAGTTGGTCAGCATCACCACCACCCGGTTGCGACGATCAGTCGGAGCCGGATGGCGGAAGACGCTTCTCCAGATTTGTGAGTTACGGATGTAGTCGCCTACGGACACGAACGAGTTTCCTTAGCACGAAAGCCAGGTGAATCACCGAGACACAGCCACTAGCCACATTCAGCCACAATGGCTGACGGACGCCCGCATTTCCGCGAGCAACAGCGGCCCCAATTCCGTCTACGCCACTGGCACAAACGACGCGGCATTTTCCCACTGCCCCAGCTCCTGCTGGAACTTTACGCTCTTGTCAACTTCCAGCATCCCGTCTTCGGCAAGGCGAATCCCCATCCGCTCCAGCGGGCGGGGAGCCGGACCCTCAAAGTTGACGCCGGTTCTATAAAAGCCTGATCCGTGGCACGGGCACTTGAATTTTTGCTCACCCTCCAGCCAGTTTGGAGTACAGCCCAGATGAGTACACACCGTCGACAGAGCATAGATCATTTGCCTGCCATCGACCTCACCGTTGACAATCCACACACCAAATTGAGCTTTCCACTTAGTGGCGACTGTACCGGGGCCATAATCCGTCGGCGGACCAATTTTGAACCTGGTCGGCGGCTCCACCAGCACGTTCGGCATCATGAAGCGAGCCATTGCCAGCGTGGACGCAGTCGCTGCAGCCGCCATAGAAACCCAGGCCACAACAACAGGACTCAGCAGCCACTGCAACGCCGTTCGACGGCTTTCCCTTTGCTCCGACACCTTCGCAACAGACGCAGAAGCGCCGGGCTTTGCCAGCGGTTTGGCTGGCAGCACCACCTTGCCGGGCACCTTTGCTTTGCCACCCGAAACCTTACCTTCACGCGCAGCGCGGACCATTTCCGCAGCAGACATTCCACTGGCAGCCGCCGTATCAACCTTCGGCTCACTGGCAGCCTTCGCAATCGGTTTTGCCGCGGGAGCGGGAGCAGCCGCAGTGCCGCCAGCCTTTCCGGCACGCAACGACGCCAGAATATCGGCCGTACCGCCTGGTGCGGCAGGAGGCTTTGCCGGTGCAACTCCGCCACCCGACTTGACTGCCGCCAGAACATCAGCAGTGGACTTCGGAGCAGCCGGCTTGTCACCGCCCGACTCCGCACCAGCGCCGCCACCACGGACGGCCGCGAGGATATCAGTCGTGGCAGCAGGCGACTGGGCCGCTGGCTCCGCTGCAGGCTGCGCCTCGACAGCAGGCTTCGCCGCGGCTGGCTTCCCAGCACCTCCGCGAATCTTCGCAAGAATATCTTCTGTTGAAGGCTGCTGATCGCTCATGAGAGAATTTCTCACCGTCCGCTGGTGACGAGACATGAAGATCCCGGGCGGATTCAGATACCACAAACGGCGTCGCAGCGATCGCACAACGGCGACAAATGAGACAACGATCGAGCTGTCGCGGCGTGACGAAGCGGCATTCAAAAAACAGCAACGCGGTCAGCGACATGTGCAGCGGTATGGGAACCGGCGGGGTTCGGGATTCTGCCCCCGCACAACCGCAGTGACAAGCGGCTTAGAACGCGACCGTTTCTTTTCTCACGCGCAGGAAGTGCGAAAATCTGCACTTCCCAGCCCTGGGAAGTCCCGACTGCGATTGCACTTGCGGCAACTTTGCTCGCCACAACGAAGGCCGATTCAGTGTTTCCAGCGCGCGTCTTACGGCGCGGTTTCTCAAATGCGCCAGTACCACGGTCACGTCACTGTGGATATCGAATGAAGCCTGTACCACACCGCAACCGGCAGCATGACCGCAGCCAGCACGACGAAGAGAACGAATTTGTGGTGGTGACCGACGCCGTCTGCACTGCCTGCGGCAATGACCGCGTTCATCACCGCCAAAAACCCGGCAGACAACAGAATGCCAATCCAGCTCAAGAGGTTCTGAGCACCAATGACCCGACCTTTCTGCTCTGCAGGCGGAGCTTCCTGGATGTATGTCTGTATCGGTACGACAAAAACTCCCGCGGACAGTCCCAGCAGCAACATGCTGGCTCTGACGACCCACTCGAACGGATTCGCCTCGACGAAGCTGGCCCAGACGCCGAATCCATCCGGCGCGGCGTGAGGCCTTCCGGCAACGCCGCTGCTGAGGAATGCGATCAGCAGCAGCGACGCCACTGTCATCCAGCCTCCGCGCCTCACCCATTTGCCGCCTTCTGATTTTCCTGTACTGAAGAACCCGGAAATTGCACAACCGCAGGCGATTCCCACACCGATGCTGGCTGTCATCAGACTGGTGCGCGTGTTATTCATCTGAAAGACGTGTTCGCCCAGACTGTTGACGGCCGGCTGAGCGGCTCCGCCAATAAACCAGAACACTGTTGCCACCAGCAGCGCGTGAAAGAGTTCGGGCGACTGCTTCATCAACTGAATCGTCTCGCGCGGCAGGAAGGCGTTTTCCAGTCTCAGCGGCAGATTCGGGTGAGACGCCGGCGTTTTGCGGATCAGCAGCGACGTGACGGTTCCGACCATCGCGATTCCGACGGCGATCACGCTGCACAGCCACAGCGAATTTTCCAGCACGTCCAGAGCAATTCCTGCAGCGGCCGTCCCGAAGATGATCGCCAGAAACGTGGTCATCTGAATGGAACCGTTCACCGGCAGCAGTTGCTTGTGGTGAAACAGTTCCGGAAGAATGCCGTACTTGGAAGGACCGAAAATGGCACTTTGAGCCCCCATTAGCGCAAGCACAAAGATCAGCAGTGTCAGTTGAGTCACCCCGGAAGCCGGATAAAACAGCAGCACCAGCAGCGACATTCCCATGACGGCAATTTCACCGACCTTGCACAGCACGATGACGGTGCGTCGCGAGTAGCGGTCAGACAGAAAACCGCCAAGGCCGGACAACAGGACAAACGGCAAAGCAAACGCGGCAATGGCCCACGGCTGCATGTCGCCACGGCCTTCGCCCGCCAGTTCTGTACACTTCAACAGAACCATCTGCTTGAAGTAGTTGTCATTGAACGCTCCCAGGAACTGAGTCAGCAGGATCCCCTGAAACACCGGATTTACTGCCAGCCGTGCGGCGACGGCCGAACTGGCCGACTCCGCAACCCGCACCGAAGGATCGTAGGGATTCGTCATCTCCTGAACTCACACAGCGAACAAAGTCGGATCAACGGTTGTCCTGACCCCACGGGTCGGCGGAACCGTACAGCAATCCGCACTTGCGCACTATGCCAGTGCCTTGTGTCAGCAAAATGCCGCCACTAGACTCCGTCGCTCGATTTCGCGGGCTGACGTCAGCGTGATCGCGTTTCGCGGGCGGATAGCTCAGTTGGTAGAGCACAGGACTGAAAA
>CAZHET010000535.1:0-4499 GCA_964531585.1 uncultured Planctomycetaceae bacterium | reverse complement strand
GTACAGCAAATGAGCATATCGATACACGACATCGAACAGTTTCGCGAATTTGCCCTCGGTCGCCTGGCCACGGGTGGCGATGCACTCGACCTTGTTCAATTGGCGGCGGAATGGCAGTTTCGGCATGAAACCGACAGTTCGCTGCGCGACGACGCGAGGGCTGTGAAGGCAGCACTTCGCGATATGGATGGCGGCAAGATCGGTCGGCCGTTTGGCGAGTTCGTATCTGAGTTTCGAAACCAGACTCGTCGCGAAATCCCGGAATGACACCTGAACGCGTCATGGGAACACTGACCGAGGCCTGTTTGTCGTCGTTGGCAACGAACTTCGCGTTCTGCGCGTCAGGGGACAAGGACAACCTGAGTTGACGTCCGCAGAGTTATCCATCGATGTTTGAAGGAGCATGCTGACATGCATCACGTGTCGCGAATCCTGGGCACGATCCTGCTGAACATCCTGCTGCTGACGGCAAACGGCGGGTGGCTGTTGTCGCAGTTTCAGATGACAATTCTTATCACGCGGTTCACGGGGAATGAAACCGTTCGGATCGACCGAGACGGATGGTTGATCCAAAGCACTATTTGCAATCGCCGGAATCCGTCAAATGACGCGATGTTTGAGGCGCGGGCAGTTCCTTACGACGAACTGAACAAGGCGGCGTTGCGCTGGGATCAGGCACTCAGCGACGAACCGGTCTGGGATGAACTGCCAGGTGTTGTCTGGTTTCAGCCGGACAGCAGCGGGCGGATCCTTCGGCAACTCAGATGGTTGCTTGGCCTCCGCCACTGGCTGGTCCTTGCAGTGATCTGGGCTCTCTGGTTTTGCTGGAACCGAAGGGCGATTCGCTCCCACGTGTCTCGGCACACCGAGAAACGTCCGGCAACTGTGGCAGAAGTCTGACGGCAGCAAGCGTCAGGCTGCACCCTGAAGCAGTCTCCGCCATCTGTCTTGCAGCAGACATCGCCGGGAACGGCAGCAGCCGATCTCACGCTTGCGGCAGCGAAAAGCGTGGCTGGCAGCCGATGTCGCTGAAGTCGGTGTCGCCGAGGAACAGGCAGCCTGCGTTTGGATGCCGCTGCTGTTGATCGGGCGGCATATGTTCAACGGCGGTTGTCAGCAGCAGCTTCACGGATCCGTCGACTCGAACAAGCTGCGGACATGTGACACGCGGCGAACCAGGACATGTCCAGACGGCTTCCAGCTTTCCGTTTTCCAACCCGTATTGCCGTGCGGCACCCGCTTCGGGATCGCCGGGATCGTACAACGCCACGATCAGGCTACGGCCATCGGGTGTGATGATCATACCGTCGGGAAACACTGCTTCCTCGGTCAGGTCCAGGATCACCAGCGGATCGCCGACACTGCCGGCGTTCAGATCCAGGCTGTAGCGAACGATCTGCTTTGACGGCGAATCAATATCGATCAGTTGCAGCCCGTCGGCACCAGAGACGACGGCCTTGCCGTTGGAACAGATCTGATCATTGCGAAGCTGAATGAGCTGCCGATCGCGACCTCGCCACAAATACAGACCGGCCTTCTTCATTTTGAATTCCAGTTCCTTGCAGCCGAAAATCAGGCAGTCTTCATGCACCACGCCGTCGTTGATAATTGTATTTTCGACGCCACTGTCGACATTCGCGGCGAATTCGGTCCATTGGCCGTGCGAGGTGTCGAACAGTCCCAGCGAACGCTCCACGCCGCAGACAAAGACACCAGCTCGGTCGGTTGGAAATGCGAAACCCGGACGGCCAGGCAGTCGAAACGACTGATTCTGTCCGGTGGCGACATTCAGCAGATTGACGGAACCAACGCGAGCGTCGGCTCCGTGCTGAATCCCGACCCAGCTCACCACACCATCATCAACGGTGTACGGACCTTCGGGAAGGAACCGCAACGCGTCTGTGTCGGGCCGAAAGAAGACGCTGCACTGAGTGGTTGGAATTGACGGTGGTTGAGTCATTGCATTCCCCGTTAATGTCTGTGACGACTCTGCAGATCCGGCGGTCGCCGCGTCCAGCAGTTCCGCGTTGAGGTTGCTGAGAGCGATCTGCGCGGCTTTCTGTTCGGCTTCCTTTTTGCTGCGTCCGACGGCCGGCTGGAAGCGGATACCGGCAACCTCGGCCGCGACCAGAAATTCGCGAGCATGATCAGGCCCGCGCTGTTCGACCATGACGTAGCTGGGAGTCACGTTGCCCGCTCGCTGAGTTTGTTCCTGCAGCAGGCTCTTGTAGTTCTCCGCTTCCCCGGCGCTGCAGTTACGAAGTTCCGGAGCATACGCCCACAGAATGAACCGCCGTGCGGGTTCCAGGCCGCCGTCGAGATAGATGCCGGCGATCAGGGCTTCCGTGGTTGCGGCCTTCACGGATTCCGGAATTCGGCGCAGGCCGCGCCCGACGAAAATCAGCTCTTCGAGCTGCAGCCGGTCCGCCACGGCGGCGCAGGTGCTGCGACTGACGAGATGCGATTTTTGCTGAGTCAACTGTCCTTCACGGCGGTCCGGAAACGCCTGAAACAGGTGTTCGCAAATCACCAGTCCCAGGACTGCATCGCCCAGAAACTCCAGACGCTCGTTGCAGTCCAGGCGAGTCGCGGCGCAGGAACTGTGTGTCAGACAGCGACGCAGCAGCTTGCGGTTGTTGAAGCGATAGTCGATGCGATCCTGACAGGCCAGCATCGCGGCATCGACGTCAGCCTCATTGCGATCGGCTCCCGATGCCCATTCGGTGGATTCAGTCACGGTTGCTCACGGAATGTCCTGAAGAGACAGAGCTGGTTTTCGCCGTCGCGCAGATGCCGTCGCGATGTCGGCAACGCAAACGTCGACTGCGCCCTGCTGAGTGCATTCCAGCCACAGTCTCGACGAAACTCGCCTCCCGGGCGTTTGCCGACACTCCGGCACAGTTTCGTGAGCACGCTGCCGCTGCAATTCACTGCTGGTCATGAAAAGTCCCAGTCGCGTCCACGGAATATAGGCCGTTGCCGCAGGCGATACCAATGTTCGCCGGGAACGACGCAAACTGGCAGATTTCGCTCATTGTCGGCCGGCCAGCCGAATGATTTTCGGGCCGCGGAACCGGCCTGGTGCGTCCTGTCTCGGTTCGTATTGCCTCGACTGTGCGGGAATGAGATCATCTGCCCGCCTGACGCGGCGGCTGCGTGCTCGTCGGCAACCGGCCCGGACAACGGGCCGGGTTCGCTCGTACCACGACACGCATACCACGACACGGATGTCGCCATGCAACGCCTCCAGGGTTCACGCCGGTTTCCCTCATCATGCCGCGAAGTCTCTCAGTCGCTCTCACGCGGCCGACGAAGCGGCACCGTCCGACGCCTCTTTCCCATTTGCTGTGCGGCCGTGCTGACACTGTTTTCCCTGACGGGTGTAGTATTGCTGGTGTCCGGATGTCAGACGGCCCCGGTCACGCAACGTAGTCAGTTGTTGCTGATCTCCGAAGGCGAAGAAAACAAGATCGGGCTGACGGCCTATCAGGATATCCTGAAAGAAGAGCCTCTGACGAAGAATGAACAGTACGTGCAGATGGTCCGCCGGGTCGGTGAACGCATCGCGGCCGTGGCCAATCGACCGGACTTCGACTGGGAATTCAACGTCATCGAATCAGCTACGCAGAACGCGTTCTGCCTGCCTGGCGGCAAAGTGGCCGTCTACACGGGAATGCTGCCGGTGTGCGAAAGCGAAGCGGGTCTGGCAGTCGTGATGTCTCACGAAGTCGCTCACGCGGTCGCGCGGCATGGCGGCGAACGGATGACTCACCAGACCGTTCAGAACGGCGTCAAAAGCGCGGTTGGTTATGTCATGCGGAATCAGGAAGAGGCCAAACAGAAGATCGTTCTGACAGCCTACGGTGCGGCGTCCGAGTACGGCGCAATTCTGCCTTACAGTCGCAAGCACGAACTGGAAGCAGACCACATCGGTGCCATCCTGATGGCAAAGGCCGGCTACGATCCGTCCGAAGCGCCGCGGTTCTGGGAACGCTTCGCCAGTATCAAAAGCGGAGCGTCTCCGATGGAATTCCTGTCGACTCATCCGTCCGACGCTCGTCGGTCGTCGGCACTGCGTGAACTGCTGCCGGAAGCCATGCGGCACTACGAAAAAGCGACACAGAAATACGGCCTGGGTGAACAGATTCCGTAAGCCGCATTCCGTTTCACAACTCCGCGCGCCGTCGAGTAGAATGCTGACAGATTCGAAACACGGCGCAACGCGCCCCGAGTGCTCTTTGGTGTGGCGGAGTGAACGATGAACGGAACTGTCTGGCCCAACGCGCCGCTTAGCCGACGCGATGTCCTGCTGCGATCCGGTCTGGGACTGGGAGCCCTGGGCCTTGGCAACGTACTGGCCGACGATGACCAACAGGTGGCAGAACCAGCCGTGCCAGGCACCGGCAGTCGGGCGACCTCTGGCGGAGCGCACTTTCCAGGCCGGGCGAAACGCGTCATTCACTTCTTTCTGAACGGCGGACCGTCGCACGTTGACACGT
>CAZHET010000534.1:0-4515 GCA_964531585.1 uncultured Planctomycetaceae bacterium | reverse complement strand
CCAACCTGGCCTCTCGGCCACGGGTTAAACGAAAATAAACTCTTAACGGCGTTGCCCTCCGGGGCTGAGGACCCAGGATCGCATTCCATGGGCTGACGCTCACGGCTATCCGCTGTCGCCACTTCGTGGCTACCAACAACTCCGACAACACACCGCGACAACAGGAATTAGATAGTTCACCATGAACACTCCCCTCGCACGACGCTGGTTTCTTCAGCAATGTGGCATTGGTCTGGGATCAATTGCTCTCGCCGATCTTTGCGGAGCTGCCGCGCAGGCAGCGCCTGCCAACGATCCGCTCGCGCCGAGGCAGCCGCATTATCCGGCGAAGGCGAAGAACGTCATTCTGCTGTTTATGGGCGGCGGACCCAGTCAGTTTGAGATGTTCGACAACAAACCTGTGCTCAAACGGCTCGACGGCACGCTTCCTCCGAAAGATTTGCTGGAAGGCTATCGAGCGGCCTTCATCAATCCCAATTCCAAACTGCTGGGACCGAAGTTCGAATTCGCAAAGCACGGCGAATCGCAGGCCGAGCTTTCTGAACTGCTGCCTCACCTGGCGGGCGTCGCGGACGATCTGTGTATTGTGAGATCGATGACGACGGATGCGTTCAATCATGCTCCGGGGCAGTTGCTGATGAGCACCGGATCGCAGCAGTTCGGACGGCCCAGCATGGGTTCCTGGGTGACGTACGGGCTGGGCAGTGAGTCTCGCGATCTGCCGTCGTACATCGTGTTCAACAGCGGCAAGAAAGGCCCCAGTGCCGGGTCCGGTAACTGGAGCAGCGGGTTTCTGCCAACGGTCTATTCCGGCGTGGAATTCCGCAGCAGCGGCGATCCGGTGCTGTACCTTTCGAACCCTTCCGGCATCGACAACGCTCTGCAGCGAGCGACACTCGACGCGGTTAACGCGCTCAATCGCAACCGGCTGGACGTCGTCGGCGATCCGGAAATCGCGACACGGATCAATTCGTATGAGATGGCGTTCCGGATGCAGACGAGTGCTCCGGAAGTCATGGCCGTTAACGACGAACCTCAGCACATTCTGGACATGTACGGCGCGGAACCGGGCAAAGCCTCGTTCGCCAACAACTGCCTGCTGGCTCGCCGACTGGTTCAGCGAGGCGTCCGCTTTGTGCAGTTGTTCCATGAATCCTGGGATCAGCACGGAGCTCTGGTCGGCGACCTGAAGAAGAACTGCAAAGACACCGATCAGGCCTGCGCGGCGCTGATTTCGGACCTGAAGCAGCAGGGCATGCTGGACGACACGCTGGTGATCTGGGGTGGCGAATTCGGTCGGACTCCGATGGTACAGGGAGGCAACGACGGTCGAGATCATCATCCGAATTCGTTCACGATGTGGCTGGCGGGCGGAGGCATTCGTCCGGGGATGACGTATGGCAGCACCGACGATCTGGGCTTCAATGTGGCCGACAAGCCGGTTCACGTGCATGACCTGCATGCGACGATCCTGCATCTGCTGGGCTTCGATCACAAGCAGTTGACGTTCCGCTTTCAGGGTCGCGATTACCGCCTGACGGATGTGCATGGGAACGTAGTCGACGATCTGCTGGCGTAAACCGATGGGTCAGCGCGATCGTAGCTTCGACGCGGCACGTCGTGCATCCGTATACCGTGGAACTGGCCAGGCTGCGTGGTTCGCGTCGAATTGAGATGCCGTCAGCGAAGACGGCCGGCACCAATCAGCGTCCTCATCGCTGAATTTCTGGGGAAAACTGCTGCCTCAATCGCGCGGACTGGCGCGACATGGCTCAGAATTGCAGGTTCGGCAGCAGTTTCTGTTCGATCTGCAAACCGGTCCCGTCTACCATGTGGCCCTTGTCCGCCTGCCTCCGGCAGCTCGCGTTTGTGTCCCGGAAATCAACATGTCTGCAGAACCCGCCGGTCCCTCATCTTCGGAAGACAACCTGCGACGCGTCCGCGAGAAAGTCATGCAGCTCGCTCGCGAAGTCGAGCAGATGTCTGGCGAAGACGTTCCGCCGAACATCTTCTTTCAGGAATTCCTGACGCGTGTCGTTACGGCGATCGGTGCTCGCGCCGGTGCTGTCTGGCTGATGGATGAAGGCAATCGCCTGAACCTGGCGGCTCAGGTAAACCTGGAAGAAACCGGCCTGCGCGAAAAACCGGGGGCTCTGCAGATCAACGAGCGTCTGCTGATCGACGTGCTGCAGACCGGCGAAGCGAAGACTTTGATCAACGGGCAGGGCACCGAACTTCCCACGGAACACGTTCTGGTGCTTTCGGCGTTGCACAAGGAGAAAGCGTGCGTCGGTGTCGTGGAGCTGTTTCAGCGAACGGCCGTTCCCGAAAAAGCTCGTTCCGGCTACATGCAGTTTCTGGAACAGATGTGTGGCTATGCGTCGCGGTACATCGAAGGCAAACGCCGCAATCCGACGGAATCGGCAGATCTCAAGAGCAAGTTCTGGACAGACTTTGAACAGTTCACGTTGCGGATTCAGCGATCACTGGACGAACAGGAAGTTGCCGACGCCGCTGCCAGTGATGCGCGACCGCTGCTGGGCTGTGACCGGTTCAGCGTCGCAGTTCGCAAGGGCCGCAGTGTTCGGATCAAGGCCGTCAGCGGCCAGTCCAGCGTCAACCCGCGAGCCAACCTGATCACGGCGATGGTCAAGCTGGCCAAACGCGTGATCGAATCGGGCGAAACGCTGACTTACAAAGGGAAGGTCGACGGCCTGGCACCGCAGATTGAGAAGCCGCTCGCCAATTTCATCCAGGAGAGCGGTTCCCGCATGGTGATGCTGGTGCCGACGTTTGAAAACGAAGTGCTGGTTCGCGAACAGGGTGAGGAACACGAACGCAAACGAAAGACGAAACGCCCGAAGGCGACCGGCTGCCTGATCGTTGAACAGGTTGCGGAAACCGAGCCGGGGCCGCAGATGGAGCAGCGAGCCGAACTGCTGGCCGATCACATTGGCGCGGCGCTGTGGAACGCCCGAACTCACAACCGCATTTTCGGCCTGGCTCTGTGGAAACTCATCGGCAAGGGACTGGAGTGGTTTCACGGCCGAAAGCTGGCCATTACGATGGCGGTGCTGCTGGTGATCGCAGGGATCGTAGCCGCCGGATCGCTGGTTCAGCTGGAATACCCGGTCGAAGCCGAAGGCAAACTGATGCCTGTCGAGCAGCACGCCGTGTTCGCTTTATGGAATGGCGAAATCAAGGACGTCAAAGTCCGCGGCGGGCAGCGGGTTGAAAAGGGCGACATCCTGTTGGTGATGGTTAACGACGAGATGGAGGAACAGATTCTGCAGGCTCGCGGCGAAGTTGATAAGCAGATTCAACTGGCCCGCGTGCTGGAGATTCAGATTCAGGATGCCGCGTCAAACGATGATGAACAGGAGCGGCATCAGGCGGAAATTCGCAAGAAGACGGCGGAAGCCGATCGCCAGATTGCCGAGGCCCACCTGACAGCACTGCTGCGCCGCAAGGACGAAAAGCTCACTCTGCGAGCCAACGCGGGCGGCATTATTCCGAACTTTCAGATTGAGCAACTGCTGCGTGATCGTCCCGTCAGCCAGGGCGACCATCTGTTCGACATCATGAACGACGAGGGCCCGTGGCACATGGAGCTGCTCGTCGAAGAAAAACGCATGGGCCACATCCTGCGTGCTCAGCAGGAAATGAAGAAGTCTGGCGAATCAGACACGCTCACGGGGAATTTTTATCTGGCGACTCAGCCTGACAACGACGACCTGACATGCCGCCTGACCGAAGTGTCCACACGGTCAACAACAGACCCCGAAATGGGCACGGCCTTCGAACTGGTCGCGGTGGCCGACGAAGGACAACAGTTGCCGGAGTCTCGCATCGGGGCAGAAGTGACGGTTCGGATTTATTGCGGGAAGTGCAGCCTTGCGTACTGGCTGTTCGGCGACGTCGTGGAATTCCTGCAGCGGTACTTCTGGCTGTAGTTCTGCCGCGCAGCAATGCAGACTGTCGCGCGACCGGGCCCGCCAGTTCCCGACCCAGCCCCGTCCGTACGCGCGGTATGGGAACTGTTGCGCCACAGGTTTCGTACAACGGGCCTCCGATCCCGCCGCTGCGGATCGACCGGATCGGGGTTCGATTGCAGAAAATGCCAGCCGCAGGCATCCGGCTGTGCGGACTGCGCGGCCTTTGCCGGTGTCACAGAATGGTTTTCCCGTGTTGTTTTTTCGCACAGGCGGCTTTTTGACCTAGAGTTTCGTTCAGCAACTGCCGCGCGTCTTCGGCGAGCGAAACCTCCTGCCTGTCTCCGATCGAAACAACGACTGTGAGCACTACAACTGCAAAAGCTGATACTTCAGGCGTGTACTGCGGACTGACTCCCGCTGTTCCGACTGACACCAGCGGCATCATCTTTCGCCTGTTGCGGCTAAGCGAGCACGCTCGCGGGGAACGCGCCGCTGACGCGACAGATTCCGAGGAACCAATCATTCCGCGCGCCATCCTGAGAATGCTGCTGCGCTGTATGAAACTGCGGGACCCGTCGAT
>CAZHET010000533.1:1019-4521 GCA_964531585.1 uncultured Planctomycetaceae bacterium | reverse complement strand
CGTTTCCGCCGACGATGGCGTACGGCACCCCGCCCACTTCCAGTGCCTTCGCAGCACGGTTCAGCCGGTCCCGAACTTCCTCGATGGCCATGGCAACCCGGTCCCAGCCGGAAAGTTGTGGTGAGTTCGCAGGGATCATGAGTGGTGACAACACCCGAGGCGTCGGCAAAATTGGACTAAGTAGATTGTATCACACGGTCAGCAACTACCGCTCCGCCTTCCGCAGCTTCAGAGTGATTTCCTGGCGACCTTGTTTGCCGTCGATCGTGACGGCGTCATCGTCTCGCGACGGCAGATACCATCGAGGAAAACGGTCCAGTCCGGCTCCGAAGGTATGCTGCTCACCGGCGGGAAACAACAGCGTCGCCTTGCCGTTCTTGTCCGTGGCGGGACGATTGTAGTGGGAAAGGTTTGGAGCCGTGAAGCTTCGCCAGGCGATCGCGCTCCGCTGACCGTCGACCAGTTCGAAGAAGTCGACGTCTTCCAGCGGCTCACCCGTCTGTGAATCCACAACGGTGACAACGACTTCGGCGGCCGGCTGAAGTTCGACTCGAAGGGTACGGTCGTCCGCGGAGGCGTCCACCGTGTGCGGCACTCCTCGAACCGGAAGGTACGGCGTCCCGGTCTTCGCAAGGACATGAAGCTTGTGATTGCCGGCAGGCATTTTGAGTGTCGCCCGACCGGCGGAATCGGTAAGTCTCCAGTTACTTCCCTGTTCGCCCGCGAGGTTAACGAACACGTCGGGAGCTACCTCGCCGGTGTCCGCGTGCGTTACCAGGATCGGCACTTCCACCGTTGCATGAAACACCAGCACCATTCCACTCGAATAAGTATCGGCACCATCCTGAGGGCGCGGATCCTCGCCGACTACCGCTGAGACCATCCGCGGAGGGAGTCCATCCGGTCTGACGTTCAGCCAGTACCTGCAGTCAACGGGCAGAGCCTCGTATTCGAACCAGCCGTCATCGTCGGTCACACGATTGCGAAGTTCGGATGGCATGATTCTATCGTCGTAGAGCGACTCGAACGAACTGATGAGTGCATCCCCACCGCCGTCTGGACGCGCTTCGAACGTTCGGTCAGCGTTCCACAGACCAACTTTTGTTCCGGGTGTCGGATTTCCGTCGCCGTCAACGACTCGACCTCGCAACGCAGCGGACGGCCAGAAGTGAAGGTCCAGATTGACGTGAGTCGGATCATCGGCGGGCGGCGTTCGCGGCCATGTGTGAAAACGTGAGTCGGGAGCCGCGACGTCCGGTAAGTAGGCCACGGCAGGTTGCCAGGCGAAGCCGTGACCCCGCGCTTGGCCGAATACCTCGAAACGGCCTTGGGTTGGCGAATTCCGTCCCAGCTCTTCGGATTTTTCAAGCGGCAGCTTGACGTCCCGCAGTTCATAGCGGCCGGCTGCATCGGTTTGCGTTTCGCCCAGCTTCGCGTGTCCGCCACGGAGCGACGTAATGAACACTCTCGCTCCGACGATCGCGTTGCCTTCCGGGTCGAAGGCCCTTCCGGTGACCGTGATGATCTCGGTGAGGGTTGATGAATCGCCTGGTTCCGGTTGCGCCTGTGGCCGCGCATCCGGCAGATGTGCCGGGACTCGTTCGCCGGCCGCATTTGATCCCCGCGGCAGATCATCGTCGACGGTCAGCTGCAGGTCTGGCCGCGCCGCTCGCAGGGCGGCGATGCCTTCGGTTGTCAGCGGCCCCTGAGAATGCGTCAGGTCCAGTTTCCGGAGAGCCGGAAGCCCCGCGAATCTGATGACGTCGGAGTTCGAGAAAATGTGAATGTCCAGTTTCAGCCGTTCCAGTTGCCGCATGTCAAGCAGGTGATCGATCGCGTTTGAAGTGAGGCGGCGTGCTCCGACATCGAGATCCTTCAGTTCGCGGAGTTCCGCAATTCTCTCCAGTTCGCTGTCGCTGACGCTGATCAGATGCCCGAGTGAGCTCAGCGTCCGGATTTTCGCCAGTATGGTCGCGGCAGCACCGGTGTCGGGAGCTACGTTGACGTAGAGTTCTTCAAGCGGCAGTGATTGCAGCGGAGCGAGTCCTCGGGCCGACACGATGGCATTCGCCAACTTCAGCCGGCGGAGTCTGGTGAGTCTGTCGAAGTCAGCCAGCGCCCGGTCAATCAGAACCGCCTCTTCGCCCCACTCGATCTCATCGCGCGCGTCGATTCCGAACGCGCGTCGCGAGTCTTCGACCTGATCCTGCTCTGCCGGCGACAGATCACCAAGTCGTTGGCGTTTTTCGTCGTCGCTTAGCTCACCGATGGTGACGAGCAGGTGAATCTCTTCAAGCTGTCGCAACTCGGAGATTTCACGCACGTGTTCCGGCAGAACGGGACACGAGGAGATCACCAGTCTTCGCAGATTCGGGAGATCCTTCAGGTGCAACAAACGACCCGCCGCGAGTTCGCTGCCGCCGATCTCCAACTCCTGAATCGAACGGAGTTGCGCGATCTGCGGCCATGCCTCGTCCGCAACGTTGAACAGAACGGCATTCGTCACGGGGCGGTGCAGAACTTCCCGAAGCCGGTCGTTGGAACGGCGGGCACCTCCTGAACCTCGGGGGAACCGGTTTTGAAATTCGCGATACGCACCCTGCCAGTCTCCGGCCGCTCCGCGCATTCTGACTCCCATTTTGTCCAGTGATCGCCAAACGGCTTGTTCTTCGTCCGACATGCGTTCGGGAGCATCCGAGTCGGCAGTGCTGGCTCCGGCGTCAGACTCCTCGACGGTTGTCGGCGGGTCATTTGATGTTGCTGAATTCGTGTCTGTCTGGGTCTGCGCGATCGCCGGAAGGACGACACACGAAGCTGCGATGACTAAGGCGAGCAGCGGCGCGAAGGCAAGCAGGAACGACATCATCGTCGTCGGCTGATTCGTAGTGACCGCCAAACGACGAACCCGGTCCAGCAGCGAACCGCCGCTCGCGGCCACCGAAAGAACGCCGGATGATCCGCGCAACTGTGAGATCGCCAGTAACGCCCGACCGTAGTCGGCGCGATTGCGCAACAAGGAAACAGCCAGATCGTCGCAGCAGTATTCTCGTTCAATCCGGACGCGACGCGACAGCCACCAGACGGCCGGGTGATAGAAAAACAAGGTCTCGATCAGAGATTGAATGACGTTGACGACGTAATCCAAACGGCGGACGTGAGCGAGTTCGTGAGCCAGAACGGCTTCCAGTTGAGATGTCGACAGGCCTGTGACGACGCTCGGGGGAAGCAGCACGATTGGTTTCAGCCAGCCGATCACCAGCGGTGCATGTACCAGCACCGACTGTCTGACGCGCGCGGCCGAACCAACATTCAATCGTTGTCGCAACCTGTCAAAGAGTCGCTGAACGGAATCCGGAACCGGCGAAAGGCCCGTGGTGCTCAATCGAAAGACGGTCCACCAGCCGAGCAGCGGTCTGAGCGAAAACACGACCATTCCGAATGCCCAGCCAGCGACGATTGTTGGCAGCCACGGACGCAGTTGCTCCGCGGCGGATCGGGACCA
>CAZHET010000533.1:0-1009 GCA_964531585.1 uncultured Planctomycetaceae bacterium | reverse complement strand
CGCGGGAAGCGCGGCCGTTGGTCCCGTCGCCGGCGGTTGGCTGTTCGCGGTGTCTCCTTCGAAACGGTCGACAGCGGGTTTGTCGGTGACGGTCGAAAATCGCTCGCTTCCATCCGGCTGTTCATCCGAAGAAGCGACAACGATCGACGACGATTCAATCGCGGCGAAGTCTGCGGAATCCGGCGGTTGCGCTTCAGTGATCTGAATCGGCACAGGCCCGGACAGCGTGAACGTCAGCAGCGGCGACAACGTCAGCAGAAGCAGCGCCGCCAGTGCCACAGCGTATCGCGCCGCAGCCGAGTGACGGTGCAGCAGCCTGAGCGCAACGGCCGCCAGGAAAGCGACCACGGCGAACTGCCACAAGGAACTCACCAGCAGCCAGCCGGTCTGTTCAACGATACCGCTGATGTCGTTTCGGAATGCGATCATTGCTTCGCCTCCAGTTCATCAAGCAGGCGGCGGACTTCGTGGAGCTCCTCCGCGGACGGTTTTCCGGCGGACAGCGCCTGCACGACAAGACTGGCGGCGGAGCCTTCATAGACCTTGTCGATCAGGTCTTGCACCATCCGACGGCCCGTCGTCTTTCGGGAGACCGTCGGCCGGTAGATGTGAGGTCGTTCGTCTTCGATTCGCGTGACGAGATTCTTCTGCAGCATCACCGACAGCATCTTCACCGTCGTCGAATAATTCGTGCCCTTGTCCGCCTCAAGCCGGGCGTGAATGTTCCGCACCGGGCTGGGGCCGAGATCCCAGAGAATGCGAAGAATCTGGAGTTCGACGTCCGTGGGTTGTGAGGGATTCCTGCCAGCCATGATGCTCTCCCGGTGTGTCGAAACAGCGAATTCTTTCGCTAAATAATAGCGAAGCAATTCGCTATTGTAACAGCAGAGTTCGGAGAATCCCGCCTGTTTGCCGCGACAGCGAACAGTGATCCCTTGCCGAAACGGAAACTAACTGGACAGCGCCATGTTGGATGCATTGACCGATAATCCGCAGGATTTTGTCGATG
>CAZHET010000532.1:2415-4547 GCA_964531585.1 uncultured Planctomycetaceae bacterium | reverse complement strand
CGCGAATGCACCGGGGTATTTTCGCCATGAATGAACTTCCCGAACTGGACGAACTGGTTCAGGTCGGCCTGTTCAACATTCTGGAAGAACGCGACGTCCAGATTCGTGGCTTTCCTGTGCAGTTCGATATCGACGTGGCGATTCTGTTTTCCGCCAACCCGGCGACATACAACCGCAGCGGAAAGGTGATTCCGCAGCTAAAAGACCGCATCGGCAGCATCATTCACACTCACTACCCGGGAGAACGCGATCTGGGTATTCAGATCATGGAGCAGGAATCCGACATCCCGCTGGACGGCGAATTTCCGGTTGTCGTGCCGTTCTTCATGAAGCAGATTGTTGAAGAAATCAGCCGCGCCGCTCGTCACAGCCGCTATATCGACCAGCAGTCGGGAGTCAGTGCCCGCTTCAGCATCGCAAACTTCCAGACCATGATCGCGAGTGCTCAACGGCGAGCGGCCGTGCTGGGAGAAAAGCCGGCCGCACCGCGGATCAGCGATCTCGGCCACCTGTACTCGTCATCGCTGGGAAAACTGGAAGTCGACCTGATGAGCAGTCATCAGATGAGCGAACGCCAGGTGCTGGATTCCGTGACCGCCGAAGCGATCAAGACCGTCTTCGAGGAGTATGTTGAAATGCATGGGCTGGAAGAAATCAGCCAGATCTTTGCTCGCGGCGTCAAAATCGAAGTCGGCGATATGCTTCCCAGCGAACACTACGAACAACTCTTGAAACGAGTGCCGCCGATCTGGGACAAGGCGTTTGAACTTAACGCGTCTGAAAACGCGGCCGTGCGAGCCTCCTGCGTCGAGTTCGTCCTCGCCGGACTGCACGCGACGGACCGCATCAGCCGTTCTCAGCGACACGGCGTGGTCGCCTACGAAACTTGAAGCCTTAAGCCTGCTATACCTCGCGGCTGTCAATTGCGCTACTGTCAACAGCGCGGTTCGTTTCCTGTTGATAACCCCTCGCCTCTATCTTCTTTAGCGGTCTGGTTATCCGCCGTCCTGGTTCGCGGCTGAGCGACGACTCTCCGTTACCAGGCCTGTTCTCTACCCCTCGCTGGTCCAGTACCTACCGCTTTCGCCTGGGCTCTTCACGCTGACTTGCTGTTGGTAAGTCGTCTTCTGTTTAGCACTTACCAGTTCCGGCACCGGAGTTATCAACAGCCACTGCTGTCTCTTCTACGGCTACTGCTTCATTAATTCTTCTCTTGCTTCCTGACGCCACTGGCCTACGTCAGATCCCAGCCGGACCGATACGTCTTGGAAATGTACTGGTCGGCATCCGGACAATTCGTGGCTTTCAGATTCACGGCGTCCCAGTCGAGAGCCTTGCCGGTCCGATAGGCGACATTGCCCAGCAGGACGCTTTCGGTCAGTGCTCCGGAATAGTCGAAGTTGCAAAGCGTCGGCGAGCCGTCCTTGCAGGCCTTGATCCATTCCTGATGATGGCCGATCGAATCGGGGATCGTCTTCGGCGGCGGTTGGAAGCCGGCGAACTTCTCGGTCGGGAACAGCCGGTACTTCGTGTAATCGGCGAACATCTGGCCTTCGGTGCCGATGAACATCACACCGCTTCCGGGCACTCGCTGGCCCGCGACTTCCTTGGGAATCATGTTTCCGTCATACCAGGTGAGTTTGGTGGCGGGCATGTCTTCGCGGGCCGGGAATTCGTAACGCACTGTCAGGCCCTCGGGAGTCGTTTCGGGATGAACGGCCGGGCCTTCGGCTTCGCACTTCGTCGGATGCCGCAGTTTCAGCGCCCAGAACGGCAGGGCCATAAAATGACACGCCATGTCGCCCAGCGTACCCTGGCCGAAGTCCCACCAGCGACGCCAGTTGGCGGGATGGTAGATGCCCGCATAGAAGGGCCGTACCGGAGCCGGTCCCAGCCACAGATCCCAGTTCAGGTGAGTCGGCGGCTGCTGAGCTTCGGCGGGTCGTTCGCCGCCGCCCCAGACTTTTCCCACCCAGACATGAACATCCGTGACGTCACCGATCGCGCCGGATTGAATGATCTCCACGACGCGGCGATAGTTGTCTTCGGCGTGAATCTGCGTCCCCATCTGAGTCGCGACACCGGCTTCCCGGGCAGCTTCCGCGATCAGGCGGGCTTCGTGTACGGTATGG
>CAZHET010000532.1:0-2405 GCA_964531585.1 uncultured Planctomycetaceae bacterium | reverse complement strand
TTTCGCAGTAAACGTGCTTGCCGGCACGAATCGCTCGCATCGAAGCCGGAGCGTGGTGATGGTCGGCGGTGGCCACGACCACGGCGTCGATTCTGTCGCCTTCGGATTCGATCATCTCGCGATAGTCCGCGTAGCCTCGGGGTTCGCTACCGAGCTTTTCAGTAATCAGCTTCTTCGAGCGGTCCAGATAGTTGGCATCGACGTCGCACAATGCGACGATGTTCTCCGTCATGACCCCGTTGACATCTTCGGCAGCCCGGTTCGCGGTGCCGATGCAGGCCACGTTGAGCTTTTCGAGAACGCTGGAAGAGCGATAGGCGGACGCCGTGCCGGCAAAGAGTCCGGTCGACAGGGCAGAAGCGGCGGCGGTGGTGGTTTGCAGAAAACGGCGGCGGGTCTGGTGAGACATGGCAGAACTCCGGAAGGCGCGGAAGCGGGAACGGAAAGTCAAAAGGTTAAGCCATCAGGGGAAGCGTTGCCAGCAATGAAAGTGCGGCTGGACAGATTTCGGACCGCTGTAGCGTCATGACACGGCACGTCGACACGATCATCGTCGGACAGGGATTGGCCGGTTCGGCCCTCGCATGGCACCTCCACTGGCTGGGGCAAAGTCTGTTGATCTTCGACCGAGGCGAGCCGAACACAGCGTCGAGGGTCTCAGCCGGGGTGATGACACCAGTCACAGGTCGCCGGCAGGTACGGTCGCCGGCTTTCGACAGCGACTGGGAATCAGCAAGAGCTTTTTATCGGCGATTTGAATCGGAAACCGGAGCGTCAGTATTCCGCGAGACACAGGCGATCCGGCTGTTTTCATCCGAGGAAGAAGAAGCGGATTTCCGCCAGCGAAGCGGTCTCAGCCAGGAGGAAGCGACGTGGTGCGAGGCGTTGCAGAGCGGTGGCCAGGAGTTTCGCGGGTGCCGCGTCGTACCATCGGGTCGGCTTAACGTAGCGAGGTATCTCCGGACTACAGAAGCTCATTTCCGGCAGCGGGAGGAATTCATTCAGGAAGGTTTGAGTGACGCGACGGACCTCATCGTGACGGGCAAACAGGTACACGTGCCGCGAAAGGACGTGACGGCCGAGCGGCTGGTGTACTGCACGGGGTTCAACACAACCGGATTTTTTCCGGACGTGCCGAACAACCCGTCGCGTGGCGACATTCTGAATATCAGCAGCGAAGGCTACCAGCGGTCGGAAGTCATTCACCGCGGCATCTGGATCGCACCGGAAAGCGACGGCACGCTGACCGTTGGGGCGACCTATGACTGGAACCATCACGAGCCGGAGCCAACGGAAACCGGTCGCGCAGAACTACTGGAACGGCTTGGCGAATTGCTCGTCGGCGACATCACGGTCAGGGAGCATCGAGCGGGCGTACGACCGACGATGAAGGACTATGAACCGGTACTCGGGCACCATCACCAGTATTCGCCGCTGTGGATCCTGAACGGGCTGGGGTCGAAGGGAGCGTTGCGAGCACCATCACTGGCAGCAGAACTGGCACAGGCGATGTCGCAAGGAACAGGGATAGCAACGCAACACAATTGCGCGCGGCTCGCCGAAGTGCTACAGCAGTCCGGACAACAACCGCTGACGCAGGTCGCACAAAAACTGGTAGGCGATGTGGTGAAGTCAGGCGAGACTGTGATTGACGCGACAGTCGGCAACGGCTTTGACACGAGTTTCCTCAGTCGGCTGGTCGGCGAATCCGGCACGGTCGTCGGTTTCGATATTCAGCAGCAGGCGATCGACAGTACGCGACGGCGGCTGCAGGCGAACGGTCTGGGCAACGTTCGACTGATCCGCGGCGGCCATGAAAAACTGTTCGCGACAGCCGCGGCTGAGGTCGCCCTCAGTATCAGAAGCGTCGCGGCGGTGATGTTTAATCTCGGTTACCTTCCGCGCGCCGACAAGCACATCACAACAAGTGCCGAAACGACGGTGCCGGCAGTCCGCCAGGCCTTAGAGGTTCTGCGGCCGGGTGGAATCGTGACAATTCTCGTCTATCGCGGTCATGGCAACGGGCCGGAAGAATACCGGGCGGTGGTGAACATTCTGGCAAGCGTCGGAGACGACTACGATGTCAGCCGAATCGACAGTGTTCCCGCCAGGGAAACAGCGCCAGTTCTGTTCGCCGTCAGGAAACACGCTGGCTGATAGCAGGGCCAGCGAACTGAGACAGCGAGTAACGCCAACATGCAGATCATCCCGGTGCTGGACATTCTGAACGGAGTCGTTGTTCACGCTGTCGCCGGCGACCGCGAACGATATCGGCCGGTCACCAGCGAACTATCATCATCGCCCGATCCCGCAGTCCTCCTTCGCACGATGCGGGACACGTTCGGACTTGATCGATTTTACCTGGCAGACCTGGACGCCATCCGGCGCAACGTTCTCAACCGCTG
>CAZHET010000531.1:0-4556 GCA_964531585.1 uncultured Planctomycetaceae bacterium | reverse complement strand
GTGAATCGGAGCGATACGTGCTGCAGGTGGGCAGAATTCGGCACCAGTCGGCGGGATTCGGAATCGTCAGCAGCGACACGTATGTCTTTAAGAAGGGCACAGAACACGAAGTTCGTTTGCTTCACCGCGGCAGCACCCTGTCTCCGCCGGACTATGACTACACGGCGCTCATCGGCGCTGCCGCTCCGAACACAGCCGCGGACATCATCGTTGAAGATCCTATGAACCTGCTGGGGGTGTGGTGGGATGCAACCTCATCAGACGGCGGCTTTCCATTAAGGGATTTCACAGCAAAACTCATTATTCCTGGCAACGCAGTCCCGGACATAACCGGAGACCTGGATATCACCGGCGTCGCTGATGATATCGAGCACACTGAGGGCACGTTCGTTAACGTCAACCTGGATGATGACGACGGCGATGGCGTGCCGGATCGAATGGACGAGAATGGCGTAGCGCAGGAAGATGACCTTGTCGAACTGACTTTTCAGGTGGACACAACCGACAGCGGTCAGGCACATCTGGACTTTGACAGTTCCAAGATCCGGATCTGGCAGAATCAGAATCGCATGGGAGAGGTTGTTGCCGGTTCAACGACGTTTGCCAAAGGCACGTTGCACACCGTGTACGCAGAAGGGGTGGCGGAAGTCGAGGACTTCGTGATACTTGCATTCGCTGGAACCGCACTGGGAACGGTTGAACTCGATACAATCAAGATCGTTTCCGCAGAATCGATTCTCGTCGCAATTGACGGTACCCAATCCGAAGCGTGGAGCCAAAATCTGGCCTACACAATCACGCTGCCGGATCAGTCGCAACGCACCCAGAGTCACGTGAAGAATTTCCACGATGACTACGCCAGTTCGCACAAGCACTACAGCCACGGGCCGAACGCGGAACTGGACATGAATCAACTGGCAACCGAAATGGACACCATAATCGGGGCCGCGTTGGCGTTTGCGAGGGCGAAATGGCGTGAGAATCCGAATCGACCAATCGATATCGTTGGACACAGCAGAGGAGGTTGGGCGTCGATCATTCTGAGTTACGATCTCAGCAATGTGCCGGCAGTGGATGGTCAGAATCCGAGAATCAGGTTTTTGGGACTCTATGACCCGGTCGCGGCAAGCGGGACATACCGCGATGACGTTTACGGACTCTCAACGCCGGTAACATACAACGGGAATATCGACAGGAACATCGGTTTGCCGAGTATCGTTGAAAACTCGGTAGCAGTGTATGCCTCCGGATCGAGTGCTGAGGTGAGTCCAGTGAACGGGACGAACGAATTTCAGTCTCGATTCTTTTTTGAGCGGATGTACATTCCCAGTCAGGAGTGGCTATTTGGGACACACGGAGCACTCGGCGGCGCTCCTTGGACAGCGACTAACGACCGGTTGCCGGGACACGCTTGGGAAAATGATAAAATCAAAGCCATCGATGCGGATCTGAGAATACGACAAGCCGCACGAAATGCGGGCGTGCCTGTTGGACCAGTGCTGGACTACGGCTATCAATACGTTGCCGAGCCGCAATAATGGGCTGCACCCACACCACTTGACCCGTGGAAAACGTCAATGCTGCGATGCATACTCAGAGGTGTGAGTGTTCTGGCGACTCCCCGCGCTATTGCAGAACCGGAACTTGAAGGGACGTTCCTGTAATGAAGATCAACCGTTGCCCGTTCGGGGTCGTCATTCTGTTTTCAAGCGCGTTAGCGGTGGCAGCGTCAGCGGACGAAGAAATCGACATCGTCCTGAAACACGCGTCCGGCACGACGTACGCACTTGTGTGGATTGACCTGACTTGCTTCGATCGCAACCAATCGGTGCCATCTCCAAACCAAATGCTCAACTTCGCCGACGAGGAGCGTCATCCGGAGTCCAGAGTCAATCGCCTTCTGATGCCGTATGTCGGTGAACTTCGGGAATTGGGGGTCAACCGGCTGTGGTTCTGTGTTTACCCAGGTTATGGCTGCACCCGAACTCAGCGCTCTGTTTTGCCATGCGTTAATCCACAGAAGGTCGCTGCTTTTCTGACTGCTAAGAACATTTCTCCAGGACGAGTCAGAATCGAGCCCACCAAAGATGCTGTGGTCGTCCACTTTGAAGAAGCAATCAATGAACGCTTCGGCGACGACTCGCGAGCAAAGTGGGACGGTGTAGAGCGCGTGCTGCCGGAGTTGGCAGGATCCCACGGTTACATTGGCCGCGACGCATTCTACTTCTTTCTGGCTCCGGCCAACAGCGCGATCAACAAGAATGCTGAACTGCATCAGCACGTCAATGCGATGGTGCCGCATGTCAGGTTTTTCTATTTTCGAAAACAGTTCCCTGTTCAGAATTATCGAATATCGATCGTATTCGATACCCTCGATTCCCTGAAGGTTGCCCGGGATCATTTGTCAGGTCTGATTGCTGAAACCGAACAAAAATCCAGAGGAATTCGAGTTTCCACTTTGGACCATGAACTCCGGATCGCGGCCACTTCGCCCGAAGGTGAACGTCGTCTCGAACAAGTCATCAACGTGATCCGCCCCGACTACGGGACTCAGTTGCCGTGATTGTGCAAAGATCCTCCGAATTGGAGTAGCTACCAGATGTCCTGGTCGCAAAACCTGATCAGGCGGCGATTTTGGTTTAAACGTGCAGGTCCGGAAAGGTACAGCTTCTTCCTCCCGACGAAACAGTGTAGCCCGGCGGGTCGCGCCCATCTGGCAGCGTTTTAAGACCTGATGTGCATGAGCATCGGTCTTCAATCTTCGAGGACAGCACAATGCGGTACGGTGTCAGCGCACTGTTTCTGTTGAAGGCATGCACCGACTTGGTCGTGGCTGACCGTCACCAGGAACTGGCTCTTGTCTATCGGGAAAGCGAAGCCACAGTGAACGCGCTGGCCTGGGTCGATCTGTCTCAGGTAGACCCGAAGATGAACCTTCCCACTCCGGGTGACTTGATGGACTTTGAGTTCAAAACCGAATCGCGAGACAACCCGTTTGACTCCCTGCTGAGCGGGGCCAAAGATCGCCTTGCCGAAAACGAAGTCAACCGCGTCTGGTACTACCTGCATGATTCGGGCTTTGGTGCGGGAGTCCTGAAAATTCTGGTGTCCTGCAAGGAGCCTGCGGCTGTGGAGGATGTTCTGAGCGATCATTTTCGACAGCAGCGATATCGTCTTCTTGAAGCTGAAGTAAAACAACATGACGAATGCGTGACCGTCCGGTTCGGAGTCCTGAGGTTTCCCGTCATACCCGCAAGACAAGGCGGTCGGCCAGCGTGGGATCGTGTCCTGAAATCGAAGCACTGTCCGTTATCCGGGCACGGCTACGTCAACTTTTCCGTGTCAACCCTTTGGATGCGAAGCTCAGCGCTGTCTGTAGGCACGAAGTCCAGAAACAAGATCAGCGAAATTGTCCGGACTGCAGAATCGTTGTTAATGATCCGAGACAAGTCTGCGCTTCCGAAAGCAATATTGTTCTGCGAAGACACGGGGGCAGCAGAAAACAACGCAGTTGTCCTCAGGGAACTGGCGGAGACTGCTGGGGTCGCAGATCAGTTGTCGATCCAAAACGAGGACACAGAAGTCCTTGTTCAACCGGTGGATTCCAAAGGGGAGACGGCACTGGTCTCGGCGTCACGCATACTTCGCCGTGAATTGGGGTTCCGGTTGCCCTAAATACGTCCTTGCGAAAGGGAGAGCGTCATGCGGGGAGCCGGGATAAGGGACGGGATAAGGGGACGCAGCGAAAGCGCCGGGATAAACCGGTCTGGAGTAGGGAATGAAAGAGTCCCGCAGTGAAGACTTAGCCAGTCACGCTGGCCCCGAGTTGTACGCTGGCGATGGTAACATCGCGGGTGTAGCCACAACAGGGGGACACGCAGGCCAGGTATTGAGCTCCGAAATCACCCGTTTCGTGTGCCGACGCAGTGCTGCGATCGGAAGGCAACATCGAGTGCGTCGATATGGCAAGATGCATTCGGACACGGCGGAGTCAGAGACCCTGAGCATGTGTGGAAACTCCAGACGCGAGAACCGGGAGATCCTTTCAGCTTCCATCACTGCCACGGCAGCGACGGAACGGTCAGAAAACACAAATGTGGTACCGCTGACATGAACGCTGAGAGGAAGTCAGATGAGTCCATAGTACCGGTGACGTCGGCGAACAACGATGCGACTGAAGCATCCGCGGAGTCGGCCGAGGGAAGGGGCTCAGCCAAGAGGAACGTCGCACAGCCCGACATACTCCGGACACAGGGCCGGACCAAACGTATGTCATTCGGACTGCACGGCGTGCGCGAAGCTGCCCGCAGGGACAGCAAGCTGGTTTTCACGGCACTGTTACATCACGTGAGTGAAGACTGTCTGACCGAGGCCTTCTACAACCTGAAGAAATCGGCCGCAGTCGGAGTTGATGGTGTTTCGTGGCATGACTACGAGCAAAACGTGAAGGTCAACATCGCTGACCTTCACGATCGCATTCACCGCGGAGCCTACCGGGCATCTCCGTCTCGTCGCGTGTGGATCTCGAAGTCGGATGGTCGTCAGCGACCGCTCGG
>CAZHET010000530.1:0-4556 GCA_964531585.1 uncultured Planctomycetaceae bacterium | reverse complement strand
CGGACGTTCGATCGTCCGCTTATGAGTTCGTGAAGCATGGTGAAGTGGTTTCGCCATGCACGTGTTTCTGGTTCCTCCAGAGGGAGCAATCTGATGCGACGATCGTTTCTCAGTCCCCGTTTGATGAAGTTCTGGTGTTCAGCCGTGGTCGTGGCCACGTTGGCCGTGCTCGGTGCGTCGACTGGATTCACCGCGTGCAACCAGGCCTGCAAGGTCGCTTGCAAAGAAGACAACAACTGGTGCTATGACTATGGCGTTATGGGCGGTCAGTACGGCAGGAAGTACTACACTGACGCAGGTCTGATGACGGCGCAGGTCGTCGCATTTGACGATCAGTGTGTCGAGAAAGGGACAGAAGACGGCGGCGTTACGGAAGACGTAGATACAGTGTGGTTCAAGCAAACGACAGCATGTACTCCGGATTGTTCAACTTTTGGCGAAGTAACGACAGGCGCACCCGACCTTAGCACCGTCGTCACGGGAGGGCCCACGTTTGAAGACCTCGCCAGAAAGTGCAGTGATCCCTAAGACCCGATGTTGGTGTCAGATCGCGACTTCAAATGGAATCGCGGGCACGATCGTAAACGGCTGGCGATCACCGCCGCTGTCGCGGACAGGACATGCGAGCCGCTCATCCGATCGCCGCACGTCGCGCCACGATGGACCGTGAATGTATTCAGCCGCAGTGGCTGTGTAAGGATTCAGACGAGAGTTTATACACCTGGCACCGTGTCAGAATGCCGGAACGGCGGCAGAATCGCATTTGGTAAGTCAGGCGCGGGCCGTCACGCCACACCGCTTACCGTCAGCGCGCTGTAGCACGCTCCGACATCATCCGAGAGACCTTCACAAGGGCGATGGCACGTCTGCCCATCGCCCGGTTCTTATCGCTACCGATTTCGAGGAAACTGCCATCATGCTGTGGCCACAACGCATGGTGCCAATCGACAAGATCTTCCAGCAATTCCGGATTCGCCTGCTTGCACGAGGGACTAGCTTATTGGCTGTTTGCCTACGTGTGGCGATTGTCAGTTGGGGGCTGGCCGATGGAATAATTCATGCTGCGGAGCTGGAGGAGGAGATCGTTGCAGTATGGACTGCTCGCGAGCGCGCGATTCGATCCATCCACTTGGAGTGGCACTCAGAGGTGAATTACCTGTGGATCCCGGACCACACATATCAGTCGCCTGGCGAATTGGCTCTGGATGCGTCTGGACGGATCAGGTGTCTCGGTGACAGCTTCACAGTTGAAAGGGATAAGCGCCCGCTCGGGCAAAGATCTCGTCGAGCCATAGTGGAGCATTCACTTCGAGCCAAAGTACAGAGATCACTCTATGTCTTTGACGGCCACCGCAGTGTACTCCTGTTTCCGAAGCTCGACGAACACTACGATGTTGATTATCCGGTCGCCTTCATCGGAGATCGCGGTAAAGGAGTCGGCCCAGAGACGCGATTGCTACCATTGCGACTGCTGTACCGTCCGTTCGATCAGGATCTTGGTGTCTGTTCGCCTGAAGCAATTCGAGTCCAAGGGACCGGTGTCAGTGCGGGTGAGCAGATGTGCCATGTTGTGATCGCCAATAATCTGGAGATATGGGTAACGGCAGACGCCGACTTCCTTCCTGTGCGAGCGTTCATACGGCACAATGTCGGCGATGTTGTGCGCAGCGAGCATCTGGTAACCTACGCTCAGGATGCCGGGGAGCAATTCAGGCCTGTCGCCTGGACATGGATTCAGTTTGGTTCCGATGGCGAGACGATCGTCGAGTCCAGAGAGACAACCATCGACCGGATCTCAATCAATCAACCGCTGCCCGATGATCTATTTCAGATCAACGAATTCGAGAACGGAACATGGGTGAAAGACTACGCTGGAGGCGGCCAACGCTACATCGTCCGTGACGGACGTCCCAACCGACGTGTGTACGCAGGCGAATATACCGGCGACAACTATGAGTATCTCTACAACAGCGAGCCGCCGGAGCATCTCGTCAGACATGCTGAGGCGGCTGCGCCACCGTCGTCGTCTCGAAGCTGGCTGATGATTGGCGTCAACGTCCTGCTGGTCCTGGGAATTGTTGCCTTCTTTCTCCGACGCCGGCACCGGCCGTCCGGAATCGGCAACGAGTGAGCCGCCCGCGCGGCCACAGACGTCCGTTCGTGCGCTTGTGAGTTGATGAAGCATGGTGAAGTGGTTTCGCCGTGCAATTGTTTGTGGTTTCTCCAGAGGGGGGCAGTCTGATGCGACGACCGTTTCTCAGTACTCGTTTGATGAAGTTCTGGTGTTCAGCTGTGGTAGTGGCCACGTTGGCCGTGCTCGGTGCGTCCAATGCATTCACGAATTGCAATGACCCACTATGCATCGTTGCCTGCAAGCTCGATACTACGTGGTGCATCGTTACGGGCCACATGGGAGGCAATAAGGGATACAAATACTTCACAGACGATACCTACAACACGTTAAAAGCAGTGGCCCAGGATCAGTACTGCATTGAGAACGGAACCCAATTGGAGGGCACGGTACACACCGAAGAACCCGTGTGGTGGAGGAAATACCCTTCATGTACGCCGGATTGCAATGGTGGATCGTTAACGACAACAGGTTCCACAGGACCGGCAAAGGAGACCCACTGGGGCTCTGAAACTCAAAACATCAAATGTGAGATTTGATCGTCCTGCCAACATGCCCCGCGGGCGTCAATTGGGGCCGCCGCTTTTGTGTGGCGGCGTGGGTCGGGTGGGCATGAACGAACTAAGCCAGATGTGGCTGCCGATGCTCGAACAGCACGGCAGCTGTTTCTTTCGCTCCAGCCTGTGCGTTTATATGGACCGTGCTCATGACGAATTGCGACACATCGAATCGACTGCAAATGGCAGGCATCGCTTCCTGGCTTCGACAACTTTGGAAGTATCCCGAAACGATTCGGCGATTTTTGCGATGGCCCGCCAGGGCCGTCGCCGCGGACTCGACGCCCCTGGAAGGCCATCCTGCGGAAGTTGACTCAGGACAATCCCTTCGAGGACGCATCAGGCAAATTGCTTGCACTATCGCTGGCCATGCGATCCCCATCCGATTCATGTCTGCCACAATCGCCGGTGTGTATTTCCTCGTACACGGTCCGCTCGTTGCTGCAGCAGACATTCAGGAGATTTTTGCCGCATGGGAATCGCGTTTGAAGAGTGTGAGTTCCGTCCATGTCACGTGGACATCTACTGCTACGCACTTCCAACTTCCGGACAGGCAGCTTCGTTGTCCCGGAGATTATGCGTTTGACCGGGATGGCCGGTATCGACTCGCTATGGTCAGCATCAACGAAGACAGCGAGCTGCTGAGCGCCAACGAAGATGACGCGGACGGCACACGAATTTACCTTCAGAATTCCGAGTTTGTCTTTGACGGGCGTCGCAGTGTCGTTCTGTTTGGGCGTTCAGACAGACCGAATGACTACTTTCCCACCGCCTTTATCGGAGAGGCGAGCCCAGGAGTGGGATCCACTTTTTGGCTTCTGCCCCTGCGTATGCTGTATCATCCTGTTGATGTGGATATGGCCGTCTTCCAGCGCAGTGACCTTCGGTTGACGGACGGCGAGGTTGTGGACGGTGGGACGAGATGCCTGATTCTGGCCGCAGCTCAACGTGAAGAGGTATGGGTGACCGCCGATGAACACTATCTTCCTGTACGATTCATGGAAAAACGGCAGAATAGTGACTTCACCCTGCTTGAAGCACGTGTCGGCTACGCCAGAGACTCAAACCAGTCGTGGTGTCCCAGCAGTTGGACGCTCCTCCATTATGGAATTGATGGCGAAACAGTCCTTGAGTCACGGGAAGCGACCGTGGAAAGTGTCAAGGTCAACGAGACACTGCCTGATGAACTGTTTCAGATCACTGAATTCGAAGACGGTACGTGGATTTCTGAAAGTGTCAACGGCGAGAAGGCTCGCTACATCATCCGTGACGGACGCCCCAACCGACCCGTCTACATCGGCGAATACACCGGCGACAACTATGAGTATCTCTACAACAGCGAGCCGCCGGAGCATCTCGTCACACATGCAGAGGCAATTGCACAACCGTCGTCGTCTCGAAGCTGGCTGATAGTTGGCGTCAACGTCCTGCTGGTGCTGGGAATTGTCGCCTTCTTTCTCCGACGCCGGCACCGGCCGTCCGGAACCGGCAACGAGTGAAACCGCGGCGAACCGGACAGACGGGCCTGGTGCTCGACTGAGGCAGCCTGGCCTGATGCGCAGCCGGGAGACTCAGTATCAACTTTGTGAGTCATCACGAGGTTATTGGAAGTGAGCCCGCAGCACTCCGGCGAAGCCGATGGAGCAGCGGCGCAGCCGTGTTCAGGTCCCCTCACCCCGGCCCTCTCCCCCAAAAATCCGGACGACGCGACAACAGGAACAGAAAGCCAAACGTCCGGATTTTCGGGGGAGAGGGTGTCAGGACGGCCCGCCCGCCGCCGCAGACCTCGACACTGGCCTGATCCAAACGATCGTTCATTCCGCCGGGTCATTGACGAGCGGATGGATCTCAAACCGTCGTTCGTCGAA
>CAZHET010000529.1:0-4559 GCA_964531585.1 uncultured Planctomycetaceae bacterium | reverse complement strand
CGTTTTCCGCGATGGCGCTCAGATTCATGCGGCAGCCGTCATACAGCCGGGTGTCTGCCTTGGTGAATTCTGCATTATCAACACAGGGGCGACGGTGGACCATGACTGCCGGTTAGGATCTTATGTTCATCTTGCACCTGGCGTTACATTGTCCGGCGACGTTACGGTTCACGACGGAACTCACATGGGAACGGGCGCAAGTGTTATCCACGGAGTCACGATCGGTCGCGGCGCCCTTGTGGCGGCTGGAGCCGTCGTTGTGCAGGATGTGCCCGATCATGGATTTGTCGCCGGCGTGCCGGCCAGGCCGCGGACACTCCGAAAATCTGACAAACTGCATCCAAATGAGGGGCAATAATGGAAGTTGGTCGTCTCTTGCCACTCATCGGGCGAAGCGGGGCGTTGTTTGAGCAGGATCTCCTCAGGCATGGCGATGATCTGAACAGGATTGTGGCCGACAGCCGGTGTCTCGTGATCGGTGGAGCCGGATCGATAGGTTCGGCTGTCGTTCGGGAACTCTTTGCGCGCAATCCTCGCGTGCTTCATGTCATCGACATTTCGGAGAACAATCTGGCGGAGCTGGTCCGCGGAATCCGAGCCTCGCAGGGTTACATTGACGGGGAGTTCGCCACCTTCTGCTTTGATGTGCTGGGTGCCGAATTCGACGCGTATATGCGAGCCAAGATGGATGAACTCGGTGGTTATGACTACGTGCTCAATTTCTCGGCGTTGAAGCATGTTCGCAGCGAGAAGGATCCGTTCACGCTGATGCGTCTGATAGACGTCAATATCTTCGCGACTCGAAGGACGCTGCAATGGGCTGGCCGGGCCGGTGCAAAGAAGTATTTTTGCGTGTCGACTGACAAAGCAGCCAATCCCGTCAACATGATGGGTGGCTCCAAGCGCATTATGGAGATGTTCCTTGCCCATGAGGGCGGGTCTCCGGCGGTTTCAACGGCGAGATTCGCCAACGTCGCGTTCTCGGACGGTTCACTTCCACATTCGTGGCATCAGCGACTGAGTAAGCGTCAGCCCCTGGCCGCGCCGCAGGACGTCAGGCGATACTTCGTAACCGACACGGAAGGTGCGATCCTGTGTTTATTCTCCACCATACTGGGAGAGAACGGGCAGATCTTCTTTCCAAAGCTCAGTGAGCAACTGCACCTGATTACGTTTGCCGATATGTGCGTCCGCTATCTGGCCTCACGCGGGCTTGAGGCCGTTCCCTGCGATTCAGAAGATGAAGCTCGTTCGCGGGTCGATGAATTGTCGGCAAAGCAGAAATGGCCGTGCTTCTTCTTCGACAGTGACACGACAGGCGAAAAGGATTTTGAAGAGTTCTACACGGATTCCGAGCAGGTGGACTGGGAACGGTTTGCCGAGATCGGAGTCGTGATGAATGACCAGATCCCGGATACCGCGCTGCTGGAAGAATTCGACAGTCAGCTTCAGCGGTTGCGATCCTCAGGATGGACCCGGGAAGATCTGGTGAATCTGTTTCACGAAGTGCTGCCGGATTTCGGCCATCGCGAGACAGGTCGCTTCCTGGACGGCAGAATGTAGGCCGTGCGGATTCTGTTCCTGACTCACTACTTTCCGCCGGAAGGAAATGCACCAGCGGCACGCACCTGGGATCACTGCGTGCGCTGGGTGCGCGCCGGACACGATGTCACAGTGATTACCTGTATTCCGAACGTGCCGTCGGGAGTACCCTACGAGGGATTCAAGAGCACGTGGCGACAACAGCGGGAAGTTTCGGATGGCATCGAAATCCTGCGTGTCTGGTCCTGGCTCGCACCCAATGCCGGTTTTTTTCGTCGTTCTCTGCACTATATCACCTTCATGCTGTCTGCCACCTGGGCGGGGCTTTTTGTGTCGCGCCCGGACGTTGTGATTGCCACCACGCCACAGCTTCTTTGTGGCTACGCCGGAGGGCTGCTGCATCGCATCCGCCGCATTCCATTCGTGCTCGAGGTCCGCGACCTGTGGCCGGAGTCGATTGCAGTGGTCGGTGCAATGCGCCGCGGATGGCTGTTTCGGCTCCTGAAGGTGATGGAGACCCGATTGTACGCATCGGCAAACCGGGTCGTGGCAGTGACGGCCGCCATGGGTGACGCGATCCAGTCGTCAACACCTGATCGCACGAAAGTCAGCGTTGTGGAAAACGGTGTCGATCTCGATCTGTTTGACGTCTGCAGTGACAGCAGGATGGATCGGTTCAAGGTCCCGACCCTGTCATGCCGGTTTGTGGTCGGCTATGTCGGAACCATTGGGCTGGCCCATGGATTGGAAGTCCTGGTTGACGCTCTCAGGCTTCTGAAGCAGCAGGGGCGTGAAGATATTGGTGCCCTTATGGTGGGAGACGGGGCAAATCTTGAACCGCTTCGGGCCCTGGCTGCTACGTACGGGGTTGCCGATCAGTTGCGATTCACGGGCCGAGTTCCGCGGTCAGAAGTACCGGGGATCATGTGCGCGGTTGATGCACTGCTGATCCATCTACTGCCCAGCGAATTTTTTCGCACGGTCGTTCCGTCAAAGCTGTTTGAAGCGATGGCGATGGATCGGCCGGTACTGATTAGTGTTCCCGGCGAGGCAACTGATTTGGTACTTCGCGAATCGGTGGGACTGAAGTTTGAAGCCGGCAGCGCAGAATCACTTGCCACGGCAATGCGGCAGCTCGCCGATGATCCCGCGTTGTATTCCCAACTGAGTGATGGCCGCGCACGGCAGGTCGTCAGGAAATCCTACAGTCGCGACGAACTGGCGAGTCAGTTGCTTGCGGTCCTTCAAGAGGCCGCGACGCTGTGAATATCGTGGAGAACGTCCTGCTCGGACCGCCTCAGCGGACAGCCAGGCGAATCCTGCGCGGACCGCAATCGCGAACACCTCAGCTCGGAGTTCCTGCGTCTTGAAGCGCCTGCTGGATATCGTCGTTGCCGGAGCGGTGCTGTTGGTACTTGGGTTGCCATTTTTGGCGATCATGGCCGTTCTTAGGTGGACTGGCGAGGGTGAGGTGTGGTACCTGCAGGACCGCGTGGGACGTGACGGAAAAATCTTTCGAGTCTTCAAATTTGCCACGATGCTGAAGGCCAGCCCCAGCCTGGGGTCCAGAGATATCACAGTACAGAACGACCCCCGTGTCCTGCCGGTGGGGAAACTTCTTCGGAAAACCAAAATCAACGAGCTGCCGCAGTTTATCAACGTGTTCAGGGGAGACTTGTCACTGGTCGGGTGGCGCCCACTGATGCCCGTGAGCTTCCAGGAGTATGCTGACGAAGTGCAGCGAAAGATTGTGACCGTCCAACCTGGGCTTACGGGCCTTGGTTCAGTCGTGTTTCGAGATGAAGAGTCGATTGTGACCACGGCTCAGAAAGAGGGACGGGACCTGAGGGCCACCTACCGCGACGAGATCATGCCGTACAAGGGGGCATTGGAGCTGTGGTATGCGGACCATGCAGGGCTCTGGACGGATCTCAAGATTCTTTCAGCAACGGCCATTGTCGTCGTCATCCCTCGCTGGACCGGCTACCGCCGCTGGTTTGTCGGCTTGCCTCGTCCTCACACGCAGTTCCTGGCCACACAGCTGGCAATGAACGGATAGTATCGTGGTAGTCGGTCGAGCTTTACAGGGGTTGAAACTCATACGTGCAATGGGACCTGCGTGGGTGGCCTATCGTGTGCGGCGCGCAATTGCCGACCGTCTCAGGCTGCCTGAACGTCGTTCTCCAGTCGGCTCATGGGAACAGTTTCGCTGCGAGCGTGCAGACGCAGGCTCTGCTCGGAATCTTGCGGAATCAATGCGAAAGCGTGTTCCGCTGCCGATCGACTTTGCTGGCCTGCGGAAACTTGTTGCCGCTGAATCTCCTTTGGTCCGGCAAGCGCTGGCAAAGACCATTGAGAACCTACGTGCAGGCCGACTGGAGTATTTTTCCGGCGAAATTGTCGATATCGGATGGCCGCCCCGATGGCACGACAACCCGATCGATGCCACTCAAACGCCGTGCGTTCATTGCGCGCGCATCAGTACGTTCGGTCATGGAGACATCAAGAACTTCTGGGAATGTGGTCGGTTTGGCTTCGTGATTCCGCTGGCCCGCGCACATATTCGGAAAGTCGCTGACGATGCCCCTGCGCTGTTCTGGCAGGCTGTCGAGGATTTCGCAAAGCAGAACCCGCCGATGGGTGGCGTGCAGCACGTCTGCGGCCAGGAAACGGCCATTAGTTACATGATGCTGCTTTTCGGTTGGTCGGCGTTCGTTGCGTGCGAGGAAACGACGGACGAACGTCTCGAGTTGTTGTGGCGTCTCCTTGCCGGCAGTGCCACCCGCATTGCCGGCGATATCGACTACGCACTCTCACAAAAGAACAATCATGGAATAAGTGAAGCCGTTGGTCTGTTCACAATCGGGCTGCAGTTGCCGGAACACCCCGATGCGGCCGGCTGGGTGGCAAGAGGACGTTATCTGCTTGAGCAGCAACTGGCGGAATTGGTTTACGAGGACGGCGGATTCTCGCAGCATTCTTCGAACTATCATCGAATCATGATGCAGGCGGTGACA
>CAZHET010000528.1:0-4577 GCA_964531585.1 uncultured Planctomycetaceae bacterium | reverse complement strand
GTCGTTGCCGCGATTTGCGCTCGGAGCCAGTCCCCTTTCCTCCATCGTCGTGAATAATCCGGGCTAATCGCGTGTGGCGACGATTTCCGGTGCAGGGATATCCGGTGCAGGAATGTCCGTTGCGTTCTCGTGCGGCACTTCACTGGAACGGCCGAAATCCGCCAGCTCGCGTGCTCGCGCTAGTGAGGTATCCAGCACCAGCCGCATGTCCACGATCCACGGTCCTCGTTCGGGAGCGATGAATTCCCAGTGCGGCACGACCACCACGCTCTGATGCACCAGTTCGAAACCGGATTCTGACTGGCTGATTGTTTCGATGGGAAACGCCCACAAACCTGCCGGTTCGGAAAGTTCCAGCGACACGTCCAGTCCCTGATATTCATCGACCAAACCGATGCGATCGGCGGATGCCAGTTGCTGCCGGCTGTCGAGCGTTCCCAGTTGAGAACCGCCCGCGTCGTAGAAGTAGCGGTCCGAAGCACCGCCGGGCATCGTGGCGAAGTTGAACTCCACACCAAAATGCAATCGTTCGCTGTGAGGCAACCCGTGCAACTGGTACTGCAGTGCGATTTCTCCGGGGCGGTCGCTGGAGATCACGACGATCTTGCGGATCTCGACGTCGTGCCCGCCGACCCGTCCGCGGCCTCGCATTTCCAAAGCGATATCCCGGTCGCCACGGCGGATGGATGCTTCATAGGTTGACGTCGCGAAGCCGGCGGTCAGACCTTCGCCGCGGCAGAATTCGTCCAGCGACAGCCCCGGTTTCAGAAAATGATCGACCAGGCTTTTGCGAGGCCACGTGTCGAACGCAATCTTCTTGTCCAGATCCGGCTGCTTGAACCGCACGATGTCGTGAATGCTGGCGACTTCCTCGTGGTGATCGCCGTCCCCGTCGGCCTGCTGACGCAGGCGTTCGGCGTGGTCAAAGATCTTCTGGTGATAGGCTTCCGGTCGTCGGTTTAGCGTCGCCAGCAGATTGCCGCGACACGCGCGAACATCCAGTTCGTAAAGGTGGCCGCCGACAGCCGGAGAAAACAGTGCCACCATCCGCTGATTGCTGAGCTTCACTTCCGGCCGTGCGTCCAGGTTGAAGTCGCCGGTGGCGACGTCGACCCATGTGTCGGATGCCCGTTCGATCTGTTCCAGCAGCGTATCGGCCTCGATCAGACTGCCGTACACGGCGTTTCGCAGGTGCGGCAGGTAGAGTCCGCCGAAGGCTCCGTGCCAGAAGCTGCAGTTGCACTGTGCCCGGTACAGGCTGCGACGAGCGTCTTCCAGCAGTTCTGTGGCTTCGGCATCCAGCGTACCATCAGAATCCAGCCTTGCGATGTGACTGCTGATGTCCATCATCCGTGCGTACATCTCGTTGCTTTCGGGATACTTCACGCGGAAGTTTCGCCAGAAGCCGCCGCGAGTGAACTGCATCAGCTTATGCCAGTCCTCGTCGCCATCGCGAGATTCGTGTGTCAGCCGCTGGTATTCCGTCTGACGGTCCGCAGGCAGAACCCACTCGGTCATCTCCCGGTAGCTGGCGTCCGGAAGATAGAACGTGTCCAGCGGAGCCACGTGATCCAGCATCTCGGCCGGAGTCGTCACTTTCAGCCACGATTCATTCTGCCGCAGAGCATCCAGAAAACGTCGCAGCCAGCGATCCTCGTAAACATGTTTGAACGTGTCGGGCCACGTGCCGAATTTTTCGCCGTCGTCGCCGAACACAACCACCGGGTTGTCAAAGCGAGCGGCAACGTCCCGCAGGTAGTCGATCGTCGCCTGAGGATCCTGAAACGGAATCGTGTAACGAAGTTTCTCGCTTCCCGGCAGCACCGACAGCAGGCGTCCCTCGTCTTCCGTCACGTAGTAGCCGAACAGTTCGTCCTGCCGCAGGCCACCGCAGCGAAAGTGGAAGTCGTCCAGAATCGTGTAGCGAATTCCCGCCGCGGTGATGTCGCCGGCAAACGACTGTTCCCACACGCGTTCCGGAACCCACATGCCTCGCACCGTCGTGGAGAACAACGATTCCAGGTGATCCGTGAACATCCGGATCTGGCCGATGCGGTCGCGACGCGGAATGTTGGCAAGGATCGGCTCGTAGTAAGCTCCGCCGATGATTTCGATCTGGTTCTGACGCACCATGGCACGAACGCGATCGATGTACTCCGGATGCGCAGCCTCCAGCCATTCCAGCAGACTGCCTGACGTATGCAGGGCAAACGGGATATCCGGATAGTCCTGCAGGACATCCAGAAACGGCCGATAACTTTCCCGAAACGACTGTTCGAACACGCCGTCAAAGTTGCCGACCGGCTGATGGTTGTGGAAGGCCAGGATCAGGCGAACACTTCCCGACATGAGGGAGACTCCGAGATTCTCAGGGGTATCAGTTGGCCAGAGCGAACAGTTTGGCCGGGCAGATGAATTCGTCGGTATTGAGCGGACAGCGTAGCATTTCGGAATGCCGCCGCTTGCACGCACAGGACAAGAATCGCACCCGGCAGCGAAATTCTCAATGCGCAGGTTATTCCAGGTTCCTTATCGAACCGCATTCCGTCTGGTGTTCAGCAGCTTCGATGCAATTGCCAACGTCTCCCTATAGCCCCCAGTCAACTCATAGTTCACAGGATACCGATGAGGCTGCGGCAGTGCGGACCGGAGGGGCGAATGATCTGGCAGCTCAGAAAAGCCGGGGCGTTGCAGGTTCCATTCGAGACGAATGCCATGCACGTGGTCTGCGCGGGACTCTGCCCTACCACCCTTGCCGTCGGCACTTCGCAAAAAACCAGAAATGTTTATCCAAACGGCACGACTCGACCGATGTTACTGACGTGTCCATACCGCGACGCCGTTTCGGCGGGTCGTTTCGGTGTGGTGTTTCGACAGGATGTTTGCAACAGCGTGGATCACGTGGGGCGGAGGCGACTGGTTCCAGTCACTTCGAATTTCTTCAGCGTCCGGTCCTGGAAGTCCAGTGGGCTCTGGTTACCGCCCGGAACAGCCGCTCGGCGGTTTCAACGCGGTCTGGAACGGTAGGTATCTCAGGAGGAGAGCTTTCATGCCAAAGTACGGAAAATGGTTACTGGTGCTGGGGATCATGGCGGCCAATCCTGCCTTTTCCAGCGCTGACGGATTTCTTGGCGGCCTGCGTCCAAAGACGCCTGCTGCCGCAATCAGCCAGAAAGATCAGAACCAGCGGACGGCCGAACAGGTCGCGGCGGCTCTGCAGAACGCTCAGCTCAACGGCTACGATATCGAAATCGAAGCTCAGGGCGACACCGTTCGACTGGAAGGCAAAGTGCGGGACATCACACATCGTGCAATGGCGACTCAGGTCTGCCAGAGCCTGCCTGGTGTCAAGCACGTCGACAACAAACTGAAGTATGTGCCGACTGGTGAGATTCAGCAGACGGCAGCCTCTGCAGCCACGCCGACTCGCAGTGCGGTTCGCACTGCGGTCTACCAATCGGCCGATTCCGACAGCCGAGTCAGTCAGGTTGCCTATCAGGCAGAGGCGAAGCCCGTTTCTGCCGGTGAGAACAACCAGCAGAAGGCTCAGCAGATCGGTTCTGCTTTGTCGCAGTCCGGCCTGGTCGGATACGACATCGAGATTCAGTACCAGAACGGCACCGCCACCCTGTTGGGCAACGTTGCCACGCAGGAACAAAAGCAGGCAGCCGCAGCGGCCGCTCGCAGTGTTCCGGGTGTTCGCGGAGTCAGCAACCAACTGCAGATCAGCAACCCGATTGCTCAGACCGCTTATGCGGGGGCGATGCCACACGGTGGCGGAATGCCGCAGATGATGCCCGTTTCGATGGGACCGGGCGGACTGCTGCCTCACCACGGCAACGGCCCTTCGTCGGTCGCGGGTGTCGGAGCGTACTCGAATCCTCATCTGCCACAGCACGCATGGCCGGCGTACGCTCAGTACCCGAACTCAGCCGCAGTGACGTATCCAACTCAGTACAGTGCCAGTGCGTTTCCGTACATCGGACCGTTCTATCCGTATCCGCAGGTTCCGCTGGGATGGCGTGAAGCCAAGCTGGAATGGGATGACGGCTACTGGCAACTGAACTTCAACAAAGAAAAGAAAGCCTGGCACTGGCTGCTGCAGCCAAAGAACTGGTAATCACGATCCTGCGAATCTTCGCAGTCGCAACCAGGCGAATGTGATCTGAACTGAGAGGCGTTTTCGTTGCTCCGGCAATGGAAACGCCTTTTTTCGTGGTCTGTTCGGTAGCGTCAGCGCGAGACGGTGGGTTACCGCGGCCTACACGGTTTTGTTCTTCTTTTCCTGCTTCAGTTTGCGTTTCTCTTTGGCCGTATGCTGAGCCGTCTTTTTCTGCTCTCGATTGCCCTTGTCTTTGCTTCCTTTGTCACCCATCGCGAATTTTCCCTGGTTGAGTTTGCATACAATCCGGCGGAACTTTGGAACGCCGAGCCTCCTGGTACGAACGTTCCCGCCAGGCGACATCATACAGGGCGTCCGTCAGCAAAGACACTGTGACTGTCTGACTGGTGGATTCTTTGACTCCGGCTGGTGCGAATAGCGGACCGCGCGCAGTGGGTGGGGTGCAATGCGGGCT
>CAZHET010000527.1:0-4596 GCA_964531585.1 uncultured Planctomycetaceae bacterium | reverse complement strand
CAGCGGCGGACGATTTCCGCGATACGGTCCGAACCGCTGGGATGCTCGCCGGTCAGCTCAGCGCGCCCACCGAACGCGGCCACGGCCCTGGCAATCTCGTCGCTGTCGGTGGCGACAATGACTTCGTCAAGGACATCGCATTGCGTGGCGATCTGCCAGACGTACTGAATCAGTGGTCGCCCGGTCTCGGCCAGCAGCAGTTTGCGAGGCAGACGGGTGGACTGCAGGCGCGCGGGAATGATTCCGACAGTCTTCATGGCGTGATGTAGCCTTCATGGCGTGATGTAGCTCAGAATTTCCATAATCTCGTCCTGAGTGAATTTGTCCAGCAGCGCCCGAGGCATCATGGACACCGACGACTGAACGATCTCGTCGACATCAGCTTTATTGATGACGACCGGCTCCGGCACTTCAGGATTCGATAGCAGTGCAATCGACATATTATCTTCGGATTTGACAATCCCCGAGACTGTCGTACCGTCGGTCCTGATGACAACTTTGACCGCATATTGAGGATCGATCTTATAGGACGGTTCCAGAATCTCGCGCAGGATTCCGCGTCGATCCCCCTTCCATCGCTTCAGCACATCCGTCAGTTCCGGCCCAACCGCGCCACCTTCGCTGTTAATCCTGTGACAGCCAAGACAGGTCGCATCTTTGAACAGCTTTGCACCAATTTCGGGACTGCGGCCCCGCAGCGTTTCTGCAAGATCATGTGGCATATCGTCGATCGTCCAGCTCCTGACGAACGAGCGATTATTCCCCAGAGGATCTGCGGGATCGACAGGATTTCTCAGCCATTGATCCAGGTCCGGGACGACCACCATCACGCCGTACATTCTCATCCAGTGCCGGGGAAATGTGCAGACGTAGGGATATTCGCCAGGTTCTGCGGGAGCGGTAAAAGTCAGACTTTCATGTTGCCCGGCGTTTACCATTTTCATGGCATACAGGACGTCAGGACTCTCAGGAACATAGAGCTGCCCGTCGAGCCCCGGTGTTGTTCCCAGATCGGCTCCGGCCAGCGCCACTTCCTTCATAGTGCCGGGGCGCGTGATGACAAAATTGTGAGGCATCAGGTCTTCATTGAATAAAACAACCTGCACGAGCCTGCCGGCCTCCACGGCAACCACGGTGGTATCGTATCGCATTTCTTCTTCCACCGTTTGAATACGAACGACACGAACCGTGACCGCTCGCAGGCGTTCGCGATACTGCTTTGCCAGTTCGGCCGGGATTTCCGCAAGCAACTGGTCGGCAAGTTCCATCGCGTCGATGAATTCGGCGGTCGTGCGCTGAGCTGCCGGTGTGCTTTCCGCCAGATCGACGAGCTTTGCTGCAATCGTTTCTGCCGCTGCAGCGTCTCGGGCGTCTTTAGGAAGTTTCAGCAGCCCGCGCACAGCGATGGTCTGCAGGTCAGGGTTGTGGATCAAACCCGCCAGTCGCCGAAACGTATCTGCCTGATCGGAAGGGATCGCCACAATGGTGTTGATCGCCGCACGACGAATGGATTCCGGCTGCGAATCCGCAAGAAAGCTGACAACCGAAGCTCGCAGCGTTGTGCTGTCGGGAACAAGCGCGGCGGCCTGCAGCCACGATTCTCGGGTGGCGGCATTGCGATCCGCCAGAGAATTCGCTTCGTCCGCGTTTCCGGACGCAATCAGGCCCGCCAGACCCGTCACCTGAGCCAGACGGCTGGCCGATGTGGCGGACACGATCAGCCGTTCCTGCATCGCGGCAAGTTGTTTGGCTGGCAGCTTCAACACCATTTGCGAAAGCTGTTGCCCGACGCGGCGCTGGTCGGGGTTATCAGCGTCCAAAGCCTGCAGCGCGGTGAGCAGGACTTCAGGAACGGTCGAGCCCGTCAACGTCGCGAGCGATGCAGCGGCTTCTTCCCGCATTCCCAGCGCCAGACCGGGCCGCAACAGAATCGCCTGATAAACCGGGATGTACTTGCTGTCATCGGTTGATCGTTCGACAAGCAGCAGTTGAGCGTTGTCGAGTCGTTTGAGCTGGTATTCAACGATCCGCGGACTCTTGTCGAGAAACACCTTTGGTCGTTCGACAGGCTCGTTCGAGTGGCCGTGCGCGGCATGGTCGTGAGCGGCATGGTCGTGAGCGGCATGGCCGTGCGCGGCATGGTCGTGAGCGGCATGGTCGCGCTGTTGGCCAGCCTTTGCCTGTGGAGCGGCATCAGCGGGAGAAGCAAAGACCGCACCGGTCAGCAGGACGGCGATAAAGAGTTGTACAAACTTCATTTCGTGCGTGATCTCGAGCGGGGTGTCGCGGGTTGGGTCGTGGACGAAGTCTGGAAACGCGCCCGAATCGTAACGCGCACTGCAGACAAATTCCTGCGCGAAATACACGCCACAGATTTCCTGCAACGCGACGCTGATTGACGCCAACGCTCGCACCGGGAACACGGGCAGGGCAGTGATCGGCCCGCAGGACGAAACTTAACTGCGTCGGTGTGAAACCTATTTCAGAGCGGAGTCTTTGCGGAACTACCGGGCTTCCGCACGGTCGGCGACGTCAGGGCCTGCCACAGCAGTCCCAACAACAGGATGCCGGACCCCAGCACCAGCGACTGACGATCCACGCTGCATGCCAGCAGGAGACAGCCGCTTAGCCCCAGACAAGCGATCCAGCGAGGATAACGTCGTTCGCCGGGTGGCAGTCGCAGCGCAGCAAGATTGGTCAGGCCATAGTAGATCAGCACGGTAAACGCGCTCAGAGACCAGGTCTTTCCGGGGCTGCCGATCAGCAACAAACTGCCGATCACGACACCGATCAGCAGAATCGCGGGCACCGGCTGTGACGAGCGAGAGGTGAGCTGGCTGAAGGCCGCCGGCAGATCTTTGCGTCGTGCCATCGCCAGGACGACTCTCGACAGCCCGAGAATCAGGTTCAGCAACACTCCCAACATGGCGGCCACCGCACCGAAAGTAATGAAGCAGACGACTGCACGGGATGAGGTGGGCTCCGCCAGCATCGCCAGTGAAGCGGCTGCGCTGTCGGTTGAACCGGTCGTCGCGGCAAAGACTGCCGTCGCGACGGTTCCGTAGACCAGCAGAGACACCACGAGCGTGGCAATGATGGCTTTCGGAATGTTGCGGGCCGGATTAATGATTTCTTCGCCCAGCGTGGCGACTCGCCCATACCCGGTGTAGGCCACGAACATCAGCGCCGATGCCTGCAGAAACGCCGGCAGCCGGTCGGACGACGGCGGCCGGAGCAGTGCAGTTGCATCCGGCGGGCGAAGTTGAAATGCCGCCGCGCAGAAGGCAGCCAGTCCGCTGATTGTCAGCACCACGAGGACTGCGTTGAGTCGCGCGCTGCGACGGAGTCCGCTGATGACGACGAGCACCATCAGCACCAGCACAGTGAAGGCCAGTGGTATGTGCAGGGCTCGGTCGAATTCCAAGGTGTCTGTCAGATAGCGAGCAATCGCCAAAGCAGCGGTTGCTGCTGATGCGGACTTGGCACACAGAAACATCCATCCGGCGGCAAACCCGGTTCGCGGCGACAGCAGCCGGTACCCATATTCGTAGGTTCCTCCACTGACAGGATGAACAGCCGCCAGTTGCGCGCTGCTGAGAGCATTGCAGGTCGCCAGCAGGCCTGCCGCTGCAACGCACCACAGAATCGATGCACCACTGATGTGCGCCACGTCCAGGATACCGAAGTAGACTCCTGTACCGAGAATTGACCCCAGGCCGAGCAATGCTGCACCAGCGACGCCGATCTGACGCAGCAGCTTCGGAGGATGACTTTCGTCGGGCATTGCGAGCCTTCAGTTTCAGCGATGGTTGTGGCACACCGCAGCAGCGTAGTCGGCAAAGGCGTTGACTCCAAACTCGTCGTCGCGGCTTTGGCCGGGAAGGCAGGCGATGGTACGATGCGTCCAGCTGGTCTCATGCATCGATCTGGGAGCGTGACACGTTGGTGTTGGAATTCCGTGATACGAAGGATCTTCCCGCCGCAGCAGTGCTGACACTGTATCGGGCAAATCACTGGTCATCCGCGGAAAAGCCGGAACAGCTTCTGGACGGTCTGCGCAATTGTCACGCAGTCACTACGGCATGGGACGGAACCACGCTCGTCGGCCTGGCCAGCACATTATCCGACGGTTTTCTTGTCGTTTACTACTCGCACGTGCTGGTGCTGCCGGAATACCGTCACCAGGGCGTAGGCCGTGAACTGATGCGTCGCCTGATGGAACGCTACGATGGCCTTCATCAACAGGTGCTCATTGCCGACACGAAGGCTCAGGCGTTTTTTCGCTCGCTGGGATTTGGTCCGGCCGGCGAGACACAGTCCATGTGGATTTTCAGCGGCAATGAACACTGATAAGTGGTGAACACTGACAAGTAGTCTTCGGAGTTCCAGCGAGCTTCGTATGAATGATGTACGGCGGCCAGCGTCTGCGGCGACATCGCTTTCACCTGATCCTTGGCACGGTGGCGGCGACGGCACGTTCGTTGAGGGCGTCGTTCGCGGGACGAGCAGCAATACGATCGTGCAGCAGCACGGCGGACGGTTGTGGGCTGAACGCAATGAATCCGGCGGAGCAACGTTCCGCTTCACACTGCCGCT
>CAZHET010000526.1:0-4596 GCA_964531585.1 uncultured Planctomycetaceae bacterium | reverse complement strand
TTCACGCTGTCCAACTGTATCAACAGCGGTGTCCGGCAGATTCTGGTGGTGACTCAGTACAAGGCGGCCAGTCTGGAACGCCACATCGAACGCGGCTGGCATTTTCTTTCGGCCGAACTGGGCGAATTCGTTGCCGTACGTCCGCCGGAGCAGCGAGTCGACGAGAACTGGTATCTCGGCACGGCCGATGCGGTTTACCAGAACATCTACACCATTGAAAAGATTCGCCCGAAGCACGTGATGATTCTTAGTGGCGACCACATCTACAAGATGAACTATGCCAGTTTCATTGCCGACCATCTGCAGTCGGAAGCAGACTGTACCATTGCTTCACTGCCGGTGCCGATTGAAGAAGGCCGTCGCTTCGGAGTTATGCAGATCGACGAAACAAAGCGGGTGATCGACTTTCGTGAGAAACCGCACGATCCGGACCCGATTCCGGGAGATCCTTCAGTCTGCCTGGCGTCGATGGGCATCTATCTGTTTCGGACCGAGTTCCTGTTCGAACACCTCTGCAACGATGCGAACCAGCCGGGCAGTGCCCGCGACTTTGGCAAGAACATCATTCCTTCCATCATCAACGACCACGTGGTTCAGGCGTGGCCGTTTCGAGACCCGAAGACGGGCGGCCCCGCGTACTGGAAAGACGTAGGCACCATTGATTCGTACTACGATGCGAATATGGACCTCATTTCCGTCGATCCTGAACTGAACCTGTACGACCGAAACTGGCCCATTCGGTCGTTTCAGCCGCCTCTGCCGCCGCCGAAGTTTGTATTCAATGATTTGTCCCCCGAGATTCCTCGCGTCGGCCACGCGATGGACAGCATGGTGTGCGCCGGAACCATCGTATCCGGGGGCACGGTCGAACGCTGCATTCTGGGGCCGGAAGTCCGCGTAAACAGCTACGCCGAGGTGCGCGATTCAATTCTGTACGACGCAGTAAACGTCGGACGGTACGCCAGAATACGCAGGGCGATCATCGACAAGGACGTTGTCGTACCAGATGGCATGCGGATCGGCTATGACCGCGACGAAGATCTGCGCAACGGCTTTACCGTGTCAGAGAACGGAGTTGTCACCGTGCCGCGAAACTTCCGCGTTGCCGATCCTCAGGAGGGTCGCGGGCCGCACTTTATACGTGCCGCAGGTGGTCGCGGAGCAGCGCGACCGTTCGAATCACGCTGAGTCCGGTGGCAGCACCCAGATTTCTCCGAAACGTTCAGGCTGTTCGGCGCGATAGTGTTCGTGTCGAATCAGTTCCAGGATTGCCTGAAAAATTCCGACGATCCGCGACTGCAGTTTTTCGCCTTCGAAGAACGAACTGAAAGTCACGCGGGATTCCGCTGCCAGGCGCCGCCGGATGCGTTCCTGAAACACACCGATCGGTGTCTCGTCCATGCGGATGCTGGCCTCCTTCTCGACATCGGGCAGCCGCACAATGCGAGCCAGAGCACTCACCAGATCCCACAACTCCACTTCGCGAATGCGATCGGCCGTGCGGTCGCGTTTGATGTCTGGCCGGTCATCACTCAGCCGCGGATAGCGCTCCAGCCATTCGGAGGCCCGCTCGTCCAGCAGCTTCGCCGCATTCTTGAAGCGTTTGTACTCCAGCAGCCTGCCAATCAGATCGCTGCCGGATTCCAGCACGTCGCTGTCGGCGTCGTCAGCACCATTGTCAACCTGTGGCAGAACTTCGCGGCTCTTGATTTCCAGCAGCGTGCTGGCAATGACAACGAACTCGCCAACGAAATCCAGATCCAGCGGTTCCAGCAACGCGATGTGACGGTGAAACTCAGATGTCACGCCAGACAGCGAGACTTCACAGACATCCAGCTCATGCCTGCGGACCAGATGCAGCAGCAAATCCAGCGGACCGCCGAACTGGTCGAGTTCCACTCTGTAGTCGGTCAGCAGCATGCAAAGATTCCCCAACGGTCAGAATCGTCGCATCGACAGGGGAATCTCGCGGTTTTCAGTACTCAGATTTTAGTTTTCCGCAATCACTCAGATGCATTGAAAACGGAAAACGGAAAACGGCACACGCTCCTGCTCTACCGGCGAAAAATGCGTGTTTGCTGACCGGGGTCAACGACAATCACGCGGGGCTGCTGGTCCGAACGGCGCCCGAGCAGGAAAGCCACCAGGTACCCCGCAGCAAAGCCTCCGACGTGAGCCCACCAGGCGACTCCGGCTGCCTGTGTATTTCCCATGGAGAACGTGCCCTGCACCAGTTGCAGCAAGAACCAGATCCCCAGAAACACGGGCGCGGGTATCACGATGAACTGCAGGATAAAGAAGATCGGCACCAGCGTCAGCACACGTCCGTGCGGATACAGCAGCATGTACGCTCCCATCACGCCCGCCACCGCGCCGCTGGCTCCGATCGTCGGGATGACGGAATTCGGCTGGAAAGCATAGTGCGCGAAGCTCGCCGCAACACCGCAGCTTAAATAGAAGATCAGATAACCGAACGATCCCAGGCGGTCTTCGATGTTGTCACCGAAGACATGCAGAAACCACATGTTGCCAAGCAGATGCATCAGACTGCCGTGCAGAAAAATGCAGCTCAGCAACGTGGTCCACGGATGAAAAGTCGAGTCCGGAATCTGTTCCTCGCCGCGAACGATCTGACGCCCAAACGGTGTCGCGACTTCCTGAACAACTTCGACAACAATTGGTTCGCCGGGATGGCTGACCCTTAGCGGAATCATGCCATAGTGCTGAATCAGCCTGCCGTCAGCGTCACCGGCCTGCAGGAAAAACACCACCGCGCAGCAGGCAATCAGCGCGTAGTTGACGACGGGAAAGCGGCTGGACGGGATGTTGTCTCTGAGTGGAATCATGATCAGAGCCGCGGGATGTCAGCGCAACAAAAAAAGACTGCCCTGCGCAAGAAGCCAGAACAGTCTCAGATTACCCCGCAGGGACTCGAACCCCAACTAACAGAGCCAGAACCTGTCGTGCTACCAATTACACCACGGGGTAGTGGTTGATGTCGGCGGAATCCGAATTTCGTCGCGTCGACGGTGGAAATTTAGTGTTCGCGGCGGGATAAGTAAAGGACGTTTGGACGGAGACCGGGACCTCTTCCCGGGGCGCCGGCTTCACTCGTTCCGGGGCGAAAGTCGCGAGTGCTGGCCGGTCTGGCGAGTTTTCCTTCGCGGAAGTTTTCCAAACCTTCACGTGTTTCGTTACACTCCCGGTTTGCGACTGCGAACCGATTGTCCGGTTGATCAGAAAAAGCAGAGAACTCCATGAACGACAGCAATGAGGAACCTGGCATGGGTGACACCACTGACGCGGAACGCGTCACGCCGCTGCCCAACCAGTACGCTCTGACAGAAGACGGGCTGCTTAAGGTGTACAGCGTCGGCCCGACGACGGTTCTGGGGTTCGGTGGAGACGACGTGCCGCCTGAATTCAACGCCGCTCATTATCGTGCGGCGATCATTGACCTGCTGGTCGCAAACAATTCGAAGACTGTCGCATTCGACCTGACCGGTGTTCGAATGGTTCCCAGTGGAATGCTGGGACTGCTGGTGTCACTGCGGAACATCGAAGGGCTGCAGCCGACGGTTCAGGTCTTCAATCCATCGCAGGACGTGCAGGAAGTCCTGCAGATCACAAAGCTGAACACGCTGATCGAAGTTCATCAGGTCGAGGTTTAGTCCGAACCGGACGCCCGGAGTGCTGCCCGGGCGGCACATCCCCCCCAGACAACCACTCACGACCACAGTGTGATCGTTACAGTGTGATGGCCAGCTCGCGCGGGAGTTTCCCCACTGCGATCGAGGTTCCGGCGTTGCCAGTGGTTGTCTGACGCGACCGGGGTCACGCGGCAATCTTCAGAAAGTTCGTCAGCAGGTCGTAACCGCGATCGGTGAGAAAACTTTCCGGGTGGAACTGCACGCCATGCACCGGGAATTCACGGTGCTGCAACCCCATGACTTCGAACGGCTGGCCCGCATCTTCCACCCATGCGGTGACTTCCAGACAGTCAGGGACGGTCGTCTTCGGGACGATCAGGCTGTGATAACGCGTGGCCGTAAAAGGGTCGGGAAGACCGGCGAACACGCCCTGCCCCGAATGGTGAATGGCAGACGTCTTGCCATGCATCAGCCGCTCTGCCCGCACGACTTTCGCTCCATAGACTTCGGCCAGGCACTGGTGTCCCAGGCATACTCCCAGAACCGGCAGTTTCGGCCCAAAATGCTGAATGACGTCTCGTGAGAGACCGGCTTCGGCAGGAGTACACGGGCCCGGCGAAATGATAATGCGTTCGGGCTGCAAAGCCGAGATCTCTTCCAGCGTCACCTGATCATTGCGGGCGACCCGGATCTCGACCTGCGGATCGATCTCACCGATCCGCTGCACAAGGTTGTAAGTGAAGGAATCGTAGTTATCGAGCAGAAAGATCATTGGCGTGCCGCTGGCTGGTCAGGTTGCGTGTCAGAACCGTCAGTCTAGCGCTCGGGCTGCCGGGTGTCGACGGACGCGATGTGCGAAGCTTTGCCGGCCACGCACTCTGCGCGGGTCAGCACGTGGTGCGGGCGCGGTGTTTCGTGACCGGCGACGTGCTGCCCCGTGCTCCGG
>CAZHET010000525.1:0-4621 GCA_964531585.1 uncultured Planctomycetaceae bacterium | reverse complement strand
AGAACAGCCGCCAGACGGAGTCGCCGTCGTTGGGGTAGTTCTTCGCGGCGTTGATGCCGCCCTGAGCCGCAATGCTGTGTGCCCGGCGAGGACTGTCCTGAAAGCAGAAAGACTTGACGTGGTAGCCGAGTTCGCCGAGTGCCGCGGCAGCGGCGCCTCCGGCGAGTCCCGTACCAACGACGATGACGCTGAACTTTCTCTTGTTGGCGGGGTTGACCAGCTTCATGTTGAAGCGGTGCTTGTCCCATTTTTCTTCGATCGGGCCCTCGGGAACCCGGCCGTTCAGAGTTTCGCTGGCCACGGAAAACATACAGGAAACCTCGGTTGAGGAAATCTATTTTCTTACGCTGTTACCGCTTCGTTTAACGCATGGTCGCGGACCGGGCTGGCTTGCGCCGCCCTGGCGACGGCCCGGGCTGCGACCACGGGTAAGACGCCGGAGCGCGGACGATTAGTGGAACAACCACGCCCAGCCGATGCACGAAATGAACCCAACGGCAATTCCCCAGGCGAAAATCCATCCCCCCCAGCGAACCAGCGGATTCCACTTTGGATGCGCCAGACCGAGACTTTGAAACGCGCTGCGGACAGCGTGAAACAGGTGAATACCGAGGAACAGACAGCCCACGAAGTAGATGCCTGCTCGGATTGGGTTTTGCAGAACCAGCCGGGCTGTTTGAAACGGGTTCGAGTGCCCCTCTTCGGTTGCCGACTCGTAGTCCAGGTCGAAACTGGTTCGCCATGTGAGGTCTGACAGATGCACCAGCAGGAATCCCAGCACGACCAGTCCCGTGACCATCATCCAGTTGGAAGCACCGCCGCTCGGAAGTGCGAATACCCCCTGTTTCGACTGCTTTTCGCGGTACTCGACCTTGCGAGCCTGCCGGTTCATCGCGGCGGTGGAAAATGCCAGACCGATGTGCAGGAGGAACAGGGAGAACAGTCCGACTTCCGCGACTTTCAGCAGTGCTTCGTTGCTGTGAATCGCGTGAGCATACTCGTTGTAGGCCTCTTCACCGGCGAACAGCAGAAAATTGCCGGCCAGATGCACAACCAGAAAACCACACAACAGCAGCCCTGTCACCGCCATCAGAGCCTTCTGCCCGACGGAAGTCGAACAGGCTTTCACGAATGGCGCACATACCGGCACCCGCGACAGCATCACGGCGGGCAGGCTGATGATTCGACTCAAGGCGTTCAAAACCCCGCTCCTTCAAGCGTGGGAAGTGCGAAAATATTGAGCGGCAAACGCCGACCGACCGACGGTGATCGCGATCAGGCGGCGGATTATAGGACGGGCGTTCGGATGTGCAACGACTCGCCCTGCATTGACGAACGCACACAGAAGCCAGACGATAGTATTCGGTCGACGGACAAAGCGTCGACCGGCCCGCCCCCGGGTTCGCTCCGGTGGTTTTCAGGACTTTGGACTTCGTTGCACCGGCAGTCATTTCCCGATCGTCGCCGGGGCGGTGTGCAGAATCCCACGAACCCCGGAAGAAAACTCAGTGGCGGTTCAGCCACACATTGTCCCCGCCAGCGGCACTTCCTTCCTCAGAAAAGGCCCGCCCGATGCCCTGCTCCAACAATCTTCCGTCCACCGAGAATTCTTCTGCCTCAGTTTCAAGACGCGGCTTCGTCGGGTCCGCTGCGGTTGCTGCAACTCTTGCTGCCGTGCGTCCGTCGGCGTCGGCGATGCATGTCAGCAGCCGGCAGGACAACGTCGTGGTCGGGCTGATGGGACTCAGCCGGGGCATGTCGCTGGCGGAAACGTTCGCGGCAACGCCCGGAGTCACCATCAAGTACCTGTGCGAAGTCGACAGCAACCGTCTGCAGGCCGCGGCACAGTCCTTGAAGAGCAAGGTCGACCATGAAATTCAGACGACGGGCAACTTCCGTGAAATCGTGAACGACCCCGACGTCGACGTGCTGGTCTGCGCGGCTCCGAATCACTGGCACGCACCCGCGTCAATCATCGCGTGCAACGCCGGCAAGCATGTGTATGTCGAAAAGCCGTGCAGCCATAATCCGTGGGAAGGGGAAATGCTGGTCAGGGCGGCTCGCAGCAATAACCGCTGCGTGCAGATGGGAAACCAGCGCCGCAGCGCCGAGAAAATCATCGCCGCGATCAAAATGCTCCACGAAGGCCGCATCGGCGAAGTTCACTACAGCCGAAGCTGGTACGCCAACCTGCGAGGGCCGATCGGCAAAGGAACTCCCGCCGACGTACCGCCGCACATTGACTACGAACTGTGGCAGGGACCGGCCGCGCGGCTGCCGTACACGTCCAACCGGCTGCACTACAACTGGCACTGGGGCTGGCATTTTGGCAACGGCGAACTCGGCAACAACGGAGTCCATTCCGTCGACCTGTCCCGCTGGGGGCTGAATGTCGACTATCCGATCCGTGCTGTCTCGTCCGGCGGCCGATACTTCTTCGACGACGATCAGCAGACACCGGACACTCACCTGGTGTCGTTCGAATTCGAAGGTGGCAAGCAGATCATGTGGGAAGGCTTAAGCTGCAACCGCATGGGCATCGACGGTGAAGCTTTCGGCACGTCTTTTCATGGAGACAACGGCAGCCTGAAGCTGACAAGCTGGGGCTACGCGGTATTCGATCAGAAGGGTAAGGAACTTGAGAAAGACAATGGTGGCGCTGCCGACGCCGCTCATGTTGCCAACTTCATCGAAGCCGTTCGTGCCGAAGATCCGAAGCTGCTGCATTCCGAGATCGAAGAGGGCCACAAAAGTACGCTGCTGTGCCACCTGGGAAACATCGCTCAACGGACAGGCGACGCTCTGGAATGCGATCCGTCCAACGGCCATATCATCGGCAACGACGACGCGATGAAACTGTGGAAGCGTGAGTACGCGGAAGGCTGGGAACCGGAAGTTTAGGGCAATGGCGGGCCGCCTTGCGAAGCTCCCGAATCTTGGCCCGGCGTCCGAGCGGATGCTGCACGCCGCGGGGATCATGGATGCCGATCAGTTGCGTCAGCTCGGCCCCGCCGCCGCGTATCTGGCTGTGCGCGAATGCAGGCTGCAACCGAGCCTGAATTTGCTGTGGGCAGTCGAAGGAGCCCTTGCCGGAATCCACTGGTCCCAGGTTACCGATGCGCGCAAGCAGGAACTGCTGCTGGAAATCCAGAGGTAGGTCGGTTGTCAGCGCAGTCGACAGCTGCTCGCGCAGATCATTCCGCGGGCTGCACTTCGGAAGTACGAACAGCCATCGTGCGTTCCGGCTGCCTGATGCGACGGATTGCCCGATCATCCCGAATCCACAACGCCACGAACAACGGGATCAGAGCCACCGCCGCCCATTGGTATCCGGTCAGTCCCAGCCACAGCCGGCCTTCCGGGCGAATGAACTCGGTCGCGTAGCGATACGCCAGATAGGTGATGATGTACAGCTTGATAAGCTGCCCCTTCAGTATCTGCCGCCGCCACAGCATGAACAGAACCGCGGCTGCGGTCAGGTGGAAGAACGACTCGTAGATCTGCGTCGGATGACGGCGCAACTGGTCAGCATCCGGAAAAACGCAGCCCCACGGCAACTCTGTCGGAGTACCGAAACAGCAGCCGCCTGCGAAACATGCCAGCCGACCGATGCCAACGGCCACCGCGACCGGGACCGCGAAGGAATCACCCGTCTTCGTGCGGATGTTCAGATGCCGCTTGGCAAGTTCGACGCCGAAGTAGCCGCCGACCAGGCCGCACAGAATCGTCTTGCCGTTCGAAAACCACGCCGCTCCGGTCAGCAGGCCTTCGAAGTCAGCGAGTAGAAACGGCAGCTTCGCTCCCAGCATCGCTCCACAGAACCCACCGAGCCCGACAAAAATGCGCTGCGAACGCACCAGCGGCAGGTCACGCTGAGTAGACCGGCTGATGATCGCCGCACTGGCCACAGCAGCCAGCATGATCATGGGGTATAACAGATCGGTCATTCGGTTCCTCGTGCCAACACCCGGCAGCAGCCCGGTGGCGAATTCGCGCTGACGCGGCCACTCACATCAGTTGCCGTCCACATGCTGCCGTGAATGCGATTTCAGCTTGTGATGGCAGGCTATTGATTCATCATAACAGTGCCACGTTCCGCCATCGAACAGTTGGCTGACAGGCGCATTGCGAGTGCCGTTGCCACCTTAAGAGTCCACGATCATTTCGACGTGCCTGGCTGCTACAATCAGGACAACGCCGTGTTGTGAACGATGCTGCGTGCAGTCTTCTGTTTGTGCCTTGCGGTTTCATGCCAACTTTTGCCGTCAAACCTGAAATCCTTCGCTGGGCCGTGCAACGGTCTGGTCTGCCGGTGCGGGACTTGCAGGAAAAGTATCCCAAACTGAATGACTGGCTGCAGGGGACTCGGCAACCAACGTTCCGGCAACTGGAGCAGTTTGCTCGAACAACGATGACGCCGTTCGGAACAATGTTTCTGGACACCCCGCCCGTCGAGAAACTGCCTCTCCCGGACTTCCGTACAAAAAACAACGCTCCGGTTCGATCATTCACTCCCAACCTGATCGAAACGATTCAGACCATGCAGCAGCGTCAGGCATGGATGAAAGAATGGCTGCTGGAAGACGGTGCCGAGCCACTGACGTTTGTCAAAAGTGTCACA
>CAZHET010000524.1:0-4640 GCA_964531585.1 uncultured Planctomycetaceae bacterium | reverse complement strand
CCGCTGGATTCCCGCCTGCGCGGGAATGACGGACCCGAAAACCAGGAGCTGACACGGCACTCGCGGACGGGCTGTCCGCGTCGCGCGGCGGTGCGTCGGCCGCGATGACAGTAATCTGAAGTTCGCTGTCTGGCGGCGCGCTGACGACAAATGAACCTCGCCGCGAAGTGCCCTGGAAATATGCTGCCGCGGTACCTCGCAGCGAAAACGCCACCTGGTCACCTGGGTTCAGCGACTGCCGCGTCACCCGCCGGTCGTTGTGTGACGCGGAAAATGCGGGGTCCATGCCGCCAGGGCCGTTTGACTCCGCGGTCAAATGAACGGTCCATTCTCGAAACAACTCCGCAAAAGACTTGCCGCTGAGCGTTTCCAGTCGTTGCACCGGATCGTCGTCCGAATTCAGAAGATGGGCCAGACTGCCGATCTCCGGGTTGCCGCGCACGAAACTTTCCAGAAACAGCACTCCCGCCGCCCGGCAGCCACCGCGCCCGTACGCCGACAACTGCTGGTCTTCCGGAACAAGCAGCGGGAATCGCGACGGCGCTTCGTAGAACGCAGCGACGCGGCTTTTCAGATTGCGGCCAGTGCTGAGCACCCGGCGTTCCATGTAATGCGCGATCGCTTCGTTCAGCCACCCCGGCACCGATACCAGTCGATCGCCCGGCACTACGGAGTCTGCCAAACGTTTAGCAATGCAGGAAAATGCAGCGGCATGCGTGACTTCGTGCGTGAGCACGGCCGTGAGATCAGCCCCCGGCGTGAGGCCGCGATCGAGATAGATGATGTCACCGTAGTAATCCCCGTGCGGTGGCAGAAAGTCGCTGCGGCGAACACAACCCAGAATCGGTTCCGTGTTGCTCAGTGGCCCGTCAGTCGACTCGCGTTGCAGATCACACAGAACGATCGTCAGAAAGCCGTCCCCGTCGATGTCTTCGATCGATGTGAATTGTGATTCCACGAACGGCACAATGAACGATTCACATTCATTGATCACCGCCGCAGCCAGAGCGTGGTGGTCATGTGCCCCGGGCTGCTGTGCCGGAGATTTCGCGTTATAAACCTGCATCCGTCCGGCCCGGGCCAGCAGGGATGCCGACGTGAGACGCGACGCATATTGCCTGTGACGAATCATGGGAACCAGAAACCACCGGGACTCGCACCGGGCACTGACTGCTTCGCGAGATTCCCCGGGCAGATGCCTGGGTTGCCCTGCAAAACCGTCGCAGTCGGCAGCATGCGAAATCGACGCGTACCGGGGAATCTCGCTGTGGTCCAGATATCGCACGTCGAAAGGTCTCGGCACCGCTTCGCATGGCTGACCGACACGCTCGCATTCTGCAGGCAGGTCAATCCACTCAACTGTTACGGTGTGGCTCCGAGCGCCACGGTCGAGGCTGCCGACAATCAGCAGGCTGCCGGCAGGAACCTCGTCGATGCAGGTTTCAAGACAACTGGCGCACGCTGCCAGTTTCGACGTCTGCACCTGCATTCGTTCAGCCGGCGGACTCAACACGGCATCACGCGTTGCCCGTGATGCCGTGGAGTCACAATCCTTCAGCGAGACGGCCGACAGCGTTGCCGCAATCAGCATCGCACATGCTGCCGGCGCGGTCCATCCTGCTGCTGACATGGACAAATCTCTGCGCGAATCAGCCTGGCCGTTCTGCAGAGGTTGCCGGTTAAAGCAGCCTGAGTCCTCTGCCCCCGTCAGTTAGTATCGAATTCATGCGACATCAAACTTGACACAATCGTCATGATCGGCATGTCTGCAGCGGCACAGCGCTGTTTTCGCAGTCTCCGCACCACAGTTCGAAGTGCAGACACGGCGCGGTCCGAAGAAAGATCCGACTGGGCAGGATCTCTCGATTTGTGCCTCCATCGGGCAATGTTGCAGCTCGCCGACTTTGCCGAGTGCAGCAACTTCACCGCTCGGTGGTGTTCACTGAGTCAATTCGGAATGTGATTAACCGTTTTTGCGCGGAATTCGTTTCTAACACGTCCGACAACGAATATAGAATGTGGGCCTTGTGGTGGACCATGCGCGGTTCACCAGTCTGAAATGACCAGTTTACTCGAGCCACTACTTTACTCGAGCCAATGTCGGTCTCACCGAAAGGGATTCCTCATGCGGCATCTGCGTTTCACAGCGTTCCGGTTCACCTGCCTTGCACTGGCCGGTTTGTTCGCAGGTTCTGTCTCGGCGGCTGACAACAGCTCCACTTCTGCCATTCTGAAACAGTACCGCTCCGCGGCAGGCGAGAATTTCTTCGCTCTGGCATTGCGACCGGAGCTGTCGAGTTCCAGCGTCGTGAGCCGGCACGTCATTCTCGTGGACACCTCGGCAAGTCAGGTCGGAAAGTTCCGGAATGCGACGCTGAAGCTGACGTCTGATGTTCTGCAGAGTCTTCCGGCTGATCACACGGTGCAGATCTATGCTGTCGATGTGACCTGTGATTCACTGACAAACGGCTTCGTAAAGGCAGGCTCCAGCGCAGCCGCGCAGGCGCTCACCCTCCTGAACCAGCGAACGCCGCTGGGAGCCACCAGGCTTCCCGCAGCATTGAAAGCAATTGCCACGTCGCTTGACACGGCTCAGGCATCCTCAGTCCTGTACATCGGCGACGGTATCACTTCAGCCAGCCTGATGCCCGTCAGTGACATCAGTGAAGTTGTCGGCGACCTTGCCGAAAAGCACTGCAGCCTTCACGCTGTTGTGCTCGGTCCGGCCATCGATCTGGAACTTCCAGCGATCCTCGCAAACCACACCGGCGGTATCGTTCACCGCCTGACCGCTGAGAATTCCGCTGATGTGGCACGATCCGCGGCTGCCGCTCTGTTGGTCGCTCCGACGCAGCTTGCGTCCATCGCAATCGACGGAAATCCGCTGGGTGCTTCCACAACACGGGCCGCGTTCGTTCGTCCCGACCGCCACACGGTCGTTGTTTCTCGCGGAACCCTTTCGCCAACGGCGACCGTCACAGTGACAAGCGTCGATGGCCAGTCGGCTGTCTGGTCTGCCAAGGAAATCGCGACCCGGAACGCGGGAGCAGAACTTCGTCTGCTTGTTGAACGGGCAGAGAATTCCGATGGCATCAACGCGCCGGCAGCCAGCCTTGAGCTGCTGAATCTGACCGGCGAAGAACTTGCGGCGTCCGTCGAGCAATCAGTGCGAATTGTCAGATCGCTGCAACAGCGCGGCAGAACTCGCGAAGCAGCAGCCGTGGCACAAGAAGCAGCCCGGATCGACGATACGAACGTGACGCTGACTTCCATGCTGACGTCAATGGCGGCCGAACAGCCGTTCGCGTTCAGCTTCCTGGCTCAGGACGAAAACGCGGAAGCCGCTGATGAGTTTGCTCCGCCTCGGCTGGAAGCGGCTCCTGTTCCCGATCAGTTCCCACCCGTCGAATCTGTCCCGCCAACAGCGAACCTCAACACCGACGATGACCTGCTGGACCCGGCACTCGGTGGCCGAGCAGACGCACTGAGCGAAGTCGAATCGCAGATTCAGGTCAGGACTCAGCAACTGACACAGGCAACGAACGCGGCAATCGCGGAAGCGATCGACTACAGTCAGGAACGTCCTGAGTACGGGATCTCTCTGCTAAAGGATGTGCTTGCGACAGTCCGGGCAGAATTCAATGTCAATCCCGCCGCTCGCGCAGAACTGGAACGTCGCCTGCTGTCAGCACTGGATTCGGTGCGGGCTCAGGAAATTCGCAGCAGCGAAATGCGACGGCAGCTCGCCCAGCGCGAAGCCGTTCAGGAAGCTCAGCGTAAGCTGCTCACAGAAGACGCACTCGAAGAAGAACGCCTTGAGACGCAAATCGATATGGTTCGCGGCCTGCTGGATCGAGCCCGACACGGAGACGTCAACGCCTACGAGGACGCCGAAGCCGCGGCACGCCTTGCGATTGAAATGCGTCCTGGCAACGGTCCGGCGGCTCAGGCACTCGTACTGGCGGAATCAGCGGGACAGCTCGACAAGGTTCGCCGTCTGCAGGAGTTGCGGCAAGACCGCTTTCTGGAAACGCTGTACCAGGTCGAACTGTCACACGTTCCGTTCCCGGACGAGCCTCCTATTCAGTACCCGCCAGCCGATGTCTGGCGCGCTCTGACGCTGACTCGCGTTCCGCGCTACAAGTCACTTGTCTACTACGAACAAAAGCCCGTTGAAAAATGGCTGAACCGTATGCTGGATGAACCGGTTCCACCGCTGGATTTCCCCGGCGATGCTCCGCTGAGCGAAGTGCTGCAGCAGATTTCGGAGTACTTCACGCAGACCTACGGACGTGAAGGTGGTGCCGATTACCGTATGACCATCTGGCCGGACAAAACTGAACTTGAACTGGAAGGCCTGAACAATCTCGACGAAGTTACCGTCAGCGACATTGTGCTCAGCGGGATCACGCTGCGTAACGCTCTGAAGCTGATCTTCGAACAAACCGACGAGCCGGCGCTGACATACGTTATTCAGAACGAAGTCATGCAGATCACCACGCTCGCCAAGGCCGAAGCTGCCGAAAGCGCAGTGACACGAGTCTACGACGTCAACGACATCATCTCGACGCTGTTCCCGATTCAGGGCGGCGGTCAGGGCGGCGGTCAGGGTGGTGGACTCGGCGGCGGCGGCGGCGGCG
>CAZHET010000523.1:0-4650 GCA_964531585.1 uncultured Planctomycetaceae bacterium | reverse complement strand
ATCCTTCGAGATCCTGGTGAAGAATGCTGCAACGGGAGAAACCATTTTCCACCGCACCAACCTGTCACCCGATACTGTCACCGATGCCGCGTCTCCCGGCTTCAGCACGTCCGGTGGCCGGACGTCTGAGGAATTCCCACCCGGCCGCTACCACGGGTGGGTTCGCGCCACTTATCACGACGATTCCGTTTCACAGTGGTCCGGCCGGGCGACACTGACCGTCTACGGCGACGCGGTGGAAGTGAATTCGATTCCCACGTTCCGTCCAGGGCAGTCGCGAGTTGTTTCCTGGCAGCCAACCGACGGAGCCACGTCCTATGAAGTCTATGTTCAGAAGGCTGACGAGCCGGGAGCCATGCATCGAGTCACCGGTATCACGGGCACCAGTCATGCGATCGACACGCCGCTTGATCCCGGTGAGTACAAAGTGTGGGTCAAGGCCACGCTGGCGAACGGCGCGCGGACTCGCTGGGGCTTCGCTCATGCGCTGACGGTCAGTGATACTCCGGTGCTGACCGCATCCGGAACACAGCTCTCCTGGACAACAGACGCCACGGCGACAAGGATCGAACTGTGGATCAACGAGGTCGATGAACGCGGCGTGGCGATTCGCGCTCGAGCCGTGCATCTGACGGGAGCGGCAGCGAGCCGCTACAACGGAGGCAATCTTGCACCGGGGCGCTACAGCGCGTGGGTGCGAGCATTCCGGGATTCCGCCGACGGGACAATCGCCTCGGGCTGGAGCGAACGAGTGAACTTCGAAGTGACGGCCCTGCAGTTTGCTGCGGTATTCGAAGACGACTCAGACGGCTTGCTGCAGGAGCTGGATTTGCTGTAGTCACGCGTTCGGCCCGTGGTGCAGGCAGGGGCAAGTGTCGCGTTGGCTGCCATCAACCTCGTTGGGAGGCAGGTGCCGCAACCTGATCGGCACGATGCGCCGACCTGAAAAGCGGAGAACTTCTTGCGAATACTGAGTCGCACGGAAGGCTCCCGGCAAGTCAGGCTGACCAAACTGCATTCCGGTATCGCGCGGCTTGCAGGATCCTGCTTCGTTCGATTCGAGCGGGACGGAACAGCTCGTACGTCCTTCGTTGGTCCGCGCCGACAGATTTCCACGTGCCATGTTGCGACGGATCTGGCGCTGCGTTCTGCTGGACTCCGTGCCGTCGGCGGCTTAGTTTGCACCCGCGAATCCGGACCGCCACTTCTTCTCGCCACGATCGGTCAACCGGTTATGGACACGGACAACTCGATGACAACGCTGCGCTTCACGCCGAATTCGGCACCGACGATCGGGGTCGAAATTGAGCTGCAGCTCGTCGACAGTGACTCCTTCGCTTTGCGAAATTCGATCGCCGAAGTGCTGGACGCTCTGTCTTCCGACCTGCGCAGTTCCGTGAAGCCCGAACTGATGCAAAGCTACCTGGAGATCAACTCCGGAATCTGCCACACGGTGCGGGAGGTGGGTGAGGATCTGCGTCAGAAACTGGATGCTGTGCAGGCCGCCATCGATCCGCTGGGCCTGCATCTGTTCTGGGCCGCCACCCATCCGTTTTCGTCGTGGCGCGATCAGCAGGTCACCGTCGACGATCGCTACAACCGCCTGGTGGAACTGATGCAGGACGTCGCTCGTCGCCTGGTTACATTCGGGCTGCACGTTCACGTCGGTGTCGACACGGGTGACAAAGCCATCATGATCTGCGATCGCATGCTGAAACATCTGCCGCTGCTGCTGGCGCTGTCGTCGAACTCGCCCTTCTGGGAAGGACGCAATACCGGGCTGCATTCCAACCGATCGAAGATCATGGAGGGGCTGCCGACCGCCGGCCTGCCTCACCAGATGCGAAACTATTCCGAATACGTCTGGCTGATTCATCACCTCGTCGAAACAGGATTCATCAACACGATTCGCGAAATCTGGTGGGACATTCGACCTCATCACAACTTTGGCACGGTGGAAATCCGCGTCTGTGACATGCCGGCGAACCTGCATCAGGTGCTGGCGATCACGGCTTTGATCCAGTGTCTGGTCGTGGCGATCTCACTGGAAATTGAACAGGGGACCTTTCAGTCCGAGTATCACCCGATGATGGTGCAGCAGAACAAGTGGCGAGCCACCCGGTACGGAGCCGACGCGAAGCTGGTCAGTTCGTCAGATTTCCATCAGCGGTCGGTCCAGGAAACGGTCGACGATTTGATTTCGCGACTGCTGCCGACAGCGCGGACTCTGGACTGCGAACAGGAACTGCTGTCGGCAGCGTCTCTGCCGGGCAACACGGGCAGCCGTCAGCAACTGCAGATTCACGAAGCGACCGGCAGTCGTCAGGAAGTCGTTCGCCAGATGCTGCAGAACAATCGCTGGTGATGTGCCGAGAGTCGGGGGGCCAGCGTCGAGAGCGGCGCACGCGGCGAGCGGCGCGACGTCAGTCGGCCATCCCGGCACACGGCCCGGCGACGTGGAACAGGCCGCAGACTTCGACGCGGTCCTTCGCGGGGAGACAAAATCACCAGCAATTCGATGCCGTGTCCGTCGATCGTGTTAGAATCCCGGCCTGACCGGAATTCTGTGGCCGTGTGTGTCGGCTGCCCTTTTCGTCTGCGCCTTTGGAGAACTCCCCATGCATCCGCAAATGCAGAATCTGCAGGGCCTGTCGGTGGCGGAACGGCTCGAGCTGGTGCAGGATCTTTGGGACAGCATCGACGCTGCATCCGAGCAACTGCCGGTTCAGGAATGGCACCGGCAGCTTGTGCAGGCTCGAATTGCACAGTCGACCGGAAACCGTGAAGAACTCGGACTGACTCGGGATCAGGTCTGGCAACAGGTGGAACAGCGTCGTGGGTCGTAGGCTGATTTTTGACCCCGCTGTCCCCGACGATCTTTCGCGCGCCACCGCTTACTACGACAGCATTGCTCCGGAACTGGCAGATCGGTTTCGTACTCAGATGGATCGTTGCTGGGACAGGATTTCTGAGAACCCTGAAAGCTATCCCTTCGACATTGCGCCGATCCGCTTTGCGAGCGTTAAACGATTCCCGTACCTCGTGTTTTTCGTTTCCCACGCAGAGTTCGTCGACATCATTGCGATTGCGCACGGATCATCAAACCCGCAACGCTGGCGGTCCCGTCGGCCCTGATCGCGGCAGGTTCACTGCGACCTGAATACGCGGATGGTTATCGGCGCACCGAAATGCCCGCACATTGGCCCGCTTCCCCGCACGCGGCGCGCGGCGTGACGTCAGTGCGCCATCCCGGCACCGCCGCGGCCGGATATTCGTTACGTGCCCTGCAACCGAGCGCTGTCAACCCGCGTGATTAGCCGGGGTTTCACGACTCGCTGCCGTTTCGCAACGTAGGCTCACTGCATGAGCATTCCAGCCGTCACCACGAAAGCCGCCGCTCTGCCGCAGTCGCAGGCCGCACCGATTCCGGTTCTGCGGTCGCGCCACAGCACGGTCAAAGTCTGGTTGATTCTGTTCACGGCAACCGCGGGGCTTGCGCTGTTGATTCGTCATGGCATGCAACTGGACCTGCGATCGTGCGGAGCCGCGGTCGGCACAGTCGTTCTGCTGCTGCCGTTTGCGATCGCGTTTGAGAACCGCGGCATCCCGCAGTTCGCCAATCTGCTGACCGGCTTCCTGTTCATGGTCGTCTTCAACCTGTGTCTGGCGATTCTGACGTATGCCGGAACTCCGCTGGGTGCTCCGCTGGTCGACAACCAGTTGATGCAGCTTGATGCGGCGATGGGAATTCACCTGCCGACGATTGTCGAATTCAGCCGGCGGCATCCGAACATGCAAACGTGTCTGTCGATGTCCTACGCGTCGGTGCTGCCCTCGACTCTGCTGGCGATCATTGTGCTGGGCTGCGACCGCGATGTCAGGCGACTGCAGACGTTTGTGATGACGTTCATGGTCGCCGGTCTGATGACAACGGCCGCCTTCTTCCTGATGCCGGCCGAAGGACCATTCGCGGCCTATGGGTACGAGATGCGAGCCGATCAGCAGCGGTTTCTGGATCATTTCGTCTCGCTGCGGGCCGGTCAGTTTCGAGTCGTTTCTATGGACAACCTGGAAGGCCTGATCACGTTTCCGTCGTTTCACACGACGTGGGCGTTACTGCTGGCGTATGCGTTTCGCCCCTATCGCCGGTTGTTCGCCCCGATGCTGCTGTTGAACGTCGCCGTCGTCGCATCGACGATGACCACCGGGTGGCACTACGGCAGCGATGTCGCCGGTGGAATTCTGACAGCGGTCGTCGCTGTCGCCGTCGCCGGACTGCTCAACCGTCGGTTGTCAGGAAATTCCCCACAGGCCGTCCCGCCGGTTTCCTGACATGCTCAGTCGGGCGTATCCGACGTGTACAAACGGGCGATTGCCGATTGGCATTCTGTTCGCAAAGCGGACAATTGCAGCCGTCGGTGAATGAACAGCAGTCTTCGCCTCTGGCTGGCGATTCGCGCGAAAGCCGGTTCGGGACTGCTTCAAGGACGCGTTCTTCAGCGCATCGCAGGCCTCGTTGTCGAAGAGGCTCCCTTCTGAACGCGGTGCAGGAACGGGTCAGGGCCAGCCGGCGCGACCGGTTCTTCGTCGACCGCTTGTTACTCCCCCTTCTCGATTCGCTGACTTCAACACATGAGGACGTCATGCCCC
>CAZHET010000522.1:0-4684 GCA_964531585.1 uncultured Planctomycetaceae bacterium | reverse complement strand
CATCACGGACCGGATTCCGGGGCTGAACTGGTGGTGGTACACCCGTTTCGGTCATCTGGACGCGATTCAGTTCGAACTGCGCGATCGGGTTTCCAGCGAAGCCGTTGCAATGGGGCAAATCATTGGTCTGGACGTGTACGTCCCGAAGTGGGGCGTGCGTGCGGTCGGAATGCGGGAAATCTATGTGCCGGAACCCTACCGGCGCCAGGGTTACGGCTTGTCACTGGTGCTGGAGATCACTCGGCGTCTGCGAGATCAGTCGGTGCAGTTGATCGAGGCTCAGGTCAGTTCCGAAAACGAACCGGCTCTGGGCCTGTTCAAAGAATCACTGTTCGAACCAATGCAAAAGCTGGTCGCGTTCAGACGGTCGCTGGCGGGGGAATGAACCTGGTGATTCCATCTGAGCCTGGATTCGTGCCCCGGCATTCAGGCGACGGGATGCTCCCGTCGTACACTCCCAACGCCCAAAGCAAGCGGCAGATAAGAATTTACCGACACGGACGCTGGCAGCGTCTGCCACATGGCCGACGCTGCCGGCATCGGGACGGAAAATCCATCCACCGCTTGCCCGGTGCCCAGGTCCCACCAGCCGGAAAGACTGCAGTATGGCATCCGTATGTGTGTTCTGCGGTTCTCGCAGCGGGAGCAATGAGACGGCAGCGCTGGCTGCCAGAGAACTCGGGCAGTTGCTGGTGCAGCGCGGAGACCGGATGATCTACGGTGGTGGCAGCGTCGGACTGATGGGCACGATTGCCGACGAGATGCTGAGTGTCGGAGGTCACGTGATCGGCGTCATTCCCGAAGCACTGGCAAGCATCGAACTCATGCATTCGAAAGTTGTCGACATGAGAATCGTCCCGGACATGCATGCTCGCAAAGCGCTGATGCATGCGCTGTCCGACGCCTATGTCGCGCTGCCCGGCGGGTACGGGACGCTGGAAGAACTGTTCGAAGTGCTGTCGTGGGCGCAGTTGAAGATTCATGCCCGGCCGATTGTGCTGCTCAACCTGAACGGGCTTTACGACGGCCTGCTGCAGACGCTGGATGCCATGGTGGGGCAGCAGTTCCTGCCAGCGAAGTATCGCAGACTGCTGACTGTGTGTGACTCCGTGCCGGAGCTGCTTCACTGGCTGGATGAACATCTGCCGAACGACCTGGCCGACCGTCGCAGCGCGCTGGCTGGAACCCAGGCACCTGACGACGGTCGCGGTGCAGTGCAATCCTGATGCGGCAGGAGTCTTGTCGTCGCGAAAGTACTTCGCCCTCCCGAAACAATTGAAACGAATGGATTTCCCATGACGACCACCTTTCATGCGATGCACTATCGCACCGGCCAGCCAGTCGCGGTTTCGATCGACGGATCCACAATCAGCAGTGTCGAGCAGATCCCCGCGACGACCGATGATCTGCCTGTTGTGGCTCCGGGGCTGTTTGACATTCAGATCAACGGTTACGGCGGAATCTGGTTCAGCAGTCCGGAACTGACGGTTGCCGACGTCGAGCGCATCACGCATTCGCTGCTGGCTCACGGCATTGCGGCGTACTTTCCGACGCTGGTGACGAATTCGTTCGAGGCATTGAAGCACGGATTCGAAACCATTCGCCGGGCGTGCGACGAAAGCGACATCGTCCGTGCGTGCGTGCGAGGCTGTCACCTGGAAGGGCCGTATATCTCTGCTGAAGACGGGCCTCGCGGTGCACATCCGAAGCAGCATGTTCGCGCTGCGAACATCGCGGAGTTCGACGCTCTGCAGCAGGCGTCCGGCGATCGCATTCGACTGCTCACGCTGGCTCCGGAAACCGGCAACGCGGTTCCGTTCATACGTCACCTTGTCGACAGCGGCGTTATTGTTGCCATCGGACATACCGGAGCGACGACAGAGCAGATTCGTGCCGCCGTCGACGCCGGAGCGACGTTGAGCACTCATTTCGGGAACGGAGCGCATTCGGTCCTGCCACGGCATCCGAATTACCTGTGGGAACAGCTTGCCGACGACCGGTTATGGGCCAGCGTAATCGCCGACGGCTTTCACGTGCCGCCGTCCGTGCTGAACTGCGTGCGGCTGTGCAAAACCACCGCCCGCACAATTCTGACATGCGACGTCTCAGGATTCGCCGGGTGTCCTCCGGGCACGTATCGCGAAGGCGATGTCGCGGTGGAAGTTCTGGAAGACGGCCGGCTGGTGGTCGCCGGTCAGAGGCAGTATCTGGCCGGTTCGGGAGCCACCACGGGAGACTGCATCGTCCGAATGATGCGGGACTGCCACCTGTCACTGGGTGAAACGATCGACATGGCCACGCGTAATCCGGCAACGCTGCTGTCTGAACCGATCGGTGACATGGCGGTCGGTGCAGAAGCCACGCTGACCGTGTTCCGAATGTCAGATGCGGCTGCATCGGGCGGGCCTGCGGTGGAGCCACCGGCGCAGGCCTTCGCCACGATTGCGACAATCGTCAGGGGCAGTGCCTTGTACGGCGCAGTTCCGGATTGAACAATGAACAGATTCCGCGTGAGTTCACTAACCGATCCGATTGTGGATTTCTGCTGATCGTCAGTTCACCGTGCAACGGCTAAACCGAAAAATCAAAGCGGTCCTCCGCGAGGAATCAGGAACCGCGGCGGTATGCCGTTGATTGAGTTTAAAGTGATGATACGATTGCCGGGCGGACCCCCGGGCAGTCGCTGGCGTGGGCAGTCCGGTCTGCAAATTTACGCTCCAAGCATCAGTCAGGGCCAATCGACACAGGCCGGCTCCGGTCTGTTCAGCAGCGCTGTCGCTTCATCAGAAAACCGACGCATCATTTCCCGATGGCTCCACTGAAAACCAAAGATGCGCTGAAGAGGTATCTCATCACCAGCCGGCTGTTGCGGGTGGACGACTGGAACAGCGTGACTTCGCAGTTGACGAACGGCGACGGCGTGCCGGAGATTCTGGATCGTCTGGAACAACAGCATCTGCTGACGTCTCTGCAGGCTCGCCGCATTCAGAAGGGCGAAACAGAAGGGCTGGTGCTCGGACGGTACAAGCTGCTGTACCGCAACGCATCAGGAAGTTTTGCCCGCGTTTACCGCGCGGCATCGCTGGACGGAAAGGAAACCGTCGCTTTGAAACTGCTGCGGGAACGCTGGGCGAAAGATCCTGAAGCGGTCGCCGGCTTCGAACGTGAAGCCCGTATTTGTCAGCGGTTCAGGCATCCGAATATCGTGCCGATTCTGGATATCGGCAACGAGGACAACTTCCACTACTTCACGATGGAATTCGTCGAGGGCGGCAACCTGCGCGACTTTCTGAAAATTCGCCGTTCCGTGACGCCTGCCGAAGCGGCTCAGTGCCTGTACGAAATCTGCGCCGGCCTGGAGTATGCTCTGGAACTGGGCGCGACTCACCGCGACCTGAAACTGACCAATGTGCTGATGAGCAGCACCGGTGTCGCCAAACTGGTCGACTTTGGACTTGCCGGAGCCAACGGACCGACCAGCGCCGGAACAAGCGACGACGTACATCGTGCTTTGGAGTACGCATCGCTGGAACGCGGCACGAACGCACCGAACAACGATCCGCGCACCGACATCTTCTTTGCGGGAGCGATCTTTTACGAAATGTTGTCCGGCGAGTCTCCGTGGCCGCGCACGCGGGACCGCGAGGTGCGCAAGCAGCTTAGCCGCTACACAATGATTCGGCCGCTGGATTCGTTTCGATCCGATCTGCCGCCGGACCTGATGGCAATCATCGCACGGATGATGGAAGTGAATCCCAACAGCCGGTTCCAGACGGCCGGAGAAGCAATGGCCGCCCTGAAGGAGTCGCTGATCGGGATGAACGCGTGGAAGGGGGCGACCGATGACCGGCTGTCGGTGGATTTGGGTGACCCTCGCAGCTTTCGGCTGCTGGTTGTCGACAAGGTGAAAAAGCGCTGCAAGGCCCTGCAGGATTACTTCGCCAAGCACGATTTCGAAACGAGTTTCCTGCGCAGCCCGGAAGCTGCCGTCGAACGGCTCAAGGGCAACGAAGCGCCGGATGGAATTCTGTTTCTGGCCGATCATGAACCGGAGCCGGTGCTCGGCTGCTTCCCGCAGGCTCAGGCATACGGCCGTTCAAAAAAGATCCCGTGCCTGGCCGTGTTCGCTGCGGACGATGAAGCCGAAGTGAAACGCACACTGATTTCCACTCGCTGGGGAACGACGCTGTTTCAGCCGGTCACGCTGCGAGACATCCGCAGCCACTTCGATGAAGTCGGTGCAATCACGCGGCAGTAGCCAACTCGCACGACACGGACGCGTGTTCATTCCATCCGCCACGAATCCGATCGTGATATCCTGGACAGCGTCAGGTGGGATGGATGCACGGAGAATACTCAGGATTCCGTCGAAGGAAGCGGCAAGGCGATACTGCTGTGTCAGACTATAAGTTTGGGATTGATCGTCATTCCCGCGCAGGCGGGAATTCAGCTTGCAACGCTCTGGAGTTCCGGCTTCGATTTCTCTCAAGAAGGGGGCTGACCTCCATTACATTGACAGCTTCTGAACTCTGCGCCGACCCGGTCAACAGCCCGCAGGAATACCTCAATCGATGCACGAAGCCATTCGCAAGGCCACCACACTGATCGAAGCCCTCGGGTGGATTCAGCGTTTTCGCGGCAAGTATGTTGTCATCAAACTTGGCGGCAGCACGCTCGACCAGCA
>CAZHET010000521.1:0-4684 GCA_964531585.1 uncultured Planctomycetaceae bacterium | reverse complement strand
CTGACTGCATTCACTGCAGTTAACAGATCCCGTACCTGAAACGGGCGATACAGAAATTGTTTTCATGGTGCGTACCGAAGAATGTCTTGACGCTTGATATTTCGTGCCGCATTTGGCGGCCGGGTGTTGTCAGCAGAGCGGCGATTATCGGCTCTGAAATCCGATTGCCTATCGCAGGATCAACCATTTCGGCGTGGTTGAATCAACCATGCCGTTGCCTGTGCGCTAACGTCCTCCGGCCTCAGCGGTATCCGATGTCACACATTGGCGGTAGGATGTTGGTCTCACTTCCACATCCAAAGCAGCGTCCGATGGCCCGACACAAACCAGACCAGTCTGCCACCTCCGCAACCGAATCCTCACCGCGCGCCAAGTCCAAAGCCAGACGGCAGTCCTCAAAGAATCAATCGCTCCAGGCGACCGGCGAAGACGCCAACCGCAGCGACGATTCCTTTCCGAATGATTCCTTCCCGATTGTCGGCGTCGGAGCATCCGCCGGGGGACTGAAGGCTTTGAAGTCACTGTTGGGACACCTCCCCGACAAACCCGCTCTGGCCTTTGTTGTCATTCAGCACCTGGACCCGACACGCGAAAGCCTGGTTCCGCAACTGCTGAGCAAACTCACGGGAATGCAGGTCTGTCAGGTCGAACATGAAACGCATGTGCAGCCGAACCGGGTGTATGTGCTTCCGCCGGGCAAGTACCTCAGCATCTCCGGCGGCGAACTGCATCTTTCAGAACCGGACCGGCCGCGAAGTTCACGCATGGCGATTGACTTCTTCCTGAGATCCCTGGCGACGGATCAGCATCACCGCGCCGTTGCAATCATTTTGTCGGGAACGGGCACGGATGGCACGCTGGGCATCAAAGCCGTGAAGGCGGCCGGCGGACTGGTGATCGCTCAGGAACCGTCGACCGCAGATTTCGACGGCATGCCTCAGAGCGCCATCGATTCCGGAATCGTGGATCACACGCTGTCGCCCGAAGCCATGTCCGACGTGCTTGTGCGTTATGCTCAGCATCCGTATGTCCGGGAAGCACCGCCAGGCGAAGGTTTTCCCGACAACCAGCACGACGACTCCGGCGAACAGTCCGCGACTGTCGACGGCATTAACGCCATCATTGCGCTGCTGAGAGCTCACAGCAAACACGACTTCCGCTGCTACAAAGACACAACACTTGTGCGGCGCACGCGGCGGCGGATGTGTCTGCATCACATCGACGACTACGACACGTACCTGCAGTACCTTGGTGATCATCGAGTCGAGATCGAAGCACTGACGAAGGATCTGCTGATCAACGTCACCGACTTTTTTCGCGAACCGGATGCCTGGGAAACGCTGCGGACGCTGGCCATTCGTCCGCTGGTCGAACGACACGACGAAGGTCAGCCCATCCGCGTCTGGACGCCGGGCTGTGCGACGGGCGAGGAGCCTTATTCCGTCGCGATGCTGATTCTGGAAGAACTGAAGCGGGCAACGAAGATCTGTCCGGTGAATGTGTTTGCGTCCGACGTCGATGCGGACGCTCTGGAATTCGCCCGCGATGGTCGCTATCCCAAAACCATTCAGGCCGATATCTCGGCGAAACGGCTGCAGAGATTCTTTACGCCTGTCGACGGTGAAGACTATTTCCGTGTTGTCAAAACGCTGCGTGAAGCGGTTGTGTTTGCCGAACAGGATCTGATCACCGATCCGCCGTTCTCCCGGCTCGATCTGGTGTGCTGCCGCAACCTGCTGATTTATCTGAAGCCGGAGGTTCAGGAAAAAGTCATTGCGCTGTTTCACTTCGCACTGCGCGACGGCGGAGTGCTGTTGCTGGGCAGTGCCGAAACGGTCGGACGGCAGACCGATCTGTTCGCACCGCTCGACAAACGCTGGCGGATCTTCCGGCGACTCGGACCGACTCGGCATGACCGCGTGGAATTCCCGATTTCCGACGTCAAGCGGCAACGTGAACTCGAACGCCCCGCGCCGCCGCTGCCAAAACGCCAGCAGTCGCGGCTCACGCAACACGCACAGCAGCGCCTGCTGGACATGCTGGCTCCGGCGGCGGTGGTCGTCGACAGCAACTGGCGGATTCTGTTCATCTCCGGCGATGTCAACCCGTTTCTGACGCACAGAGCCGGAGCGCCCACGGACAACCTGCTGGACAAAGTTCGCAGCGGCCTGCGCAGCGGATTGCGGGCGGCGGTGTACACGGCCGTGTCCGAAGACCGGACTGTCAGCGTCGCGGGCCGTGTGCAGCGGGGCGATCACTCTTTTCCGGTGAGCATCACGGTGCGAGTGATCCACGATCCCGATCAGGGCGAAGACACGGCGCTGGTCGTCTTCGAAGAACACAGCGTACAGGCCCGCGCGGAGGCAGAAGCTTCACGCACAGCGGCCGGAGCGGAACACGTCGAGTCTGCGGATCGCCAATCGGGTGACAGCAGCGATGGCGGCTCGATTCGTTCCTCCCCGACGACTGACGACGCGCCGCCCGCCGACCTGGACGAGCACGCTGTCATTCAGCAGCTTGAAGACGAACTCGCTCACGTTCGCGAAGACCTGCAGGCCAGCATCGAGCAGTTCGAGACATCCAACGAAGAATACAAAGCCTCCAACGAAGAGGTCATGAGCATCAATGAGGAACTGCAAAGCACCAACGAGGAGCTGGAAACCAGCAAGGAAGAACTCCAGTCACTGAACGAAGAACTGTCGACCGTCAACAGCCAGCTTGCTGCAAATGTCGCCAATCTGGAAACCAGCAACGCCGACCTGCAGAACCTTGTCTCGGCGACTAGCGTCGCAACGATCTGTGTCGACACCGATCTGGCCGTCAGGTGGTTTACTCCGGCCGCTCAGGAAGTCGTGCGGCTGCGAACCGCTGACATCGGTCGTCCGCTGGCTGACCTGGCGAATGACTTCGCGGATTCCCGGCTTGTCGAAACAGCCGCGGAAGTGCTGAAGAATCTGGTCCCGGTTGAAGACGAAGCCACCTGCACTTCCGGACGCACGTTTATCCGGCAAGTCACGCCGTATCGCACCCACGACCATTGCATCGGCGGCGTGGTGATTACGTTCATCAACATCACCGAACGCAAGCGGATGGAACTGTCGCTGCGGAGTGCCCGCGAACTGTCCGACCGAGTGATTGACATCATTCGTGAAGCCACGCTGGTGCTGGACGCGGATCTGCGAATTGTCTCTGCCAAGCGGTCGTTCCACCGTCACTTCCAGGTCTCGCGCGAAGATACGGAAGGCCGCCTGATCTATGACCTCGGCAACCAACAGTGGGATATTCCGGAACTGCGGCGGCTGCTGGAGAACCTGCTGCCCGAAAACGGGGAACTCCACGATTTCGAGGTCGATCACGATTTCGAATTCATCGGTCGGCGGATCATGCTGCTTAACGCTCAGCGGCTGGATTCGATGCAGAAGATCCTGCTGGCGATCGAAGACGTCACGGAGCATCGCCTGGCACAGCAGCGACGCACATTTCTGCTGGACCTGTCCGATGCGCTGCGCGACGCCGATGGTCCTCAGCCCGTGGTGGATGTCGCCGTATCGCAGACGGCCCGCTTTTTGAAGTGCGACCGCGCAGCGTTTGCGGAGATCTTTGTCGAACAGGGCCGCGCCACGATTCTGTCACAGTATCCGCAGAATGAAGAAGCCGCTGCGGTCGATTACCGTCTGAGCGATTTCGGAATCGACGTGCTGCAGCCGCTGCTGCAGAATCAGGAACTGGTGATCGACGATGTTCAGCAGGATGAGCGGTTGCAGAGCGGTCCCGGCAGTGCAACGTTGGAACGCTACGGTATGCGAGCCTTGTGCTGCATTCACCGTTGGCGGTCGGACGGTGTGCTGACGGTGCTGGCCGTGGGCTTTCATCAGGCGCGGCGTTGGACCCCGGTCGAGATCGCTTTGCTCCGTGATGCCGCTGACAGGACATGGTCGGCTCGTGACACGGCTCGGGCGCTGCAGGATCTGCAGGGCAGCGAAGCCCGGCTGTCTCTGGCTGCCGCAGCCGCCCGCTTCGGTTCGTACAGCTACGACTTCGAAACACATGCCTCCCACTGGTCGCATGAACTGCGTGAACTGCTCGGGCTCACTCCGCACGAACCAATCAACCGGAAGCGGCTGGTACAGCTTGTGCATCCCGATGACCGACAGGCGTTTCAGGAGTACGTCGGTGCCGCAACGGATGCGGCGGACAAAGCGTATTCCGGCGAGTTCCGCTTCATTCGCCCGGACGGGCAGACTCGCTGGATGGCCGACCGCGGACGGCTGACATTTTCCGGTGAAGGCAGCGACCGCCACCCTGTCACCGTGGCCGGAATGGTCATGGATGTCACCGAGAAGAAGCGGGCAGCGGAAGAACTACTCCTTCTCAAGGACGTGACGGTCGCCTCCAACGAAGCTCAGTCGGTGGAAGAAGCCGTCAGTGCGGCGCTCAAACGCATCTGCGAATACGATGGCTGGAAGCTGGGCCACAGCTATCAATTGGAAGGCCACGGGGACGAAATCGCTGCGGTCTCCAGTCAGTGGTATGTCGATCCCGCGCTGGCAAATGATGAGCAACTGGCGGAAGCGCTGGCCGCCTTTCTGCGAGCCTCAACGGAAGCCCGCTATACTTCCAGCAACGGAATGATCGGCCACGTGCTGGAAACCGGCAGGCCGTGCTGGATCGACAGCGTGGCAGA
>CAZHET010000520.1:0-4689 GCA_964531585.1 uncultured Planctomycetaceae bacterium | reverse complement strand
AGCGACCGTTCGCTGTCGCAGATTGCTCAGGGGATGTCACGCGAGTTCGCCAGGATCTCCCCGGAATCGCTGGCAAAGGACCTGATGGCCATTATCGCCGACAGCAATGAAGCAGGCACCGACGTAACGACGAGTGCCACCGGGGCTGCTGCCAGCGGTCGCCCCGGCGGTGGGCCGACGCAGACACCGTCGCTCGATCAGTACACCATCGACCTGACCGAACGTGCGCGAGCCGGCAAGATTGACCCGGTCCTTGGACGCGATCAGGAAATCCGCCAGATCATCGATATTCTCACGCGACGCCGACAGAACAACCCGATTCTCACCGGGGAAGCGGGCGTCGGAAAAACGGCGGTCGTCGAAGGTTTTGCACTGCGAATCGCTCAGGGCGACGTGCCGCCGTCATTGAAAACAGTATCGGTCAAGACGCTGGACCTGAGTCTGCTGCAGGCCGGAGCCGGTGTGAAGGGCGAGTTCGAAAATCGTCTGAAGTCTGTGATCGACGAAGTCAACCGGTCGGTGACGCCCATCATTCTGTTCATCGACGAAGCGCACACTCTGATCGGAGCCGGTGGCCAGGCGGGTCAGGGAGACGCGGCGAATCTGCTGAAACCGGCGCTCGCTCGCGGCGAACTTCGCACCGTTGCGGCCACGACATGGGCCGAATACAAGAAATACTTCGAACGGGACGCGGCGCTGGCCCGGCGGTTTCAGGTCGTCAAGGTCGAAGAGCCGGATGAAGAAAAAGCCATCTCGATGATGCGAGGTCTGGTGGGCACATTGCAGGCTCACCACAAGATTGAAGTTCTGAACGAAGCCGTCGTGGATTCCGTCCGATTGTCAAACCGCTACATCTCCGGACGACAGCTTCCCGACAAATCCGTCAGCCTGCTGGACACGGCCTGCGCGCGTGTGGCCATCGGCCATGCGGCGATTCCCTCGGCCATCGAAGACGCACGGCGAACCATCGATCAGACAACAACCACGATCGAGGTACTGCAGCGCGAGATGGCCACAGGAACTGACCACGCCGAGGAACTCGGCAAACTGGAACAAAAAAAGGCCGACACGCAGCAACGCTACGACGAACTGATGGAACGCTGGAAGCAGGAAAAGGACCTTGTCGGTCAGATCCGAACAGTCCGTGAGCAGCTGTCCGGTCAGGCGGTTCCCAAACACGAAGAACCTGCGGCACCCACGCCCGAAGGATCGAAGGCAGCGTCTGCTGAAAAATCAGCGTCCTCCAGCGGCGAGACCGCAAGCGCGCCAGCCGCGACGACAAACGGTGCACCGCTGTCCGAAGAAGATCGTCAGAAACTGCTGGCCGAACTGACGGACCTGAATTCGAAACTCTCCGCAGTCCAGGGCGAAGAACCGCTGATGCAGGCCTGCGTCGATGCGCAGGCTGTCGCCGAAGTTGTTGCCGCCTGGACCGGAATTCCCGTCGGTCGCATGGTCAGTGACGAAATCAACACGATTCTGCAACTCAAGGAACGCATGGAAGAAAAGGTCGTCGGTCAGTCGCACGGTCTGGATGAAATCGCTCAGCGAATTCGCACGTCGCGAGCCAACCTGACGGACCCCAGCCGGCCGATCGGCGTGTTCTTCCTGGTTGGTCCCAGCGGCGTTGGCAAGACGGAAACAGCCATCACGCTTGCAGAACTGCTGTATGGTGGCGAACAGAATATGACCACCATCAATATGAGCGAGTTTAAGGAAGAACACAAAGTCTCGCTGCTGATGGGGTCGCCTCCCGGCTATGTCGGCTACGGCGAAGGTGGCGTGCTGACGGAAGCCGTCCGCCGCAAGCCTTACAGCGTGGTCCTGCTGGATGAAATGGAGAAAGCTCACCCCGGTGTCCAGGACATTTTCTATCAGGTGTTCGACAAGGGGCACATGAAAGACGGCGAAGGCCGCGACATCGACTTCAAGAACACCGTGGTCATCATGACGTCGAACGCGGCGACGGACACGATCATGAAGCTGTGCGCCGATCCTGAAACAATGCCGGATCCGGAGACTCTGGCGAATGCGCTCCATCCCGAGCTGCTAAAGTCATTCAAGCCGGCATTCCTGGGACGTATCACGGTGGTGCCGTACTTCCCGCTCAGCGACGAAATCATGCGGCGGATTGCCATTCTGAAACTAGGCAAGATTGCGCGCCGCGTGCATGAACATTACGACGCGAGCTTCACGTGGTCAGACGCGGTGCTCGACCACATCGTCAGCCGCTGCACAGAAGTAGACAGCGGTGCCAGAAACGTTGACCGCATCCTGACAGGTTCGCTGCTGCCTCAGATGTCGGCCGAATTCCTGTCACGAATGGCCCAGGGAGAGCGTATTCGAGGAGCGGCCGTCGACGTGAATGAAGAAGGGCGTTTTGAATTCACGCTGCAATAGCCACTGCTTCTTCCGCCACGGGCGCTGCAGGCCGGTCGCCTGACCCCGACTGACTATTCCGGGTTCGCGTTCTGCTCGCGAGTTGCAGCACGTGCCGGGGACAGGCGCAAGCGTCGCGATTGCGTACTTGGCTTCATTGCGGGTATGCCGCGCGGACGGGGCCATCGGCGGTCGTGGGGATGTTGCTTGCGGCATTTCCGCCTGCGACGGAACCTGTCCCGGCCGCACGCTGGATTCCCGAGTTCAGCCTGGCGGTCGCAGCGGGATGCGTCTCAGGGCTTTCGGGCAATGGCTGCGCCTGAACCACCGGGCCGCGAGCCTGCGGGAAGGCTCGGATGGTCGTGATGATCTGTTTGTCCTGAGCCACTTGCTGACCATCTTCGGTGGTGACTTCCATGTTCAGGAACCGAGTTCGTTTCAGTTCCAGCGGAAGGCCGGTCTGTCGGTCGACGATGCAGCTTCCGATGCTCTGGCCACCAAGGATCTTCACGCCGGACTTCTGTGTGGAATTTACGTCTGTGTAGGTTTCACCTGAGGCGATGCGGCCTGTGATATCGATCTCTGCGGTTTCGTCGTTCAGCGAGATCAGGCGGTAGGTGGACGTCAGGTAGATCGGCACGGGCTGCATCAGGCGGCGTTCGCGAGTCCAGACGTCGCCGGTCACGACGCGCGTGGCTGCATCACTGTCAACGTCGGTGTTGTACGGCAGCAGACCAATTGTGTCGTCCACGAAGTTGGCGACGCCGTCGTCACCAAACCGCGCCGAAATTTCCGACAGCATCGACTGCCGACGCTCCAGACTGACCTGCTGCACGCACCGCTGCAGGAATTCGTTGTAGTCCACCAGTTCGCGGATCTTGTTGTCGCGGCCCAGCCAGAACGAAAAGCCGTTATTGACCATTCCGGCATAGGGAACAACATCATCGGGAATGAGGCCCTGATGCCTGTCTGAATCAAACGCGATCCGCTGGCCGTTGATGTCGTGTGAATAGCTGACTCGCGAATAGCTGACGGACATCAAAATCGCATCGGGCCGTACTTCGCGCACGTCGATGGCCATGCTGAGTTCCAGCTTTGTCTGAGCCATCGCCGGATATTGTTCGGACCGCTGGATCAACGTCTGTTCGATCGTCTTGATCAGCGGAAAACGATCGCCCGGTCGAAGGCGCAGTTCCAGACTTTCACCCCGGCTGGCACGAGCGACAGGTGTTGCGGGAGTGCTCTTCGCAGACTCTGCCTCATTGCTGTCGTTCTCCTCCAGGTTTCCCAGCAGGTCATTCAGCAGGCCGTCATCCGTAGTCTCAGCAGATGTAGCGTTCGAACCGGCGTGCTCGCAGCCCGTCATCAAAATGGCCGGCAGACACGCGGTAACACAGGCCGCGATGAAGCGTAAGAGATGTTGCATGGGCCGTACTTTCCGTCCGTGGAATCCCTGTAACTTGTGACAGCAAAGTAGCAGCGCCGGCGGGTTGAGGTAAATCCGAAGTCGTCACCGCATTCCCGCCCCTGCTGCGGGAACGACGGCACGCGGGCAAACTGGTGTTGTTGGATTTCGGGCAAGTGACGTAATCTGCGGCCCATGAAGCTGCTGCAGCGATACATCCTGAGCGAACTGCTGCGCGTGTTCGTGCTGCTGGTGATCGCGCTGACGGTCATGCTGGTGTTTGTCGGGTTGTTGCGCGAAGCCACAGAACGCGGCCTCGGCCCGCTGCAGATTATGCAGATCGCGCCGTTTGTCGTTCCCAGTCTGCTGCCGTTTACGATTCCTGCCACGCTGCTGCTGGCGGTGACGGTCGTTTACGGACGGCTCGCGGGCGATCTGGAAATCACTGCTGCGAAAGCCGCCGGCGTGAATCCGATGCGGCTGCTGGCTCCCGCTTTCGTCCTGGGAGCGATTCTGACAGTGGCATCGTTCGGGCTCACCAACAATGCGATTCCGTGGGCGGTGACCAATATCGAACGCATTGTGACTCAGGCAATGGAAGATATTTTTCTGGATATGCTGTCATCGCAGCACTACATCAGCAGTCCCGAAGACGGGTATTCCATCACAGTTCACGATGTTCGTGATCGTATCCTGATCGAACCAACTTTTCGCTATCGCAACAAGGAGCATCAGCAGATCACCGTCACTGCCAAAGCGGCGCAGATTGGCTTCGATCTGGAGAATCGGAAGGGCCGAATTCAGATGCACCAGGCAAGTCTGAGCATTCCGGGACGCGACATCGGGGGAAGCTGGGATCGCTACGAACACACGTTTGACCTGAAGCAGGAGCTGGGAGGATTCAG
>CAZHET010000519.1:0-4709 GCA_964531585.1 uncultured Planctomycetaceae bacterium | reverse complement strand
TGGTGAGATTTCTGTCGGAGGTCGTGAACTTGTCCGCTCACCCGCAAAGCGGGAGCGGGAAATTTTCTGCGTTCAGCAGGAAAACCGGGGAGAGGGCAGTGCGCGCGGTTTCCACGCGGATCGGGGTTTCGCGAACAACCGTCCCGCAAGGAACAGGCTCTTGTGACGGAGGCACTTTCGAGGGGTCGCGGTCCCGCGACCGGGCGATCTCCTGAAGGATGGCTGGTCTCCGCGTTCGACCTCAATCAGCCTCGCCTGTCGACGTAGATTTTACCGCGGCGCTTTGATTGCCTTCAGGAAATGCTGGTAGTCCGGACGATCACCGAACCTTCGGAGACTGCGATCGGCGAGCAGCGGCTCCCGATACCTCGAGTACTCGAAGAAATTCAGGCGTTCGTCAGACCCTGGCCGGTACTCTGCCAACCATAGCAGCAATGCGATCGAGCGGGCTGCCAGCGCCGCGGATCGTTGCGGGTCCGTTTCATGTTCGCTAAGAAGTGCCAGCGCAAGCGCCGCGTAGAATTTCTGGCCGGGGTTCCGGGGCTCGCCGTCTTCCAATCGCGTGACCATTTGGTTAATGTCGCGAAGCTCCCGCAGAGCCTCATCATCGCGTTCCGCGCGGCGCAGCGCGAGGCACAGGCGCGTGCCGTGCGTGCATAGCGGGTTGTCAACCTCTTCGCCGGCTTTGTGCAGATTCTTCAGCAGCGCGATGGCAGTCCTGCGGTGACGAATCTCCGCGTCGCGGTTGTCAGTTTCCAGATAGGAATCAGCGATGTTGCCGTGAATGCGGGCGGAGTCTGCCACCGCGGTCGGCGTTTGCCCGAGGACCTCCTGTATCTTCCCTGCGGCAGCAAGCGCTCGTTCGTAGGTGCGGACCGCGGCGATCGGGCCGTTTACTCTAAGTTCTGACATGCCGCGATTGCTGTGGATCGCCAGATCCAGCCGGAGAAACTCGACATTGGACGGGCTCAGCTTCACGAGGATATCGACGTGCCGGGTCGCTTCGTCATAGCCGGCCAGGGCAGCCTGATGTTGCCCCGATTTATGTGCCGTCAGGGCAACAAGGTTCCACGCATCGGTGAGACTCTGGCGGCTGTGCAGGGACGGAGCCTCATCGAACGCCTGCTGCCGCTGACCGCGCAGAACCTTCGCTTCCTCGTGTGCCTTCCGCGTGTCAGCCGACTGAAGCTGAATGACGGTCAGACGGCGACGGGCGTCATCAAGTTCGCGGTATCTTGCCTGAAGTTCTGCGTTGATGCGCCGCTGTTCCTGATTCGCGGCATTGGCTCTGACGATTTCGAAGCTGGACGCCACCATCGCGACCAGCAGTGCCGCCGCGATGGCCGCGGTCACGGTGCGGTGCCTTCTGGCCCATCGCAGCATTCTTACCGGCAGCGAATCCCGCCAGACGGAAACCGGTCGGTCGTTGAGCCACGACTGAATTTCGTCGCGCAGCGCCTCGGCTGACTGATAGCGGTCCCAGGGATTCTTCGCCATCGCTTTCCGGCAGACGGCGGACAACGCCGGAAACTGTTTCGGTATTCTGTTTGCGGAATATTCCGCGTCTGATTGCGCGGTGCGTGCTGCGGGGTCGTGGGGCAGAGTGTCGGTGTGTTCCCGCGGAGGCGGTGTTCCCGTGAGAATATGAAACAGGACAGCTCCGAGGCTGTAGATATCGGACCGCTCGTCCGCGATGCTCATGCTGAGGAACTGCTCGGGACTCGCATAGCCGGGAGTGCCTCCCTGAACCCGCGGATGCGTGGCGTGCCAGTCGGAATCGTCGCTGGCGGCAGCAGAACCCTGAGACGGGTCACGCGTCGCAACGTCTTCCAAAGGATCTGCCTCGCGAAGCTGCTTGGCGAGGCCCCAATCGACCACAAAGGTTTCTCCGAAGGGCCCCAGCAGCACATTGTGCGGCTTCAGATCACGGTGGATGATCCTCTGCTGATGAGCGTACGCAATGGTATCGCAGATCGTGACGAACCGCTGCAACAGAGACCTCAGTCCATCTTCAGAACGACTCGCGAAACCAGCAGGCGGTTTTTCGGCGTCGTGAAGCTGGCTGATCGCGGCGAGCAGCGTTTCGGTCCGTTCGCGCGCAGGATCGGCACCGGGACGCGACTGCTCCTGCACATCGGCTGCTCGGTCGGACTGTTCTGTGGCATCGGACTGTTCTGTGGCATCGATAAACCGCATGACGTAGTACGGTTCACCGCCGGAGGTTGTCCCCGAGTCGTAAATCGGAATCACGCCGGGATGTTCCAGCATCGCCGTGATGCGGGCTTCACGCTCGAACCGCGAGCGGGTGTCCGGATCGTGTCGTCGCCGCGGCCGGATACGTTTGATCGCGACCGCCCGGCCGAGTTTATCGGTCGCCTTCCAGACTTCCCCAAGTCCGCCGCTGCGGTAGTGGCGGGCGTCGGCGAAAGCATCCGGCGCGAACGCCGACGTCCTGCCGACGTGATCCTGGGAGATCGAGGTCGGGCCGATTTCCAGGTCACGTGTTCCTTCTTCATCGTGAATCCGCTGCACAACGCGACCGGCACGCCTCAGCAGGTCGCCAACATCGTTGGTGCTGTCCGGTGCGGCATCCAGCAGGCGAGCAACCGGGCTGCTTCGACGGGCCACCGACCTTCCCGAACAGCGAGCGCATGCGACGATGTGTCTCGAAACTTCGTCTGCCGTTGCTTCATTGAGTTTACCGCTGGCAAAAGCCGCCAGCACTTCATCGGCCGGGCATTTCATGGTGTAATCCTGCATGTGAAAATCAAAACGCCCCACAAGCAAAACGACAGCATCTGCCTCGACGCGAACCACTTGCCCGGCCGGATCGGACTATCTGCTCAGATCGAACAGGCCTTCGAATTCCCGCAGCGCGCGAGACACGTTGTACATTGCCTTCGAAACGGCTTCCGCCGTGATTCCAAGATCGGCGGCAATCTCGGCGGCGGTTTCGTCGCCGGAACTCATGCGCAACGCCGCCTGAAGCGTGGATTCGCGGAAGCCCCGTGTTCGCAGCAGATCGAACGCTTTCCGCAGCAGGATGACGTTTTCCGATTCCGTCCAGCCGCTGTGATCGTCGGAATCGTCTAATTCAGGATCGCAAACCTGATGCAGTACCAATTGAACGGTGGTTCCGCCGCGGGCTTTGCCGATCTGCCGTTTTTCCCGCCGGGCAACGTCGATCACCTTGCGATGCGTCGCGGTCAGCAGGTACGAACGAAACAGGCCGGGATTGGTCAGGTAGTTGGAGAGATTAGCCATCAGCGACAGGCAGACGTCCTGCGCGACGTCTTCACTGGTCGACTGATCGAGTCCAAACCTTCGATCGCACCAGTGCAGAATCACGGGCGAGTAGAGTTCAACAACCTGCCGCCAGGCTTCCTGGTCACCGTCACACGCCCGTCGAAGAACCGACAGTGAGGTCTTCGGGATATTCGCCTTGCCGCGCGCTGACATTATCGTGTCCCGGCTGTGGTGCCAAACCGGCTTTTCCATCTGGAAGGCACTACACCAACTGTGGGGTCAGCCGCTTTTCCCGTCTGGAGATGTCATCATGCAGTGCTTCCCAAACGGAGACTGACTGTAGAGTGTAAATTGGGATGTACGAGGTACAACTGAACATTTGTGGTCCCCCGCGATTTTTCATGGCTCGCGATGAAGATCCACGGAAAACTGCCTGACGCCACATGGTCAATCTGTGGCTGTGGAGACAATGGCCATTGACGGCCGAAAAGTCCGCGTGCCCCGGACCTCAGAATGCGACCAGCGGGTTCACCCGCCCACCGAAGTCCGCGGCTATTTTGTTTTGCGGGGTCTCACCAGCCAGGCGATGCCGGCGAATGCGATCAGGACCGGCAGCACAAACTTCAGCCGCGGCAGAAAGACGGCCAGCGCTACAATGCCGGCGATTGTCCACGGCGAAAATTTCGCCCATGCGGCGGGGCGGTCCTTCGAAGGCAGAGCCAGCCAGAAGGCTCCCAGCAGCAGGCCGACTCGCAGCAGCACCGCATGCAGGGCTTCCCTGCCCGGCTGAAACGCTGCCACCACGGCCGCCAGCAGAAAGCCGGCGGAGAGCAGGCCCACCCAGACGCGTTTCCTGCGAAGCTGGTCTTCCGGCGGAATCATGCCGCTCACGATCTGATCCCGTCGTTGGCTGAATCCGCGTCGTATGAAGTCTGGTCGTGTGAGCTGTCGTGGTGTGAAGTCTGTACATCTGGCATGATCGCAGTGCGTGGCCGTTCGGCGAAGCCAATGTCCCGACTGCGGCCGATGCCGAACCAGAATCCAAACACGGCTCCCAGAATCAGCATGATCCACGTTCTTGAGTTCAACTGATGCAGGTGTAAAACGAAATAGGTGAAGCTCCCGTCGGCCTTAAACGGCCGAAATTTCCATTCGATGACGAGCCCTAAAGCGGCGGCAATCACGCAGCAGATCAGTCCCAGCAGCGTCGATCTTCCGCCGGACAGCCAGCCGCAGGTCAGTCCCACCGCGGCTCCCGGCAGAGCGAGCGCGTACAATCCCTGTTTTGTCATCACAAAGAACAGCATGAATCCGATGATGGCTCCGATGCCGGCACCCGCAATGCCAAGGGGAAGGTTGGCCTTTCTTTCGTTCATGTCGCAGCCTTTCGTGTTGCAGCACCTGCCGCTGTTCCATGAAGAATAACAGGATTCGTCGGCAAGGCGCATTCGTCCAGGCTGCGC
>CAZHET010000518.1:2605-4721 GCA_964531585.1 uncultured Planctomycetaceae bacterium | reverse complement strand
TCACCATCGGCGAAGGGCAGACGATCCTGCAGCGAAACGACCGGCTGGGCTCAATCGTGGGCATGAACCCCGGAACGCTGTTCCTGCAGTATGAAGGCCTGAACCCGTCCGGCAGCTTCAAAGACAACGGCATGACCGCCGCGTCGACTCACGCACGCATGGTCGGAGCCAAAATGACGGCCTGTGCTTCCACCGGCAACACCAGCGCGTCGCTGGCGATCTACGCCGGAGTCTCCGGCCACTTCCAGTGCGTTGTCTTTGTCGGCAGCGGCAAGATCGCCTACGGCAAGCTGTCGCAGGCGCTGGACTACGGAGCAAAGACGCTGCAGATCCGCGGCGACTTCGACGACGCTCTGGCGCGCGTCCGCGAGATCTGCGACAAGCATCCAATCTACCTGTGCAACAGCGTGAACCCGTTCCGGCTCGAAGGTCAGAAAACGATCATGCTGCGAGTTCTCGAAGGGCTCGGCTGGGAAGTGCCGGACTGGATTATCGTACCCGGCGGGAATCTCGGAAACTGCAGCGCCTTCGGAAAGGCGTTTCTGGAACTGAAGGAAGTCGGTCTGATCGACCGCATTCCCCGCCTGGCGATCATTAATGCCGCAGGAGCCAGCACGCTGGAACAGCTCGTCAACGGCAGCGAACTGAACTGGAACGCCGGTCACGCTGACCGCGACATCATCGGCCAGTTCTACGACACAATGGACGCCGAAGATCGCCGAGCCAGCACGCTGGCAACCGCCATCGAAATCAATCGCCCCGTCAATCTGGTCAAGGCACTGCGAGCCATCAGCGTCTGCAACGGCATCGTCCGCAGTGCCAGCGATCAGGAAATCGTCGACGCCCGCGCTTTGATTGCCGCCAACGGCTTCGGCTGCGAACCAGCCAGCGGAGCCACCATCGCCGGCCTCCGCAAACTGCGGGAAGACGGCACCATCGCCGCCAGCGATCGAGTCGCCTGCGTCCTGACCGGTCACCAGCTCAAAGACCCCGACCTGACCGTGGCTTACCACTCCAACAATCCGGACCTGCACGAAAAAAAACTGCTCCCCGCCGGAGTCACCTCAACACCGTACGCCAACGCACCGGTCGTGGTGGACAACGACGAAGCCACCATCCTGGCCGCTCTGGGGCTGGAGTAGTCGATCGAGCGCTTGGGACTTTGCCTCGCTTCTTGGTGCCACAGATGCACACGGATGAACACAGATCAGGAAAGAGTCGAGTCCCGCGTCGCCCCGGTCATCTGTGTCCATCTGAGTGCATCTGTGGCCAACACTTCCAGCCCTTCCTGCTGCTGGATCGAGCGAATCTGGCCAGCTTGCGGAATCCCCATGTGCTCGGCCGCCGCGTGAGCCTGACGCAGCAGTTCCGCCGCCTCGTCCCGGTCGCCGGGCGCGCGCGGGCCAGCAGGTTCTGCGCGAGGTTCGCCTGGCTGACCAGCACTCGGTCTGAAACACAGAGGCACTGAGATCACAGAGAATGAAGATTCAGGCATCCCTCTGTGGCCTCCGTGCCTCTGTGTTTTGATCCGTTCAGAAGCCTTCGCGATCCATGATCTCGCGGAGCTGAGCCGCTTCGGGAATCCCCATCTTCTCTGCTGCGGCGTGAGCCTGACGCAGCAGTTCCGCCGCCGGGATTGGCCACAGATTCACACAGATGGACGCAGATAATTTGGAGTCCTGCCGGCTTCCTGAAATATCTGCGTCCATCCGCGAAAATCTGCGGCTAAAACTCCAGCCCTTCGTCGGCCATGATTCTGCGGAGTTGAGCCGCGTCGGGAATCCCCATTTTTTCGGCGGCGGCGTGAGCCTGACGCAGCAGTTCCGCCGCCTCGTCCCGGTCGCCGAGGGCGTTTCGTTCGAGGAGGTTCAGTGCGCTATTTGCCTGCCCGACCAGCAGGTCACGCGTCGCACCGAGCCGCTCGTAGACGGGCAGTTGTTCCTCGCGGCGGATGCGGAGGGCCTCGTCCAGCTCGCCCCGAGCCTGCAGCACGTCCGCGATCTTCCCCTGCGTGACCGCCTTCGAGCGGACGTCGCCGAGCCGCTCGTAGACGGGCAGTTCTTCCTCGCGGCGGATGCGGAGGGCCTCGTCCAGCTCGCCCCGAGCCTGCAGCACG
>CAZHET010000518.1:0-2505 GCA_964531585.1 uncultured Planctomycetaceae bacterium | reverse complement strand
CGGCGGATGCGGAGGGCCTCGTCCAGCTCGCCCCGAGCCTGCAGCACGTCCGCGAACTGCCCCTGCGTGACCGCCTTCCCGCGGACGTCGCCGAGCCGCTTTTCGGGTCGGCAGGCCGGGGTCTGCGAGTAGAATTCTCAGGAAAAATGGCGAACTGTTGGTTAAATGGGGCGATATTCTCTACTGTGATGCTGTCAACTACTCGGGTCGTCGGTTGAGATTCTCGTTGACATTCGTGGAACCAAGGTTTTCTGATGCCAGTCTCTCCATCGGAGCCCGAACAGAGCGTTTTTGCTGTGGTAATTCTCGGCAGCTTTAATCCGCAGATTTTCCACCCCTTATGGTATGCGGACAATGAACTGATTGCTCGTGAACAAGTCGATGATGTTCGAGACTTGATCTGCAGTGACGAAATCTCGGCATTTGTCCTAGATGAAGTGCATTTTCAGATTGAACGACATCGCTTTGGCCTCACCACCAAGGACGCCTCCCGGGCATTGAACCTGAGGGATTTGGCGGTAAATACATTCACAATTCTCGAGCACACGCCGCTTACCGCGATCGGGCTAAATCGAGATATGCGATTTCGACTTGAAGAAAGAGAACATTGGGACAAAATCGGCCATGAGCTGGCACCGAAGGGCAAATGGGACGGAATCATTGAGTCGCCGGGGATGCGGATCGTGGCGATGGAGGGGTGACGCAAGGAGTGCAATGCGGAGAAGATTTCTATTCGGGTGCAGCCAGCGGGCGGGGTTGAAAACGGCGTCTTGATAGCTGTCAACCAGCACTACAGCCTGACGAGCGAAGACGAAAAGCCGGTTGCCGTCAGGATTGGAGATGCCGTTCACATTTTGAACAGCGACTGGAACGGTTTCTTGTCCTATGCTCAAAATGCTGCAAAGACACTGATTGAGAGATGCCGAGTAGAAGCGGAGGCAGTGTGATGACTGCTACACTGAACATGAACACAGAGTCACCGCTCGCTGAATCCGAGGCGAGTCCTGCAACAGGAAAGCTTGAACGCAGCGACTGGTGGTTGTCGTCGCCGAGTCGGCGAGCCGTCGAGGACACTGAACTTGTGGTTGATCAGGACGCGGCAACGGCAGATACGTGCGCCGTTTCTCCGAGGACCACACCCAAGCCGGTTAAGAAATCTGAACTGGGAATTCGACTTAAGGCCGGTCGGAAAGTGCTGCTTCAGCAGTGGGAATGCGTCGTCCTGGCGAAGGATGACGAAGTTGTCTGCTGCGAGATGCACGACCTGACAGATGAAACCAAGCCGAGCGAGTACGCAGAAATTTTCCTGCGCCAGTTCAACGCTTATGACCGCCCGTTGCTAGTCGAGGGAGCGGTCTTTTACTGGAGTATGGGCTACCGACAGAAACAGAGCGGCCAGATTCTGAATGTGTCTGAGTTCATCCTCAGACGTACGCCACGACTGACTCGGACGCAAAATTCTGAGATTACCGGGAAGGTTGCCAGACTCCGTGAACTTCTCCCAACTCTTTGAAAACCTCGGATCGCCACCCGACGCTGATGAATTCGAGTTAACAGTATTTGGTCCCGGCGTCGGCGAGTGCATTCTGATGCATTTGGAAACGGCGAGTGGTTTGTTGTGGACTCGTGCGTGTTCGCGGGTTCGGAATCGCCGGTGGTCATCGACTATCTTGAGGCAATTGGCGTCGACCCAACGGAAGCTGTGCGAGGGATCCTTGCCACGCACTGGCATGATGATCATGTCGCGGGGTTGTCCAAGCTGGTGCGACGGTGTCCCGAGGCATTCTTCGTAATCTCCGGAGCCCTTGAGCCAAGTCAGTTCTTTAGTCTGATTTTGGAGGTCGAAGAACGAAATAAGTTGGTGAGGGCAACGTCGACGGCGAAGGAATTCGCGACGATTCTGGACGATATTCTGGAATCGGGACGTCAGAGACGTGGTCCGGATATGCTGGCGAGTGACGGTTCGCGGCTCGACCACGGTGGGTTCTGCGATCTGGTGTCTGTTCAGGCGCTGAGCCCCTCGGCTGCAACCGTTCAGTCAACGTTTTCGAACCTAGCGAAACGACTGTGCATCGATATGCCAACGCGAAAGTTTCGGAGATTCGCGCCGAACGACTTGTCAGTCGCTCTGCAAGTGTCGGCGGGGCTGGTCGATGTCCTCTTGAAAGCCGATCTGGAAGACTGTCCTCAATCGCACTTCGGGTGGAAAGCAGTGCTGAATTCACCTTTCCGTCCGAAGAAGAAGTCGCAGTTTGTGAAGGTGGGACACCACGGTTCTTCCAATGCCGACAACGATCAGGTTTGGGTGGACATGATCGAATCCACGCCTTGGTGTGTTGTGACACCGTATTCCAAACTGAAAGAGCCACTGCCCCGCAACGCTGATCTCGCGAGGCTGGCAGGCCGAACTGATGAAGTGTATGTGACTTCATCATTGACGACGGGAAGTCGAACGAAGCGCCGGGGATTGGAGCGTCAGATCGCGGCGGCAACACGAATCCGCAG
>CAZHET010000517.1:0-4733 GCA_964531585.1 uncultured Planctomycetaceae bacterium | reverse complement strand
GGCTCCGCCATGCCGCCCGCTTTCAGGCCGAAAACAGTCGGTATGCAGGACTCACTCGAAAACAAGCGGCCGCATCAGCGGAACTGCGCAAGCCGTTCGGCCCCGCGAAGGCCGGAGCGTTCGTGCCCTGCCGCTACGATGCATTCGGTAACTGGTCGGCAACTGGTCTGAGCCGGTCGGCGCTTCAATCGCGTCCCCCGAATCGAGATTCTGTTGACCAGGTGCTCGCGGCCGTGCAAGCTGTCAGTAACCGCATGATCACGCGGAAAATGTTCGTCGCAATCGGGCCAATGTGTTAAGAACCGCTCAGAAGGACCGATCGCATGAACTCCACACCACTGCAACTTCACAATCCGCCCGGCGGCGATCGACCAGCAGGAGGACACGAGCCGCACGTTCCGAATTGGGTTGTGGGCGTGGCCCTTTCCGGAAACGGTCGCGAACTATTGTGTACGATTCTGGAACAAATGCCGAGCGGCTGCGGGGCCGCGTTTGTGATCCTGGATCAGACTGACACGCTGCCAGACGGCGTATTGACCGATCGACTTGAGTCGTCGACGGACATGCCGGTCTCGGTCATCGCAGCGGAAATGTGCCTGTTCGCGGATCACGTTTACGTCGCGTCACCCGGGACAGTGGTGGAAATCCGCGGCACGGACATTCGCAAGTCCTCGTCCCCCTCCGATACGGAAGCAGCTTCACAGCGCGCGGACAGGTTCTTCCGGTCGCTGGCTGCCAGTTTCAGTCGGCATGCGGTGGCGATCGATGCAGGCGGCACAGGTATCGACTTCGCAGCGGGGTTCGCGGCGATCAGGCAGAGAGGCGGATTGACGATCACGCAGGCTCCTGCAACGGCGCGAATCGACTCGCGGCACGACGGACTTCGGGACAATGCCCATCGCGACTGGCTGCTGTCCGCAGAAGAGATCCCCCAGAAGCTGCTCGCTCATGTTCGCGAACTGGTACCGCAATCGCTGCCGGAGTTGCGAATCACCGCTGAGCCTGCAGTCCGACTTGAACTGCAGGTGTCAACGGACGAGCACTCATCTGCAGCCGAAAGCGAACTTCGCGCGGCTCGCCAGCAGGTCCAGGTTGCGGACCGGGCGCTGGCCGTGGCACACAGTGATCTGGAGAATCTCTTCCGCAGCACGGACATCGCTGTCGTCTTTCTCGATGATGACTGCTGCATAAGGCGCTTCACTCCTGCCATCACGCATATCTACAACCTGATCGGCAGCGATGTCGGGCGTCCGCTCTGGCACCTGACACACAATGCCGTCGACATGCCGCGATTGCCGCCGCCGGGCGCGCTGGATGACTCGCCGGCGGTAATGGAACATTCTGTTGAACTTCACGACGGGCGCGCGTTCGTTCGCCGAGTGCTGCCGTATCGCACCCAGGACGGTCGGCGAGACGGCATGATCGTGACGTTTTCAGATGTCACCGAGCTGCGTCGTTCCGAAGTCGATGCTCGAAGAGGGCTTGTTCAGCTTCATGCGGTCTATCAGCACGCGGGAATTGGCCTTGGATTCGTCGACCGCGACCTGCGGTATGTCAGCGTCAACAGAGAGCTGGCCGAGATCAACGGTGTTCCGCTCGAGCAACATTCGGGACGGCTGATGCACGAAATCCTGCCTGCCGACCTGGTGGAATCAATTGCAGGAGTCTATCGCCAGGTGATGCAGTCCAAACAGCCGGTCTGCGATCTGGAAGTCACCGGCCGGACGCGAGCCAATCCGGAAAAGGACCGCACCTGGCTGGTCAGCTATCACCCGGTCCTTGACGAATCCGGCAGCGTGATTGGTGTGTCGTCGGTCGTCAAGGATATTTCTGAACGCAAGGAACAGGAGCGGCTGGTGCGCGCCAGCGAGCAGTTTCTGCGGAAGACCCTGGACTCTTTGTTCGCCTTTGTGGGCGTGTGTACTGTTGATGGCACACTCATCGAAGCCAACCGTCCGCTGCTGGATGTCGCCGGCCTGAAACCCGAAGACGTCCTGGGCAGGAACCTTGCCGACTCATACTGGTTTGGTTACAGCCGCAGTGTGCAGCAGCGGCTTCGGGAGTCCATTTGCAAAGCCGCAGCAGGACAGATTCCCAGGCACGACGTGGACATTCGGATTGCCGGCAACAGACTGCTGACGATCGATTTTCAGGTTGTGCCGATGTTCGACGATGACGGTAACGTCACGCATCTGATTCCTTCGGGAATGGATATTTCAGACCGCCGGCGGGACGAGCAGTCGCTGCGAATCAGTGAAGAACGCCTGCGCATAGCCGCTCGGGCTGCGGGGTTCGGCACTTATGATGTCAACTTCAAGACGGACACCGTCGTGTGGTCACGGGAGATGAAGGAAATTCTGGGACTGCCTCGTGATGCAAAGTTGAAGCTGAAACCGGGAGAAGTGCCGGAACTCGTGCATCCCGAAGACCGGTCACTTGTTGCCGAAGCGATGCGCCAGTCCATCCATCCGGCTGGCAGCGGCGAATGCGCGGTCGACCACCGCATCGTGAAACCGTCCGGCGAAGTCCGCTGGGTGCGCATGAAGGGCCGGACTCTGTTCATCAATCGCGACGGAAAACGCGTGGCACGCCGGGCCATCGGTACCGTCATTGACATCACGGAGCGAAAAACGGTAGAGGCGGCGCTGCTGAAGGCGCGTTCGGCATCCGATGCCGCCAATCAGGCGAAAAGCGAATTTCTGGCAAACATGAGCCACGAAATCCGCACGCCGATGACGGCCATCCTGGGTTACGCAGACCTGCTGAGCAAACATCTGACGGATCCCGACAACCTGCACTGTGTCGAGACCATCCGGCGAAACGGACGATTTCTGATCGACATCATCAACGACATTCTGGACCTGTCGAAGATTGAAGCCGGCAAGCTGACCCTGACACGACAGGACGTCAGCCCCGCGTCAGTGATCGCCGACGTCCGGCTGCTGATGGATGTGCGCGCTCAGGAAAAACAGCTCCCGCTGATTGTGGAATTTGACGGCAGCATTCCGAAGACGATCCGCACTGACGCGACCCGTCTGCGGCAGATCCTGGTGAATCTGGTTGGCAATGCGATCAAATTTACCGAATCCGGAAGCGTGCGGCTGGTCGTTCGCGCCCTCGCGGACACGCAGCAACTGCAGTTCGACATCTGCGACACCGGTATCGGCATCAGCGCCGATCAGCAGCCAAAACTGTTTCGTCCGTTTACTCAGGGAGACGCATCGATCACCAGAGAATTCGGCGGTACCGGACTGGGGCTGACGATCAGCCGGCGCCTGACAGAAGTGCTGGGAGGTGAAATTTCCGCGACCAGCAGACCGGGTCATGGAAGTACCTTCACAGTCACCATCGATTCCGGTCCGCTGGAGGGCGTGGAGTTCATTGAACCCATCCGCGACGAAAATCGCATCTTCTCCGCGTCGGGAAGTTTCCTGCCTCCGCCGAGACTGGATGCCCGAATCCTGATCGTGGACGACCGCCGGGAAGTGCGCCACCTGGCTCAACACTTCGTCGAAGAAGCCGGTGGCGACGTGATCGTTGCCACAAACGGACAGCAGGCCATCGATCAACTGGCGGCTTTGGAGTCTGAAGGCAGGAGCGTGGATGTCGTCCTGATGGATGTTCAGATGCCCGTCAAGGACGGCTACGCGGCCGCGCGGGAACTGCGGGAGAACGGCTTTACAACTCCCATTATCGCCATGACGGCCTACGCGATGCAGGGCGACCGGGAAAAGTGCCTCGCCGCAGGCTACGACGATTACCTGACGAAGCCACTGGATCGCAGGCTGCTGATCGAAACACTTCATCGCTATTCGTCTCAGATGTCGAGCGGCGAAATTCGCGCTCAGCGATATCGCGCCGAAAAACTGCACCGCAAGCAGGCAGAACAGGCCGCAAGGACGGACGTCGCAGGAAACGGCGGACTGCGAGTCCTGCTGGTCGACGACAACAAGGATGCCAGTGTCATTCAGAAAATGCTGCTGGAAATGCATGGTCACACTGTGTTGGTCGCTCACGATGGCGAAACGGCGATTTCCATGGCGGTCCGGGAAGAACCCGATTCCGTCCTGCTGGATCTGACGCTTCCGGATATTGACGGTTTCACCGTGGCCAGCCGCATCCGCAAGCTGTCCGCACGTCAACCCTACCTGATCGCGCTGACCGGCCTGAATACCGCAGAAGCGCGGCGACGAGCCACGCAGGCGGGCATCGATCGATTTGTTCTGAAGCCGATCGACGTTCGCGAACTGAACCAGTTGCTGCGGGAACATGTCCAACACGATGGCTGACCGCAGGGCTTCCGACCCGCCGCGCCGGCGAATCGGCACGGTCATGTTGTGATTGACGACATTACTGCGCTGGAAAGCGTTGGATTCCGACGCTACAACTCCGTCCTGCATGAAACTCGGAGAGGTGGCAGAGTGGCCGATTGTGCAGCACTGGAAATGCTGTGTCCGGGTAACCGGACCGGGGGTTCGAATCCCCCCCTCTCCGCTTTTTGAATGAGCCGGCCGGGAACAATGGTTTCCGGCCGGCTCTTTTCCTGCGCGGCCTGCACCGCGGCGGATTCAGTGAGCGCGATCGCAGTCGTGCTACCCGTCATTTACAGTGACCGTCGCTAACAGTTACCGTCACTACTGTGGTTCCCGCTCGTCAACACTCGTCATGATCGCTTTGACGATCATCGTCGCGTAGCAGCCTCGCGGCAGTGAAAATGCCAGCGTCAATGCCTT
>CAZHET010000516.1:0-4750 GCA_964531585.1 uncultured Planctomycetaceae bacterium | reverse complement strand
CAGACGCTCACGGCGCCCTTCGACGGGTTTGTCACGCAGATTACTCCGAACCAGTTCAGTCAGATTCTGAAGGAGGGCGACCCGATCTGTATGATCGTCCCCGACACGGCCGATCGCGCCGTGCAGATCTGGCTGGACGGCAACGACGCTCCGCTGGTCGAACCTGGCCGCCACGTCAGGCTGCAGTTCGAGGGCTGGCCTGCCGTGCAGTTCGCGGGCTGGCCATCGGTTGCTGTCGGGACCTTCGGTGGCGAAGTGATTTCCGTCGACGCGACCGACACCGCAGGCAAGGGCAAGTTTCGAATTATAGTGCTGCCGGACGAAACGGACCAGAGATGGCCGAACGAACGCTTCCTGCGGCAGGGCGTGCGAGCCAACGGCTGGGTGCTGCTGGAACAGGTTCCGCTGTGGTTCGAAATCTGGCGAAACATGAACGGTTTCCCGCCGGTTGTCTCCACGGAGGAGCCAAAGAAGGACGGTGCGAAACCCCCGAAGCTGCCGTAGTTCTGACGCGTCTGTCGCACCGAATTTCTGAGTTCAAGCAGGTCACGTGGCAACCGCCGGAACTGTCGCTGGAAGTCCCTTCGAAATGAAAATCACCATTAATTCCGCCGACGGTAACACCGACGCGAACGACCTCGTCGAACGGCGACTGGCCTTCGCGCTGGCCCGCTTCGCGGACCTGATCCAACGAGTCGACGTGACTCTTGACGCTGTCGACGGACCGAGAGGCGGGGTTGATCAGCGGTGTCTGGTTCGCGTGACTCTGAATCAACGCCGCGCTCCGATCACCGCAGAAGTCGTCCACAGCTCGCTACCGACAGCGATTGACCATGCGGCAGCGCGCGCCGGCCGGTCCGTGGGGCGAGCGGTGGATTTCGAAAAGACCCTGCGATCGGGCCAGAAAGCCATTCGCTCGACACCATGACCGCCTCGCCGTTCGTTCGACCGTCAGTGCGGAATCTGTGCTGTGCCAGTGCTCTGCCAGGTGCGAAGAACATGGGCTTGTCATTCCCGCGCAGAGTCCTGGCCTCGCGAAGGCGGGGATGGGAATCCAGAGTGTCGAGAACTGGATTCCCGCCTCCGCGGGAATGACGATCAACGCAAAATTTTCACTGGGAGCAGTCGCGTTTTTTCTGATGACGGGCCGCCCCCCATTCGACCTGGAAAACGCGCTCGAACTGGTCGTGGCACATGTCACGTATCCCCCGCCGAAACTCAGCGACTGCGGAGTGACCGCCAGCCGCGAACTGGAGGCCGTCATCGCAAAATGCCTTGCGAAAAAGCCGGAAGACCGATTTCAGTCGCCCGACGAACTGCTCGACGTCCTGGAGTCGTTCGACAACGGCGAGGCATGGACATGGAAATCAGCCGCGCTCTGGTGGAGTAAACACTATCCGGAATTCGTGCAGCAGGAAGCGTTCGATGATGCGTGTACTGCTGAGAATCCCGACCAAACAGACTGGATGCTGGAGAAGACGGTCATCGGCGATTCCACGTCTGAATGACGCGCCGTGAGCAATGCTTCCCGGCTTGCCCGACCGGCACGGTTCGCCCACTCTGCATGACCGGCACCGGAAGCCGAATCCAGAACAGATCCCGACACCGAACAACCGGCACAGGCCATTCAGGTGGCTTGCCGTACCGGTTCTGTGGGCTGGACCTCGCATTCGCTTGCAGCGGATTTCGCGGCTGAGCCGATTCTGTCGATGGCTCGGCATGTGATGTACAAGCCGATCATGTGCCGCCGACGGTTCGCTCTTCCAGCAGCCGAACTCGCGAGAGTTTGGAAGAGAACGCCGCCCGTGGCAACGTCTGTTCCGTCGCCCGTCTGTTGCGTCGCCCGTCTGTTGCGTCGCCCGTCTGTTGCGTCGCCCTTGGTCAGGTGCCAGCGTGCGTCGTCGCCGTCGCAGTGAATGAGCGTGGCGCGGCCAGTTTCTTCTTGTCCGCTTTTCGATCGCCCAACCATGCGTCTGTGCTGCATCACGATCGGACTGTGTGTGTTGCTTGCCGTCGGCGGCTGCTCGACGTCCGGCACATCACGGTCTCTGGTGACAAAAATCGATTCGCCGGCCACCGCGCAGCCCCCCAGCGCAAGCCTCACTGAATCAGCGGTCGCTGAAGCTTCGCCCGCTGAAGCCATCATCACGATGGCTGGCTGGCAGGCAACCGATGACTCCGCTGTGACCGACTCCGCTGTGACCGACCAATCGTCGGCACTCCAGGAATCGCCTGTCTTCGAAGAATCGCCATTCGAATCCAACATTGCTCCGTCTGACATCGATCGTGACGCGCCCGATCCCATGACCGACCTTCCGGCGGCCGACGCAGCCTACGACGCGGATGCGACCGGCAGCGGCAACCTGCTGCCGGCCGCCAACGGGCAGCCTCTCCAACTGAACGACGTCGTCACGTCCGTTCATCAGTCCTTTCCGCTTCTGGAAGTGGCCTACCAGGACCTGGCGATCGCCGATGGCAACCAATTGGCGGCGTGGGGGCAGTTTGATGCGAAACTCAAAGCGGCCAGCGAAAACGGGCCGACCAGCTTCTACCCCACCTACCGCAACAGCGCCGGTTTCGAACGTCCGATTTAATCACGGCGGTGAGATCTTCGGCGGCTACCGTGTCGGCCGAGGCAGCTTTGAACCGTGGTACCAGGAACGTCAGACGAACGACGCAGGCGAATTCAAGGCCGGCCTGCGAGTTCCGCTGCTGCGTAACCGCGACATCGACGCTCGCCGCGCCGAACTTTGGCGAGCGACCTACGAACAGCAGCGGGTACGGCCGGAAGTTCGCACTCAGTTGATTCTGTTTGTCCGCGATGCCAGCGTGTTCTACTGGGCGTGGATCGCTGCCGGCCAGCAATACGAAATCGGCCAGGACGCTCTGCAGTTGTCACTGCAGCGCAACGAACAGCTGGAGCGTCGTGTTGAACTGGGTGATCTCGACCCGCCGGTGCTGCAGGACAATCTTCGAGCCATCGCTTTGCGGGAAGCAAAGCTGATCGACAGGCAGCGTGAGCTGAACCAGGCGGCTGTAAAACTGTCGCTCTTCTATCGCTCCGCTGGCGGTTCGCCCGTCATCGCAGACGCGTCGCGACTGCATCAGTTTCCCGAACCGGCGGAAGTACCGACGTCGCTGTTTGAGGGCGATGTTTCGCTCGCGCTGTCGCAGAGACCGGAACTGATGGCCCTGGATGCCGAGTACCGGCGCGTGACCGTCGATCTGGCGGAAGCTCAGAATGACTTCCTGCCTTCGCTCGACGCTCAGGTGGCGGGATCGCAGGATGTTGGAGAACCCACCAGCAGCAAACGCGACAAGTCGGAATTCGAGCTTGAAGCCGGCGTCTTTTTTGATGTGCCCGTTGAGCGACGGAAGGCTCGCGGAAAGTCGTTCGCCGCGTCGGCCAAGCTCCGCCAGATCTCCGCCAAACGACGCTTCACGCAGGACAAGATCGTTGCCGAACTGCAGCTTGCCTACGCGGCACTGACCGCGGCCTATCAGCGCCTCGAACGAGCCCGCGAAGCTCGCCGGCTGGCCGAATACATGGCCGATGTCGAACGCCGTAAGTTCGACGTGGGAGAAAGTGATCTGCTGGCCGTGTTCCTTCGGGAACAGTCGGCCATTGAAGCAGCCGATGGTGAAGTGGAAGCGCTGCTGGAATACTTCGTCGCGCGGGCAGACTACTCTGCGGCACTGGCCATTGACTGGCCGCGAGACCAGGAATGACCGACGACTGGCTGAACTACCATCACCTGCTGTATTTCTGGACGGTGGCTCGCGAAGGCAGTGTTACCAAAGCCGCTGACAAGCTGCATCTCGCCCAGCCAACGATCAGCGGACAGCTTCGCAAACTGGAAAAGTCGCTCGGCGAAAAACTCTACGAGCGCGTCGGCCGTGATATCGTGCTGACCGAAATGGGACAGGTCGTCTATCGCTACGCCGACGAAATCTTTTCCATCGGGCAGGAACTCGTCGACACCGTCAAGGGGCTGCCGGGTGACCGTCCGGCGCGATTCGTTGTAGGGATTCCCGAGGTGCTGCCCAAGCTGATTGCGTTTCGACTGCTGGAACCGGCGCTGCATCTGGAACACCGCGTGCGCGTCATCTGTCGTGAAGGGCCACTGGAGTACCTGCTGACTCAGCTTGCGACACATGAACTGGACGTCGTTTTCTCCGATTCACCGTCCGGATCGCTGGTTCGCGTCAAGGCGTTTAACCACGCCCTTGGCGAATGCGGAATCGGTCTGTTCGGCACACCAAAACTGTGCCGCCAGCACGAAAGAAATCTTCCCACATCGCTGAACGGTGCCCCGTTCCTGCTGCCAACGGAAAACACCTCTCTGCGGAATTCAATCGAACTGTGGATTCGCGAATCCGATGTGCAGCCGACGATTATCGGCGAGATGGACGACACGGCGCTGCTGAAAGTCTTCGCCGAAGCGGGCATCGGGTTCGTCCCTGCACCTCTCGCTATTCGGACCGAGATCGAGAATCAATACGGTCTGAAGCTGCTGCTGGAAGTCCCGAATGCGGTGGAACGCTTCTACGCGATCACCATCGATCGCCGCATTCGCCACCCCGCTGTCGTAGCGATCTCCGAAGCGGCGAAGCAATCGCTGTTCGCACGGTGAAACGCAGCGACATTCCGCATGTGGGAGCAGGTTGTTCAGGCTCCACCAGTGGCAGAAAGCCCGGGCTGACTGTACCGCACAAGTATTTAAGTGGAAAAAGAAATGGGGCGGTCAGG
>CAZHET010000515.1:0-4760 GCA_964531585.1 uncultured Planctomycetaceae bacterium | reverse complement strand
GACTTAACACCACGCGGAGGCTCACTGTTCGTCAACTCTTGAATAATTCGGGTTAGTCGCACTCTGCCTGAGCGGGGGCCTTGCGGCCAAATGCGATCGGCAGTGCGGCGCACCTGATGCTGTGGGCGATTGAGGAGTCGAGCAGCGTCCCCAACGAACAGATAATCGGTCTCGGCAGTCATCGTAGCTCCCGTCAATCGCAATGGTCAGACAAATGACGGGAGGCAGGTTAGCCGCGGACCGACAGCGAATCCGGACAGCTTTCGGATTGTCCGGTTTTTGTCCGGTTTGGTGTCCCGTTATTTGTTGCGGCGGCGCGCATACGTTCGATCTGGGTCCCACTTTTCGCGATGCGTTGTGAGCTTCTTCAGGAGCGTCGCCACGGTGACTTTGTCCCAACGTCTTTGACCGGATTTTTGGGCCTTGAATGTCGAGATCCACGGCTCCAATGGCAGCGCTTTACCAGCGGCGTCGCATGCGCGCTTGTAGGCATCGGCTGCTGCCTTCGCCAAGTCACAGAACACATGCGTTGTTTTTGCTCTTTTTTTCTGGGTGTCCTGTAAGTGTCCTGTTTCGGGCTGATTGTCGTCCGGTTCTGTTGCAGAGGTCTCACAGCTAATCCCGGCCGCGGTCGACCCTTCGTTGACCTCGTCGGGCAGTTGGCCAGTGTCGACGGTATGGGGCGCGGTCGGGTAATTCACGCCATGTTGTCGACGCGTCGGGGCGAGCGAAGGGGAGTCAGCGGTTTCCACCACAACGAACTTTGGTCCGTCCCGCCATGCGACACACTCCGCGGCGCAATGGTCTGACAGCGACGCAAGGCACAGCGCCGCGTTCTTGAAGACGATGAACTCTCGCGCGGGCAGCTCGTCAATATCGCGTCGGTTTCCAGCAGCTTCGCAACCTACGTCCAGAACGAAATGCCCGTCAACACGGCGCAAGCTGAGAAATCGTGGTGTAGATGCGACTTCAGAACTGGCCGCAGGCGACGGCTGCATCAGCATGCTGAGGGAGCAACCGAGATTCCCGTCCCGCCCGCTGCCGAACCGTTGGGATGAATGGTTGAGCAGATCTGTAAGACGCGGCGGCCTCACCCCAAGGTCCAGTTCCATCAGTTGCAGCATCAGCAGGAACTGATGCTGAAGACCCGCGCACAACCGATGCAGTGAAACGACTGAGTCATTCGACGGACGTTCCTGATAATAAGCGCCGACGGTCGCCAAACATTTCACGGCCGATGCTCTGTGCGGAAATGCGGCAACCCAATTGCTGTCATCGAGCCGCACCGAACTATGGACGGCATGGTTTGGGTCGTCGATGTGGAAGTGACCACTACCGATCGCGTGCATAAAGTGACCCGTGTCGGCAAATGGGTCATCCGCGTCAGTGGCAAATTGCCAGACGAGCGCCGCGTGCATGGGGCCGAACTGGCTATTGAAACGCTTGAATTGTTCAGACAACAAGCGAAACCGTTCGATATGCAGCTCAATCACAGGGTTCTCCATTTCAACGGGCCGGGCCGGGAGAACGTAGCCAATGGAGATAGACCACATTCGTCCCGGCTCGCTTGGCTGTTCCGCTTGCAATCGCAACAGCCGTCCCGATGCCGCATCTTATTCGGTGTTGGTCATTGCTCAATCGTTTCAGTGCAGCGGTTTCACCGCGCTCGATGAATCACGCCGGCGATGTCACAGTTCGCGGTCTGGGTTCCCGCGTTCGCGGGAATGACGGATGTGCGTTGCAGTAACCGACTGTTGCGACGCGGTTTGCGGCGTCGCTGCAGGTGGGGTTTGTGCGGGGGGTTTTCTCCCGGATTTGTGCCGGCGATTCACGGTGGCTGGCGGTGCGTGAACAGCTCTTGAAGTTGTTCGCGTTGGGATGCGGTCAGCAGCCAGCCGTGCGAACGGTGGCCTCGACTGTTGATGAACGTGGCTCGCTTGGGTGTGATGCCCTGGCGGTGCCCGTGGCCTTCGGTGAAGAACACCGACAACTTGAAACTGTCGACCCCGAGTTCCTCCGCCGTGGCAGCCAGTGACTTCGCGTCGCCGATGTCGGCAGCCGGCATCGGCAGCTTCCCCTGAAGGCGCTGCCGGTCGTCGGCCGTCAGTTCACGCAGATCGGAACCGTTGAACTGCCAGCCGATCGACAGCCGGGCGTTGTCGTCCGCGACGACGCCCGTCCGGACGCGCACGCCGAGTTCCGCGAAGCCGTCGCGATCGAGAAGATTCACGATGCGTTGAGCGCTGATACCGAACATCCGGCGGACTTCGGCGGACGACAGCCATTCCGTGTCCGACCGCAGCGAGTTCACGGCGGCGATGATGAAGTCCACGTCAGCGCGGCGAATGCGGATCTGTTCGTACTGGCTGACTCGCGGCAGACTCGGCAGCCGGTTGCCGCTCAGCAGCAGGCAGCGTTTCAGAACCCAGTTGCGCCAGACCTGTACGGAAATTCCTGACGTGGCTGCACACTGTTGCAGTGTCAATGTTTCCGGCCGAACCGGACAGACCTGTGACTGAGCACGACCGGCGAGCACTTCGGACACCTGGGATGCCGGCAGACACCAGGTGAGATTTCCGTTGCGGCGGAACTGGCTGAACTGCAGTTGTACGCGCGTGCCCGGACAACGGCCGGCGTGGTCTTTTCGCCAGAGGTGAACCGCTTCTTTTGTGCGGCCGACGTGGCCGGCGAATTCCGAAACGGTCAGCCAGCCGGCGGGAACGGTGTCTTGGCTGTCGACGATCAGCGGCAGTTCGTCGCGGGCGAAGAATGTGCGGCGGGAGAATTTCGCGCCGCAGTCGGCACCGGTGAAACTAAGACAATGCAGCGGCCGTTGCACGGCCGGGCAGAACGTCCGCCACAGATGAAACGACGCCACCGAATGCCCGGTCAGCTTCGCGGCCGTGCGTGCATCCACGAACTCGCGGCCGTCGACGGTGACGGTTCGGCGATTGCCGCGCAGGCTGGCGACGGTTTGCAGATCGTCGACGGAGTAACAGTAGCTCCACGCGCCGTCGCGAAGTTCGGACTTCCAGCGGACGCGGCGGTTGAGACCGGGATGATTGCTGCGCCGGAACCGTCGCAGGATGTCGTCGGTCAACCAGCGGCCGAACGCACGACGGGCTTCAGCGGCGGTGAGCCAGGTGGTTTGAGTCATGGTCAATTCCTTCTGCCGGCATCCCGTCACCCCGGCCCTCTCCACTTCGAAGGGGAGAGGGAGTGCGGGACAGATGTCGCAGCGGCTACGCGCTCACCGCTTCGGGCTTGCGCCGCATCAGCGAATCGCCGGGTTGCGGCTCGTCATCCGTGCCGATCGCCCGAATCTCCGACGCAGCGCTGATGAGCTGATTGGCCAGTTCCTGTCGTTCGGCTGCAGTCAGCGTCCGGACGATTTCGCGAATGCCGGCTCGGAACTCGTTCAGTGAAGAGCGAAGCGACTCGAACGGATCGTCCTCCTGTGGCCGCACTGCCGGCAGCGTGGCCGATGCCGGCGTCGCTGCAGGCGCTTGGCGATTCGTCGCAGCGGGAGCACGGTTGCCGGCGGCGGCGACGATGTGTTTGTCTGCCAGGTGCTTTGCAATCTTCGTCGTCACCGGCAGCCCGCTTTCGGCCATGTTGATAGCTTCGTTCACGGCCGGCGTCGGCACGTTGCCGGCGGCAAGAATTCGCAGAGCCGTGGGCTGAAACTGTTCGAGGCATTCCAGCGAGCCGAACCGCTCGAACGCTTTGATGTAGGCGTGTGCCGTCGTGGCGCTCCATGAGAACTCGGCGCGGATCCACGCGGAGAACACCGGGCCCAGCACGGTCTTCACTTCGTGCAGCCGACGGCCGATGTCGATCATCGACACGGCAGTTCGTGTCAGTTGCTGGTGAATCTGCGCGGCGTGTTCGGCGATGCTACCGGCGTGCTGCGAATCGATGGTCGAGTAGTCGAAACTGATGATCGTGGTCATGGCGAAGGCCTTTCTGTTTGGGTTCCCGCCTGCGCGGGAATGACGGACGGTTTGGGTTCCCGCCTGCGCGGGAATGACGGACGGTCAGCCGGCGTTGCCTCCTTTCACCTGGCTGATGCTGGGACGGCGAATGAGATCGGCAGCGGCCGCGGTCGGAAGCTGCCGGACATCGATATAACGGCGCGTCACTTCCACGCTGGAATGTCCCAGGTGGACGCGTGCGTCGTCTTCACTGGCCGCGATCATCACAGCCGTGGCGGCCGTGCGTCGCAGCTTGTGGAACAGATCGCGGTTTCCGTGCGGCAGGCCGGCTCGCTGCAGGATCGCTCGGAAGTGATCGCGGATTTTCTTGTGGCAGCGATACGGCCACGGAAACAGCCACGTTCGGCTGTCGGGTTCGGTGGCGGCGATGAGCTGCAGCGTGTCGTCGTGAAGTTTCAGCACCTGCGCTTTTCCCTGCTTCTGGTCACTGGCGGGAATGGTCATCCATCCCGCCTTTGTGTCCAGATCGGACGTTGTGCGTTGCGTCAGGGCGTTGAATCTCAGGCCGGTGTCGTAAAGCGTCAAAAGAAAAGCGGGCCACCAGCGACCGGCAGCGATGCCGCACACGTCGCCGGGTTCCGCGGCGGCGGCCGCGAGAATGAATTCGAGTTCTTCCAGCGTCCACGCATCCGGCGCGGGCAATTCGACACGCAGTTTCGGCACGTCTCGCGGCTGTTCGTCCGTGAGTCTCTTTCGCCCAGGGCAGCAGGCTGTCGCGATCGGCCGGCAGCGGCGCGAGCGCTTCCAGCGTGAGCACGTGCAGCC
>CAZHET010000514.1:0-4783 GCA_964531585.1 uncultured Planctomycetaceae bacterium | reverse complement strand
CCCGGCGCCACCAGCACCCACACGGTCATGACCGCGACCGCCACAAGCACAGACTTTGTCTGAGAATGTATCGTTAAGCCAATCCCGGCACACAACCACACCGTCAGAGACAGCAGCGTCCAGACGACGACACCACTGAAGGCAAAATAGACCAGTGGTCTGAGCAGCGTCAGCGGCGACGCCAGCACGGACAACGACAGCTCCGTGTGCAGCAGGATGTGCGTCAGGTTGATGGTCAAAATCGGCAGCGAAACAACAATCAGCAGCCGCTTCATGCCGGCGATCTTCTGCCGCAGCAGCTCCCGCGACGAAAGCGGAGTCGCCAGCAGCGGCTCAATTGTCTGCCGCGCTCGTTCCGACGAAAACAGAGTCGCCGCCTTCACCGCAGTGATCATCACGGCCAGCGGCCAGACAATGGCTTCCAGATAGTACAACCCTGCAAACGCACTTCGCGACGAGGAACTGGCCGCCGTGGTGCAAATGAACAGCGTCGGGCCCTCCAGACACAGCATGATGCGAAACAGATATCGAGCCTTCCCCATCGATTTCTTGCTGCGTTCCCGCCAGGTCACGGGATCGTCCACCGGCAGCGGACTTGCATCCGGGATGATCTCAATGCCGCCCGTCGTCCGATCGTTCAGCCACGTGAAAAACCGGTCCACGACCTTGAACACCCGCAGCAGCGCCGATGACGATGACACAAACGCACGGCGAATCAGAAACACGCGAGCCAGCGTCAGGCAGATTCCCGTCACAATCAGCGACGGCACCGAAGACCACACCAGAATCATCGAACGCACGGCCAGCAAGCCGATGGTGTCCAGCATCGAACGTGGTACCGGGACTGTACCAGGGACAGCCCCGAATGCGGCGGTCGATTGCCAAAGTGCCTGCCGCATTCCATCCTGAGCCAGGCTGTGCCAGATCACCGACGGCACAAACGTGGCAAACCCCAGCGACGCCGACAGCAGTCCCAGTACGGCGATCATGGCGTACGATCCGATGAACGCCGAGACGGTTGTCGAGAAGTACGACGAACACAACATCGCGACGCTCGCGAACAACAGGCATTCGCAGAACAGCAGCCAGAACGTTGCCACCAGCAGGTATGTGTCAACGCCCCCGAGCGAATAAACATAGGCCAGCAGCGGGGCCGCCAGCAGCAGAATGGTCAGCATCGGCATGATGCGACTGAGCATCTTCTCCAGAATGATCGTCCACGGCGACAATCGAGTCAGAAACAAAGTGCCAATCGTGTTGCGTTCCTTTTCCATCGTGATCGACGCGCAGCACAGCGCCGGCAGCAGCAACTGCACGGCATAAAACAACAGTGGCACGATTCTCCGAAAAACAGGCTCGCCAATACCAAAGAAGCGACTGCTCATGCTGCCGGTCGCGGATGTCGCCAGCCACTGCGACACCGCCATCGTGTATGTCGCAAACACCAGAAACAACAGCACAATGGCTCCCACCACGCGCACAAGGTAGGTGCGCTTGCGATTGGCAAGTTCAATCAGTTCGCGCCGCAGCACCGGCAGTTCAGGTATCAGTCGAACAGCCATCAGGCCGTCTTCCCTTCCGTCAGTTTCATAAACGCCGTTTCCATATCCATTGCTTCCGGCTGGTACATGACAATTCTGGCTTTCTCCTCCACAATCGCCTGATGCAGGTCCGCCACCGATGTCTGATCCTCATGCAGTTTGATGGCAAAACGGTCTACCTGACGTTCGACGGAATCGACTCCGCGAATGTTGCGGATCCGCGATTCCAGATCCTCCGCGGGATTCTCGAAACGAACATGGATCACCCGCTTCAACTGCAATTGCCGGAAAATGTCGTTCAGCGAGCCCTGTGCCACCAGGTGCCCGGTTTCGATAATGCCGATTCGCGTACACAACTGGCTGAGTTCATGCAGGATGTGGCTGCTGATCAGAATTGTCTTGCCCATCTCCTTCAGCGCTTTCAGCAGTTCACGCACTTCAATCCGTGCCCGCGGATCAAGCCCGCTGGCAGGTTCGTCCAGCAGCAGCAGTTCGGGATCGTGCAGCAGGACTCGAGCGAGTGCCAATCGCTGCTTCATCCCCCGTGACAGGCCGTCGACCGGGGAATCTGCCTTGTGAGTCAGGTCTGTCAGAGCCAGTACGTCGTCAACAATTCCCTTCCGCTTGTTCGTCGGCAGCTTATAGGCCGCGGCGAAGAAGTGCAGATATTCCAGAGCAGACAGATCTTCGTAGACGCCAAAAAAATCCGGCATATAGCCAATCATTTCGCGGACCTGCTGCGGCTCACTGCGCACGTCCTTGCCGCAAACCAGCGCCATGCCTCGAAACTTTGGCTGCAGCGTCGCCAGCACTCGAATGGTGGAAGACTTTCCGGCTCCGTTCGGACCGATAAACCCAAAGACTTCGCCTTTCGGAATATCCAGCGAAATGCCTTTGACGGCTTCGAACTTGCCGTAGCTGATTCGCAGGTCACGGATGAGAACGGCGGGGACTGTCATGGGTGATGATCCAATTGACTTCAAAACGCCGACGGGCCGATCAAGACACACCCTGGAGGACGAGATTCCGGGAGAACGAGCGTCCCGCCGAGCTGCTGCAATTTGGGAGGGCGAGGCTCCTGCCAAGCCGCCGCCGCTCAAGCGGCTCGGCGGGAGCCTCGCACTCCCGATTGTCATTCGTTCGCCTGTTCCAGGGGAGGGCGCTGGAACGAGTTTGTTATTCCACAACGTATAGCTTCCGATACGCGTGATATCCGTGTTCTGTCTGCATGAGCACCACCAGTGCCCATTGTTCGGGATCGGAAGGATCAAGAAACGCCAGGTCTTCCAGCGTCCCGGACCCCTGCGGAGATACCTGTGAGACGATACCAAAAAAGTTCCGCGGCGGACTTTGCGTGGCATAAACCAGTCCGGCCGCGAGCATCCATTGAGAATCGACTGCACCGGGGTTATGCCAGTTCTGTTCCTGCATCCGCCTCATAGCCTCTTCCGCGGAAGCCAAGCGGAATTGTTCGAAGAAATTTGAGCCGACGGGGACAGGGAACCGCTGATTATGGTGCAGCACGATGGCTCCGGCACATTCCTGCCCGTCAATGTCGAGCTGTTGCAGCAGTGTCGCAAGCTGTTGGCGACCTTCTTCCGTTTTGACCAGTGCCACATCGTTCCAGGGAATCGGCGGCACGGCAGTCTCTTTGGGAGTCAGGGTCATGCTGCGTGCCGTTTTTGGCGACCACTGTTGCAGTGTCTGATTGACGGAATAGGCCTGTGGAAACCGGCCGCTGTAGTTCAAGACATTACCGCGCTGGCTCGTTCTCAGGGGCCCCGGTCCAGGCCGGTTATATCCCGCTGTCGCCGGATCATTCTCACTGAGTGCTGCCGAGGGCACAATAAACTCCGACGTCGCCGGTGTCGTCAGAGTCCGCTGCGATCCGTAGAAATGCAGCTGCACCGCGGTTTCCCGCACGGCATGGCCATCATCAATCACATCCGTGATGACCAGCCTGCGTCCGGTTTCCGTGGTGGCCATATAGGCGTTGGCCGTATAGACAGTCAGGAGTGTGTAGAAGGCAGTCACAATCGGAAACAGAACCCATGTCAGCCTGCGAAGCCGAAAGAAACCCAGCACCAGATAGTCGACAGGACCGATTGTCACAACATACGCCGCCAGGATGGCTGCAATCACCCATGTCGGCACCATTTCGACTCCCGAAGGCATCAGCACCTCGGAACATACATCAACCAGGTCGCTGGATTGAGGATAGAGTTCGGAGGCGCCAGTCCAGTATGCAGCCAGATCTGTGCGGGGGTTCATAAGCTCGCCCATCGACAGAAAGAGTCGCACTCTGTTAAACTCCGTATAGTCCGCTGGCGCTCCGAGAGGAGCCACGTAGAAGAACTTATCCTTTGTTCGCACTTCCCACCCCTGTTCGCGCAGGAGTGATTCGAAGTTCAACGTCTCCCACTTTTGTTCGTTCGCGATTCCTGCGTCCTTCCGCGCCTTCCACAGGTGAGCCGCCAGACGGCCGAGATCCGACTGCGACAATCGCTGCGAAATGTCTTCCACATCGGGCAACAGGGCGATCCGGCCCAGTCCCACGTGCCGCAGAATGATGGGATCCGCTTCTTCGCTGATGACCAGCAGGCCGCCGTCATCGGTCAGGCGGAGTGCCAGGTCCGCATCGTTTTCCGCTTCGAACAGATCCTGCAGAAATTCCAGATGTCGACCGTCCATGCGTTCATCGTTCGGCATGACGCACAGGCTTCCGCCGGCCTGGACCCATGTTTTCAAAGCGTCCATCTGAGCCGGCTGAAGCTTTCCCACCGAACCGTCGGCCAGCAGCACGACATCGAAACAGCACAGTGCCAGCGGGTCTTCCGGCAGGTCGCGAGCATCCCATGCCGGAGCATAATTGTTGATGCGTCGCGATCTCATGCCGACGTTGCTGCCTTCGGAATTTCCGCCGGCCGGCCCCAGCGGATTGTAGTTATCCAGTGACAGCGCATCGTTCAGAAACCGTCGTGTTGCGGAAAGGCTCTGAAAATCCAGGTCGCCCGAACACGAACACAGGACCGTCGCGCGTTCGAACGTCCCGACACTCAGCAGGTCATGCGGTTCCGGCGGATCGAGCTGCTTCTCGTCCGAAGACAGCGGAATGCGCTGGCTGTCCGTTTCGAACCACGCTTCGATCTCGTACTGCTCACTGCCCGCGTGTTCGATCGGCGGCAGGATCGTGCGAAAGAAGTAGTCGGTTCCCTGCAGCACGATGCCATCGTAGCGCAGTG
>CAZHET010000513.1:0-4787 GCA_964531585.1 uncultured Planctomycetaceae bacterium | reverse complement strand
GCCTGCACTTCCAGCCACCAGTCGATGTCGTTTCCGTGCAGCAGATCCGGGTTCAGCGTGTCGATGCGAATGTTGCCCTCCTGAGTCTTCTCGCCGTGACACTGCACACACGCCTTCTCAAGTATGGGCCGGATCGATCGGTCAAATTCTTCGAGATTCGGTTCCGGCGAAGCAGCAACCTCAGAAGTCTGCTGGCTAAGAAAGCTTGATCGTTCTCGACCGACCGATCTTGCCTCCGCGAATGTTCGCGGCCCGGCCGAGTTCTCGTTGAAACCCGTCTGCGGTTCCTGACCACGCACCGGCCCCGCACACAGTGCCACCAGCACCACACACGTGATGGATGTCGATCTCGCCGATGAGGTAACCATAAGCATGTCCTCGTCCGGAAGGACGATGGAAATGGAAGGGAGGAGTTGGAGGAGGGACTGAGTGGCGGAAGAAGAAGGATGAGTATAGCCCATCCCGTTCCGATCCTGCCACGCAATTCTGTCGCAGGGGACCGCAGATGTGTCTGGCGTGCAGCCAGCCCCGGAACAAAGACGCGGCCTGTCGCTGCCCTCCGGCATGTGAATCGTGTCGTGGCTCCGCCGAGGAACTGGTCGTTACACCGTACAGTACGAGAGTTTCGCTGTAGCCGATGCGCGTCGACCGTCGTGTGGCACAGTCTCGCCGAGACAGAAGCATCTGTCTGACAGCGGACAATTCACAAGGCACGTCCTCAACGCCGCCCGGTCGTGACGACGAGATTGTCGCGGTGGATGACTTCGCCGTAAGGAACGTGGCCGAGCAGGCGCGTGATGTCCGAGGACTTCTGGCCAGCGACCTTTCGAATTTCCGTTGCAGAGTAGTTCGCCAGACCGCGCGCGAGCGAGATGCCCGACGAATTCACCAGTTCGACGGATGCTCCCTGATCGAAATCGCCGCGGACTTCGCGGATGCCGACAGCCAGAAGCGACCGGCCCTGTTCGCAAACCGCCCGGCAGGCTCCGTCGTCAAGGACCAGAATGCCCTGGGGCTGTGCTGTGTAGCCGATCCATTTCTTCCATGCCGGAACGATTCCGCCGGACGCGACGAACAGCGTACCGGTTTCGTTGCCTTCCCGAATGTCGTCGAGCACTGCGGGACGACGACCGCCGGCAAGAATGACGTTTTCGCCGGTGCGCGTCGCGCTCAAAATGGCTTTGAGCTTGGACGCCATTCCGCCTCGGCCACGGCTGCTTTGTTCGTTGGCGACCAGCTTGAGCAGTTCGTCTTCGGGCTGTTCGATCAGCGGGATGATGCGGCTGTCGGGATTGGATGGAGGGCCGTCGTACAGTCCGTCGACCCCCGAAAGAATCACCAGCAGAGGATCGGCGACCAGCGTCGCGATCATCGCGGCCAATTGGTCGTTATCGCCGAGCGCGATTTCGTCGATGCTGACGGTGTCGTTTTCGTTGACCACCGGCACGACGCCGAAACTGAACAGCGTTCGCAGCGTGTTGCGGATGTTCAGATAGCGGCGGCGGTTGCGGAAGTCGTTGACCGTCACCAGAATCTGCGCCACGTGATGACCGGTAAGAGTCAGAGCTTCGTCCCAGGCCTTGATCAGATGGGCCTGCCCAACGGCGGCAGCGGCCTGAAGTTCCGGCAGAGAATCCGGGCGGCGTTTGAGGCCGAGAATGCCGACTCCGGCAGCGACGGCACCACTTGAGACCAGCACGACTTTGCGGCCGGACGCGATCAGTCGGCCAATCTGATCGGCCAGGTGCTGAATTCGTTCGCGGTCCAGCCGGTCATCATCGCGTGCCAGAACGTTCGACCCGATCTTGACGATCACTGTGCGTGCGGCCGAGATCACTTCCTGGCGAACGAGATTCTGCATAGTTGTGGGAATCGAAAGAGCAGGGCACTCCGGGTCAGCGACCGGCTTTTTCGCGAAGTTTCGCAATTTCTTCCAGTCGCTCCTGGCGTTTCTCGTCGCTGAAGAATCGCGTGATGGAATCCTGCATCCGATTGCACAGCAATGTGACACGGCGTTCCTGATCCCGGTTCCGTCTGGCTCTTGCGGCATCGACAGCCGGGACGCGTCGCAGGCTGAGTTGATCGAGGAAATAGTCACGTCCGGGAACTTCGGCATAGGCGGTCAGATGCTGATCCAGTTGTGCGGCGTCACCGGCTTCGGCGGCCTTCTTTGCCATGCTGAAGTAGACTTCGCGCAGGGCGACCGCGTCGACCAGCTCGTCCTGCAGCAACTGCAGTTCCCCTTCGAGTGCCAGGCGAATGGAGTCGTCGGGCAGTTCAACAACGTCATACGGCAACATACCTGGAGCGTAGGGAACTCGCGCCAGCAGAATTCCGCCGCTGTAGACGTAGACCCAGAACGTCGGAAAATCGGGATGTGCGAAGATTTCAATCTCGCCGTTGCGGTCTGTCAGTAGCCGCTGCTGTTCGGCCTGATCGGGATCGCCGGAGCGAAGCTTGTACGCGAGTGCGGTTCTCTGGCTGACCAGCGGCCGGTCGGTACGGGTTCGCAGCACCATTTTGACTCGGCTGCTGTCGGCAGCCGGTCTCTGCCGCAGTGCCATCTGCTGCGTTCTGCGAGCACGACCGCCGAAGGGAATCAGCGGAGTGTGCGAAATCAGGACTCCCGTGACCATCCCGCGTGCGATCTGGTTATCGACGTCAGTGACGCGGATGTAAGTCAGCGCCAGCGGCTTCAGCGTTTTGAGCTTTGTGGGGTCGCGGCGATCCATTTCGCGAAGAAACGGGCGCAGCACATCGTCGACGATGACCTGTTCGGCAGACGGGTCGGGAGCCGGAAACTCGCCAGCCTGAACTTCCAGTTCAATGAAGTCCCTGCCATCTTCACTTTCAATCGTTCGATGAAACATCAGTGTCGGGCGGAACGAATCGCGGATCAGCCTTGCGGCAACCGCAGGAACTGACCGAACGTCATAGGTGGTTTCGCTGCGTGTCGGCGTGAGTTCCTGCGACCTGGTATCGTACTCGCGACATGCAACGGAGAATGCATTGGCAGTTGCCTCCACGGTGACCAGAAATGCCTTGTCAACTTCCGCTTCCGGAAACCGCACAAGCGACGTTGCGGCGTCACCGGCTTCGTTCAGCAGATCCGTCAACTGAATCCGATGCAGACGAGACTGAGTCCCCGGCTGCAGCCAGGAATTGAATTCGAAGGTCGCGTTCCACATCGGTCCGTACATTCGAGCAACAGCGTCCTGAGTCATTGCCAGCATGCGCTGTTTGTCCGCGAATGCCAGCCGTGCATCTGCGGCAAACGACATCGTGACGATCACTTCATATGGTCGCTGCCGGATCGGTACGGCTGCGGCGGGCGTCGCGTCTGTTGCCGTTGCAGCAACTGTCTCTGCAGCCGCGGGAGTTTCGTTTTCCTGAGCCATCGCGCGGATGGGCAGAACGACGGGCAGCAGCAGGAGGCACCGTCGCAGCACGCCCGCGACGGCTGAAGTCGCTTGTTGCCGAGTGCCTGACAACATATTCACAACGACATTCATGGCCGTACCGCCCATCGTTCGACGTTCTGATACGTCGTCATCGGTCGCGATTCGAACCCGGATACGTATCGCTGGAACGCAATGAAATCGTCAACCTCCCACAGCGGAATCAGGAATGCCTGAGCGGCGATATGGCGGTGAATCTGAAACATCCGTTCCTGGGCATCGGAAAAACTGGTCGCGTAGTCCAGCCCGACCAGTTCCTGACGCATCCAGTCGGGGTATGCCGACAGACGATCGACGTCGAAGGTCTCGTCAGTCGTCAGCAGCGGCCACAGGTCGAGAATCGGTTCTTTCAGACACACGACGCGGTACATCATGTCCCAGGCGTCGTCAGAGATTACGGCACCGGGCCGGTTGGCGGGAATTAATTCCACGTCGATGCCGATCTTCGACCAGACCGACGCGATCTTTTCTGCGGCCTGAAATGCGGTTTCATCGGGATCGCACAGCATCCGCAGTTTCGGAAGTTTGATGTGAGCGACTGCCGCTTTGATTTCTTCCGCATGTACGGAGCGAAAATCCAGTTCATCCCAGGGTTCGTTGCTGGCAAGGGTTCGGGCTTTGGCGTCCGCGATGAACTTCAGTTTGTCCGGGATGCGCAGCGACTCTTCGGCGGCAAACCGCAGCGCGAATGCCAGTCGGATGTTGTATTGCGGCGGCGGCTGCAGCGGGCTGGTGGCGTAACTGCGGGAGTGCCATGCAGCGCTGGTCACGCGACCGTACTTGGCCCCCGCATCGCGCAGAATGATCGTCTTCAGCAGGTTTTCGCGATTGATTGACAGCGACATCGCTCGCCGCAGCTGAGTGATGTGAGTCGCTTCGGACAGCGGGTTGAAGACGATCACATGATTGTCGGGCAGGGCGTACTGCTGAACGAAGGCATTACCGGAAGCCAGGAACGCATCGACCTCCCATGGCCGCAGGTGGGCCAGCACGTCCACGCTGCCGCGGCGGAATGCCTGGATCTGCTCGTGCCGCGTGTCATACTGCTGTTCCACGATTTCCGCGACGTGGTACTGCTGAGCGTTCAGATTGTCGGGTTCCGCAACGATGCGCCGATACGAATGGCGATTCAGACCGCTGTCGGCAAGTTCGAACCGGGACGAGAGGACGCGGGGCACGGCATTCGGGTCAGTTCTCTGATCGAGCGGCACACCGACAACGGGAAAGCGAAACATCGCTTCGATGTTCAGTGGCACGCGGGCGAATTCCACCTGAAGTTCCGTGGGTGACCGGACAGCGAACGCCTGAACGAAGGATGCCAGTCGCGGA
>CAZHET010000512.1:0-4794 GCA_964531585.1 uncultured Planctomycetaceae bacterium | reverse complement strand
ATGCCTTCGTAATCGTGGTCCTGCAGCCACTTTGCCGCGGCGACCAGATCGGCCGTGATCCCGCTGAAGATCTGCACGGACAGCGGTCGGTCGTCGGAAGTCGTGGCGACAAGTTCCAGTGACTTGCGGGTTCCCGAAACCAGCATCTTCGCCTGGACAAGGTCCGTCGTTGCCAGGCCGAGTCCGCCAGGCCGCCGCAGCATGCGCCGAAACGCCAGATGCGTGTATCCAGCCAGCGGAGCCAGAAAAAAGCGGCTCGCCAGCCTGCGGCCGCCGATCTCGATGCCGGCATCCGTCTGCGAAGCCATCGTTTCCATCAGCGCACCTGACCGTTCCGCAGCGTTACCCCCAGCGCTTGCAGCGCACGAGCGACTTCCATCATGGGCAGGCCGATCACGTTTGTCAGGCTCCCTTTCAACTCTTTGACGAAAACTGAAGCCTGCCCCTGAATCGCGTAGCCGCCGGCCTTGCCGCGAAATTCTCCGGTTGAGATGTACCAATCGATCAGTTCCCGATCGAGTTCTTCCAGCCGGACAGTTGACTTGACGGTTGCCTGGTGAACGCCCTGTTCAGACAAATCACGGGGATCGCCAGTCTGAAAACATGTCCAGACTTCGTGAGTCCTTCCGGAAAGGTATTCGCTCAACCACTGCCGAACCTGATCTTCACCGTGCGTCTCGTCCGGCTGTCCCAGCACGATGCGGTGTCGCTCGCCACTCTCCGCGAACGCACCACTTTCCGCGAACGCACCACTGTCCGCGACCGCACCACTGTCCGCGACCGCACCAGTGTCCGCGACGACAACGGTATCCGCGCAGAGCACGCAGATCGCACGGTCGGTTACCTCCGGCGGCAGATCCTGAAGCTGCCGAGCCACGTCAGCGAACTTCAGTTTCACGACGTCGCGAAGCTGGTTCTCGATTGCTTCGTCGTGGTTCAGGCCGTCAAACGGTGGCTCATCAGTGGTCGACGGAGGCATGATCGAAAGCCGGCTGTCGTCAATCAGCCATCCCAGCAATTCGCGTCGCTGAGGAGACCGGGATCCAAGAATGACATTCATCGACAGAACCGTGAACAGGATTCATAACGGGCACACGCTACGCAAAGTCGACTCGGGCGGGCTGCTCCGTGTCGGTGGAGAGGATCATGACCGGAAGAAAGCACGGAGTCAAAACGCCCGATCTTGGCATTCGTAGCGGTGGAGCCCCCGACTCGCTGGAATCTGCGTTTCGAAGCCTCCGCCGCCGGCCGGCCGTTCGTCCGTCTTTGCCCACAGCGAGCTTGTGGACTATCGTGTGCGACGCCTGTGGCCGTCTCCCGGATCGCCACTGCTGCGATTGCGTCCTGCCATTGCGTCTTGCCGCTGAAGCACCCCCTTTGATTTCAATCGTTTTCGTCATTCCTACGCTGGATCAATCCGGTGCTGAAAGGCAACTAACGCTGCTGGCCACTCACCTGCCGCAGGATGAATTCCGCGTTCACGTGATCGTGCTGAATCGCGGCGGTTACTACGCCGCAGAACTGCAGCAAAGCGGAATTTCTGTCGACGTGCTTCACAAACGTTTTCGGTTCGACCCGCTGACACTTCTGCGGCTGCGAAAACGGCTGCGTGAGCTGAAGCCGGACATCGTCCAGTCTTTCATCTTTGCAGCGAATTCGTACGTCCGGCTGCCGTTCATGGTTCCGTCCGGCTGCAAAGTCATTGTGTCCGAACGCTGCGTCGATTCGTGGAAGAGTGCCTGGCAACTGCGACTGGACAGGTTGCTGGTGAATCGTATGGCAGCGATGACAGCGAATTCGGCCAGTGTTGCCGAGTTCTATCGTGAACATGCCTCTGTCCCGGATGTCCGGATTGCAGTCATCCCTAACGCCGTGGCAGGCGACGTTCGTTCCACCGCAGGAACAGGACTTCGCGGCGAACTGGGCCTGGCAGAAAATGTCCGGCTGGTCGGATTCGTTGGACGGCTGGCGAAGCAGAAGTGCCTGAAAGATCTGGTCTGGGCCTTTCAATTGCTGCACCAGGTCGTCGATGACGAAGTGGCACTCGTCCTGATTGGCGATGGGCCTGAACGCGACGCAATCGCCGAATTCGCCGTCGCCATGGACTGTCGCGACAAGGTGCATTTCACAGGGCATCGAGACGATGCCGCCGACCTGATCGCACAAATGGATGTGTTTTGTCTGCCGAGTTCGTTCGAAGGCATGTCGAACAGCCTGATGGAAGCGATGGCCCGAAACGTGCCGGTTGTGGTCAGCGATATTCCGGCAAACCGGGAACTCGTCACGAATGAAGAATCCGGCCTGACGTTTCCGCATGGCAAGTCCCCGGACCTCACCAAAGCTGTGAAGCGGCTGCTGACGGATGCGTCGCTGTCGCAAAGATTGGCTGCCGCAGCGAAAAAGAAAATCGTAGAAGAACACAGCGTCGACATGCTGGTGGAACGCCACCAGACGCTGTACCGGCAGGTATTGAACGCTGAAAGTTGAAAGTCGGGCGCACTGAGCTGATCGCCGAGAACCTCGGGCGAATAGGTGTCCCTCGCCGTTCCCTGATTCCCGTTCCCTGATTTCCGAGACCTGTGTCCCCATGTGTGGAATTTCCGGTGCTGTCTGGTGGCAGGCTGACAAAGGCATCGACCGACAGACGTTGCAGCGGATGACCGACTGTATTGCTCATCGCGGACCCGATGCCGAAGGGCACTACTTTCAGCCCGCGGGTGATCGCCGAAGTGTCGGCGTTGCTCTGGGACATCGTCGGCTGTCAATCATCGATGTTGCCGGAAGTCCGCAGCCGCAGGGCAATGAAGACGGTTCCGTTCAGATCGTCTTCAACGGAGAAATCTACAACTATCGCGAACTGCGCGAGTCGCTGATCGCCGACGGACATCAGTTCGCCACGAACGGCGACACCGAAGTCATCGTGCATCTGTACGAACAGTACGGCCTGGAGTTCGTGCAGCACCTGCGCGGAATGTTCGTCTTCGCGATCTGGGACGCCCCGCGACAACAGTTGGTGATCGTCCGCGACCGGCTTGGACAGAAGCCGCTGTTCTACCGGCTCGAAGAAGGACGGCTGGCGTTTGCCAGTGAACTTAAAGCTTTACTGCAGATCCCGGGAATTCCGCGGCAGTTGAATCGCGCGTCTGTGCTGCGCTTTCTGACACTCCAATACGTTCCTCATCCGCACAGCATTCTGGAAGGCTTCAGCAAGCTGCCACCGGCCTCCATCGGCGTGCTGAAAGACGGAGCACTGCAGATCAGTCAATACTGGTCGCCTCCGTACGACCAGCCGGACACTCAGCGAAGCACGATCGCGGACTGGTCGCAGGAACTGCGCGAAACGCTCAGCGAAGCCGTTCGGCTGCGTCTGCGCAGCGACGTGCCTTTGGGGGCATTTCTGTCCGGCGGCATCGACTCCACGGTGATCTGCGCGCTCATGCAGCAGCAGCTCGACCAACCGGTCAAGACGTTCTCGATCGGGTTCCCGATCGCTGCCTTCGACGAACGCTCCTATGCCCGGCAGGCGGCAGAAATGCACCACACCGATCATCGCGAGGCACTGGTTGAACCGGACGCGATCCGCATGCTGCCGAAGCTGATCTGGCACTACGATGAACCGTTCGGTGACAGCAGTGCGATTCCCACGATGTACCTGTCAGAGATGACCCGGCAGCACGTCACGGTCGCGCTGACGGGGGACGCGGGCGATGAACTGTTTTGCGGCTATGATCGCTATCGCGCGGTTCGCATTGCCGGACGAATGGACCTGATTCCTCGCTGGATGAAATCGTCATTGCAGAAGGTTGTTGGGAATCATTTGCCGGCATCGGTGAAGCAGAAATCCTTCCGACGCCGATTAAAGCGGCTGCTGGAGACGCTCAACCAGGAGCCGGAACGGCGCTATCTGAACTGGATCTCCATCTTCAATCGCGACCGGCTTCAGGAACTGGTCGCCGACGATTTGTGGACGCTGACCAGCGACGAAGACCCGGCGCAGTTTATTTTTGACGCCTATGCGATGTTCCCCGGCCGTGACTTTGTGACTCGCACAACGGCAACTGATCTGTTGACGTATCTGCCCGGTGATCTGCTGACGAAGGTTGATATCGCCAGCATGGCGGTCGGTCTGGAATGTCGCAGTCCGATGCTGGACCATCACGTTGTGGAGCTGGCGGCCAGGATGCCGCTGCAGGTCAAGCAGTCGCTGCAGCAGGGAAAAAAAGTTCTGGTCGAGACGTTTCGCGATCTGATTCCGGCCGACATCCAGACACGAAAGAAGATGGGTTTCGGAGTTCCCATTGACCACTGGTTTCGCAGCGAACTGAAAGATCTGCTGCACGACGTGCTGCTGTCCCGGCGAGCCATCGAACGGGGCCTGCTGGACGCAACAGTCGTTCGACGACTCGTGGAAGAACACACGACGTCAAAATTCGATCACGCGTACCGGCTGTGGAACCTGCTGTGCCTGGAACTCTGGCAGCGCATGAGCCTCGACGGCGAGTCGCCAATGTCAGCACCGAGCACGATTGCGTGACATGACTTTCGGGTATGAACCAGGGAGCGAGTACGCGCCACGACGCCTGCATGTCCAGGACACAATCTGCTGAGGCGAGCCCCTTGCCCCACTTCGCCCACACCCATCCGTCGCGGCCTTCACCTGTCGGCCGCGCGTTCAATCCGCTGATGCCGAGAGGCGTTGAGCACCAGGTAGACCGGGACGTGAGTCTGTCGGCTGCTGCTGCAATTCAGCCGCGGAGCGTTGGTTCGGGACTCGTGCGTATTTTGCGGAAACCG
>CAZHET010000511.1:0-4796 GCA_964531585.1 uncultured Planctomycetaceae bacterium | reverse complement strand
ATCGGCTGCGCCGGGGGGAGATTGATCACGCTTGCGGTTCGCGGCTTCCGTATTCATCAAATCGTGAGTACGATTGGCACACGTACTGCACTCCCGTCCGAGACGCGTCTTTTTCACAGCAGTCTGCCCGATAATCAGGCAGTCCTGCCCTGTGATTTGGCGGTGACCTGATGTGAATTACCTCTTCGCGGGAACCTCGGAGGTTTTGTGCGACGGAAAGGCGGCTGGCGTGACAGACCTGGCAATGTCGTTCGATGAACTGCTTTCCGTTGACGGATCGCCTCGTCACGCGGCCCTGTCGGGGTGTCTTCAGGAGCTATCGCTCGATCTGCTGGTTCGGCGGCAGAAGCACGCTGAAGAGGAGTTGCTTGAGAAGGGCGTCACGTTTGCCGTGTACGGTCACGACGAAGGCACGGAGAAGATCTGGCCGTTCGACATCGTGCCGCGAGCCATCGGCTACAGCGAATGGCAGAACGTTGCCGCCGGCCTGCAACAGCGAATTCGGGCACTGAATCTGTTCCTGAACGATGTCTACGGCGAAGCGAGCATTCTTCAGGAAGGAATCGTCCCGGAAAGTCTGGTGCTGTCCGCAAAGACCTATCGGCCCGAGTGTCGCGGACTGATGCCGCGCTGCGGCGTGTGGACTCATGTGACCGGCACGGACCTGATCCGGCATTCGGACGGTCAGATCTATGTTCTGGAAGACAATCTGCGGTGTCCCTCCGGCGTTTCCTATGTGCTGGAGAACCGGGAGCTGATGAAGCGCGTGCTGCCGGAAGTCTTCTACGGATCGGCCATTGCCCACATTGACGACTATCCGGAGCGGCTGCTGGATACGCTGCTGGAAACCGCTCCGCCTGTCGATTCACCGGTCGCTGTGTTGCTGACTCCGGGGATCTTCAATTCGGCCTACTTCGAACATTCGTTTCTGGCTCAGCAGATGGGCATCGAGCTGGTGACCGGGCCGGACCTGTTCGTCGATGTCAACACTGTGTACATGAAAACGACTCACGGCCCGAAGCGGGTGGATGTCATCTACCGGCGGCTGGACGATGACTTCATCGATCCGCAGTGCTTCCGCAAAGACTCCATGCTGGGAGTGCCAGGGCTGATGAGGGCCTACCGGGCCGGTCGCGTGACGCTTGCGAATGCTCCCGGAACCGGGATCGCCGACGACAAGGCGGTCTATGCTTACGTTCCGCAAATCATCAGATACTATTTGAACGAAGAGATGCTGCTGCCGAACGTGCCGACCTACCTTTGTTCCGAACCGGATCAGATGGCGTACGTGCTGGATCATCTGGATGAACTGGTGGTGAAACCGACGAATGAGTCGGGCGGCTACGGCATTCTGATGGGGCCGCAGGCCACCGATGAGGAACGCCGCACGTGTGCAGAACAGATTCGGAAAGACCCCCGCAACTTCATCGCTCAGCCAATGCTGCAGTTGTCCACAGTGCCGACGGTCATTGACGGAAAGCTGTGTCCGCGGCATGTGGATCTTCGGCCGTTTATCCTTTATGGAGAAGACATTTTCGTGCTGCCTGGCGGACTGACTCGGGTCGCGCTGCGAGACGGGTCGATGATCGTCAACTCGTCGCAGGGAGGTGGCAGCAAGGACACGTGGATTCTGTACGAACACGCGTCCTGAACCCGTTTACTCTCGTGAAAGCTGAACATGCTGTGCCGTGTGGCCGAGTCCGTCTTTTGGATGACCCGGTATATCGAACGCGCCGAAAACGTGGCTCGGTTCATCGAAGTCAATTCCGCCATCGCACTTGGCGACCGCACAGACGACTCTGAGCAGTGGGCACCGCTGATCCGCGCGAGCGGGGACGAAAAGGCGTTTCTTGAACGCTACGACAGTTTTTCGCGGGCGAACGTGATCCACTTTCTGCTGTTCGATCGCGACAATCTGAATTCCGTAGTCTCCTGCACGGTCAATGCTCGCGAGAACGCCCGCACAATTCGGGAAAACCTCAGCACCGCGATGTGGGAAGCGATCAACCGCTTCTATCTGCGGGTACAGACAGCACGTCGCGAAGCAGCCGCGATCATCGAAAATCCCCACAGTTTTCTGGAGCAGATCAAACGCAGCAGTCACCAGGTGATCGGCGTCACCTATGCCACTCTGTCGCAGGGAGAAGTCTGGAGTTTCGGCGTGATGGGACGGTTGCTGGAACGGGCCGACATGACGTCGCGAATTCTGGATGTCAAGTATTTTATTCTGCTGCCGAGCGCCTCGCTGGTGGGAACCCCGGTTGACGTCGTGCAGTGGTCGGCCCTGCTGCAGTCAACCAGTGCGTTGCAGATGTACCGCAGACGCTATGGCCGTATTAAGCCCATGCATGTGGCGGAGTTTCTGATTCTGGACCGGCTGTTTCCGCGATCACTGCAGTTCTGCGTGCTGCACGCGGAAGACTGCCTGCGAGCGATCTCCGGAACACCGCCTCACGCCTTCAGCAACGCTGCGGAGCAGGTGTTGGGCCAGTTGAATTCGCGGCTCAATTATGCCCGCATTGAGGACATTGTCTTTCAGGGGCTGCACGAGTTCGTCGATGGCTTTCAAACCACGATGAATTCCGTCGGCGACGCGATCTACTCGACATTTTTCGATCTGTCAGCGGCGGGGCAGCAGGTGCAGACGCAGTCGCAGTATCAGTTCTGACGCAGGTGCGCGGTTTTGATTGGTCCGCATCATGGCAACCGGCAGGGAAAGCGTTGGCCGTGCTGCCGGGTGCAAAGCTTGCACGTCGTCGCACCGGCTCGGCCGGAGCCTTGCCGGGCCAGACTGGTTCCGGCGACCGCTGAATGTTTCGGATGAGCACTACAACACGTTCCGGCAGCAGATTACGGTCCGCCGTCGATCACAAGTCCCAGGTCCCGTTCCGTCTGTGAAACAGGTCCCGTTCCGTCTGCGAAAGTTGTCTTTACCCGATGCCTATCCGCGTCGCTCTGCACCATCTGACGGAATACCAATACGATCGCCGCGTCACTGTTGGACCACAGATCGTGCGTTTGCGGCCGGCTCCGCACTGCCGCACACCGATCACGGCGTACAGCCTGACGGTTGAGCCTGCCGATCATTTCATCAACTGGCAGCAGGATCCTCACGGCAATTTTCTGGCCAGGCTGATCTTCCACGACAAGACGCCGCTGTTTTCCGTCAGTGTGGATCTGGTTGCGGAAATGACGGTGATTAATCCGTTCGACTTCTTTCTGGAAGCCGATGCGGAGCAGTTCCCCTTCCACTACGCGGACGACCTGGCGCACGACCTGAAGCCGTTTCTGGCTCGCAGCGAAACCGGTTCGCGGTTCGACGAATATCGCAGTCGCGTCGACGTCAGGCCGCGACGCACGATGGATTTTCTGGTCGACCTGAACACCGGGCTGCAGCAGCACATCGCCTATCTGATTCGCATGGAACCCGGTGTTCAGACGGCGGAAGAGACTCTGGAAAAGAAGTGCGGTTCGTGTCGTGATTCAGCATGGCTGCTGGTGCAGTTGCTGCGCAGCTTCGGCCTTGCCGCACGATTCGTATCGGGCTACCTGATCCAACTGACGGCCGACCTGAAACCGCTGGAAGGTCCGGAAGGTCCGACCGCGGATTTCACCGACCTGCACGCGTGGACCGAGGTGTTTCTTCCGGGAGCCGGCTGGGTGGGGCTCGATCCGACATCCGGCCTGCTGACGGGCGAAGGTCACATTCCGCTGGCGGCGACTCCGGTTCCTCAGTCGGCGGCACCGATTTCCGGCGGCGTTGAAAAGTGTGAGTGCGACTTTCGCTTTGAGATGTCGGTCACACGCGTGCATGAAGATCCTCGCGTCACGAAACCGTACAGCGAAGAGCAATGGCAGCAGATCGATGCCGCCGGACGGGACGTCGATGCGCGGCTAAAGGTCAATGATGTGCGGCTGACAATGGGCGGTGAACCCACGTTCGTTTCCATTGACGATCAGGAAGGAGACGAATGGAACACGCTGGCCGTCGGCCGGGACAAGCAGCAGAAGTCCGACCAGCTCATCCGCCGGCTGCGCGAACGGTTCGGTTCCGGCGCGCTGCTGCACTATGGTCAGGGCAAGTGGTACCCGGGGGAATCGCTGCCGCGCTGGGCATACAGTTGCCTCTGGCGGAATGACGGCGAGGCGATCTGGAAGAATCCGGACCTGCTGTCGGCTCCGGACGACATCACGGATTCAGCGGCTGACGAAATCAAAGCCGGAGCGTTTCTGCACGAACTGGCCGATCGGCTGGAAGTCGACGACCGCTGGATCCGCCCGGCCTACGAAGACATCTACCATCTGATTGAGCTGGAACAGAAGCTGCCGGTGGATATCGATCCGGCGGAGTACGATCCGGATTCGACCGAAGACCGCCGCCGGCTGGCTCGCGCACTCGAACGCGGTGCCGGCCGGCCCGTTGGGTTTGTGCTGCCGCTGACGCGCGCGTGGTGGCAGGCTCGTGCCAGGTGGGCCAGCGGACCGTGGCCGTTCCGTTCAAAGAACCTGTATCTGATTCCCGGCGATTCGCCGATCGGTCTGCGTCTGCCACTGGATGCTTTGCCGGCCGGAACCGCATCGCTGCAGCTTCGCGCGCTGGACCCGTTTGCTGACCGCGATCCGCTGCCGGGGTATTCGGAAATTCGCCGCGCTGCGCGCGACAGACGCACTGCGGCGAAGCCGGCTGAAGTCACGATTGAGGATCAGGTGCGACCGGCTGTCGGCGGAGGTCACTCTGCGGCGAGCAATGCTGTTGACGTCGCGGCCGGCGGCGGCGAGGTGATTCCGACCGCTTT
>CAZHET010000510.1:0-4802 GCA_964531585.1 uncultured Planctomycetaceae bacterium | reverse complement strand
CGCAGGATTCTCACCGATCGGCAGCCTCATAAACGGCATGGTTCGCGTCCGCCCAGCCAGCAGGCCGTAACGGTACTGGTCCCGCCCAAGCCCCTCGATTGCCTGCAGAAACTGAACGGCTCCCAGGCTGAATCGCGCCTGCTGGTTATCGGTATCTGCATCGATCGCAGCCTGCATCGCCGCAGCACCTTCGGCGAGCCGGCCTTCCAGCAGGTACGCTTCGACCGGCGGCACGTCAGCGGCAATGACACGCGGCACCAATGCGAGAGTAAACAGAAACCACGCGGCGACGGTAATTCGAGTTGTATGCATGGCGGCTTTCCTTGAGTTGGAGGAGGCGGCGTGTCGCCGCTTGGGCGCACTGTCGACCGTTCATCTTTCGCTGTCGGGTTGCCAATCCTGGCGACGTTCTGCGACTAAGACTTCGCGCTGAGATAAGTCGCCCGTGGGGAAAAATCGGTGGGAGCCTGTTGCGCGAAGCAGCTTTCAGGCCGTTCCCGCAACGGGACCTGAACCATTCTCCCCGCCTGACCTCACTCTCCCCGCACAGTGTTCTGGTCATGCGAGTCTCTCAGTTCTTTGCCGATCCTGGCAGCGCCAGCCACGTGGCGAACGCTGCCATCGTCCGCAATTCGCAATCATCATCAGCTGACCACCTGAGTTCTCCGGAGCCGCCGGAACTCGTTCCGCCTGTTATCGTCTGCGCCCCGATGTGGTCTGCGGCTCGCTATCGTCTGCGCGTCGGAGCGGCCTGTGCCACGGTCGCTGCGAATCAGCGGGAATTCGCCCTGCCGTTGTCGATGCCGGGGACCGACTTCAACCAATCTCCGGTCATCGGGCATCAGCCGCCGAGCTTCACGGAAATTCCCACGGGCTGGCCGTCTCGCAGGACTTTCACTGTGATTGTGTCGCCGGGACGGTGGCTTTCGACCTCTGACAGGAACTCGTCGACCTTCAGTGTTTTTCGATCGTTGACGCCGACGATCAGATCCGCAGCTGCCCGATCCTCGATCTCGAACGCCACAAACCCGCGTTTTTCGCGGCGGATGGAAGGTCCGCGAATTCCCGCGATGGCAGCCGGACCGTTGGGATCCAGCCGCAGAACCCGCAGCCCCTGCTCTGTCCGCAGGACTTCGTGAATGCCGATTTCGGGCCGAATGACGCGACCGTGCTGAATCAGTTCCGGTACAACGCGATTAATCAGGTTAACGGGGATCGCGAAGCCAATGCCCGAGTTCTGTCCGGTGCTGCTGGCGATGGCTGTGTTCATCCCGATCAGACGACCGTGCGAATCCAGCAGCGGGCCGCCGGAATTTCCCGGATTGATCGCGGCGTCGATCTGAATCACCGACTTGATCGATCGTGCCCGCGTGACGGGCAGCGTCCGGTTCAGGCTGGAAATAATGCCGGTTGTCATGGTGCGTTCCAGGCCGAACGGATTGCCGATCGCGAACACCTTCATGCCGACCTTCAGTGCTCCGGAATCCCCCAAACGTACCGGGTGCAGCAGCTCTTTGGGAACATCCACTCGAACGACCGCCATATCGTTGATTGGGTCGACGCCCACGGCCTTGCCTTCAAAGGCTTCGCCGTTGAACAGCGTGACCTGGATGCGCGCGGCATCTTCGACCACATGGTAATTTGTGAGGATGTGGCCGTCATGGTCGAGAACAAATCCGGACCCGGCGTCTTCCGTCGGATTCTCGCGGAACAAAAGTCGTTCGCCGCCGATGCGAGTCGCGATGTTGGCGACGCTGCGGTTGTTGGATTCGTAGACATATGCGGCCGCTGCTTCATCCGGAGTCAGTCCGTCAATATCGTAGGCGGCCGGTTCCCGAACCTCGTGAGCTGCCCCACGCGGTTCAGCATCCGCTGGCACAAACAACGGGGCGTTAGGCCGGCTCGGCGAACGCCCCGGCAGCACCGGTAGCTGTTGACCGGCGACGGGTGTCACTACGGCAGCACTGAACAGCCACCCACCGACAACGGTGCCGACAGCGGCTGAAAGAAAGCAGGCAACAGGCAACTTCATCACGGATCCTTTGGCGTGAGTCGGGTGGCGACGATAGGACTACCGAGCTGCCGGGGCGTTTCGGCGCGTGGCGGTACCGGAAGCCGACGGCGTTTCCGGGAGCGAACGGGAATCGCCGCGGAACTGTGGAAGCTGCTCAGGGGCCACTCCGGGAATTTCGTACGATTTGAACCTCGGCCGAGTCTTTGTCGGCGCGTGAAACAGCTTTTCGGTCAGTGTCAGCCAGTCGGCTGTCATTTCGGACAGGTTGATGTGACCGTCGTGGTGCGACCACCACGCTTCGTTCCACACAAACTGTGTGGACGCTTCGGAGCCGTCGGCAGGTTCCTGCGGCCAGCGAGACTGCCAGCGGTCGAAGTTGTATGTCATGGACGTCAGATCGGGTTCGGTACCTTCGACGTTCCAGAACCATTCGATGCCGTGATACAGGTTGGTCGAACCGGTCCAGGTCAGCAATTCTTCCAGCCGATCAACCGACGAATTGCCTCTCGACTGTACGAGAACTCCGCCGCCGCTGACGGACGCAAACACGCAACCGCCACTGGTTACCGTCACGGCAGGCAGCCTTCGCTGTGGTCCGCCGCCAGTGATCGTGTCGCTGTCATGCATATAGATCAGAGGCTGCGTGAGCAGGCATGTGACGTGGGTCAGGTTCAGGCTGAGTTCTCCCTGACCGAGATTCATCGACGCGCTGCCCACGCTGTTCAGCAGGGAACCATCCAGCCCGAAGCCGCAGTCGCTGATCTGAACCTCCAGGTCCGACTGCGATTCGACGTACAGCAGGTCCGCCGTTCCGCGGGCGATGACGCGAGACAGCACAAAACTCGCGTGGTCAATGCCGCCGTGGGAGCGATCCGATTCGTTCATCCGAAAAATCGCGGTGCGCGGAAGTCTGCTGGTGGCAATGTCAATTGCGACATCCCGCAGCACCACGCGGTTTGGTCCGCTGCAGTCGAATACCACCCGCTGGCCGCCGTTCGGCGAACTGTCCTGCGGAAGTTTCAGTTCCACACCTTCGATCGTAAGCTGCGACTTGTTGATCAGCCGAAATACTCCCGACCGGGCGTCGGTCGTCGGGGGTGCCTGAAATTCCAGCACCGGGTGAAAGCCTTCGTCCGCCTTCAACGTCAGAATCTGTCCCATGATGCGGTCCAGACCGGCGGGGGGAACTCGCTGCACGCCGTTGAAGCGCAGCAGGATTGTGTCTCCGTCACTGGCTTCGGCCATTGCCTGTCGCAGACTGTCATAGTCGCCAGCCCGCCCGTTAACGATGGACGCCAGGCGAAACGGCCGGCTGACGGTCTCTGCGGGCACCGGCGGTCGGTCGCCGTTTATGTCGCTGCCGGACGTCAGGTCGCCGCCGAATTCGTCGGGCGGCTGCCAGCGAGTCGCGTCGCCTTCTGTTTCCGGCGTGCCACCAGCGGGCATCGTGCTGTTGCCGGAGAGAAGTGACTTCACAGTATTCACTTCGTCTTCCCGGTCGTCGGTGGCAGTCGGTTCACTGCCAGCCGCCGAGCGGGTGTTTCCCGTGTCGCCGGTCATCTGCAAACCAGTCGAATCGGCAACCGTGCCGCCCGTGTCCCCGGTCCCCGCGAGACTCGGCGGTCGCGACAAGGCTGCCTGCGGAACTTCCTGAAAAACGACTCGCTGACGCGGCATGAAGTGAATCGTCAACGCGGCCGCACAGATCATCGCCACCGACGCAAACAGGAACACCGCGCCGGACACCTGCCTGATCGAAGGCCGCTGAATCCGCTGCCACACGATCCCTTCCGCGGGCACGCTGCGCAGACCCATGTGTGCCGCAAGGTCCATCAGATCCGCCAGCAACTGCCCTGGTTCCTGATACCGCGCTGCCGGATTGGTGCTCATCATCTTCTGCACAGTCGCCGCCAGAGCCGGTTCGATGCTGCGATTGAACTTCGCGGCATCGGGAGGAGTCTTGCCCTGATGGTCGAGCAGCTTCTGCAGCGCGGTGCCTTCGGGGTACGGCGGCTGCCCGGTCAGCATGTGATACATCGTGCATCCCAGCGAATAGATATCGCTGCGAATGTCAGCCGTGCGAGGATCGCGAGCCTGCTCGGGCGAAATGTAATCGAAGGTGCCCAGGGTCGTCCCCGCGACGGTGATTTCGCCGATGGAATCCTGTGATTCGCGACGTGCCAGACCAAGGTCCACTACTTTCACCCGCCCGCATTCCGTCAGAATGATATTGGACGGTTTGATATCCCGATGGACAATCCCTGCCGCAAAGATGTGGTTGAGCGCCAGTGTGGTCTGAATGGCATAGTTGACGGTTTCCGAAGACGACAGCGTGCCGCGCTGCTGAATGAGATCCTTGATCGTCCGGCCGTTGGCATATTCGTACGCGATGAAGTAAACGCCGTCCTGCTGCCCGGTGAAGTATACACGCGCGACATTGTCATGGTTCAGCCGTGCGCAGGCACGCGCTTCGTTGCGAAAGCGAGCCACCAGCGAAGGATCTCGCGACGTTGACGGGTGCAGAATCTTCAGAGCGACCTCGCGGGAAAGCTCCAGATCCGTCGCCAGAAACACGGCTCCCATCCCACCTGATGCGATACGTTCCCTGACTTCAAAGTGAGCCAGCCGCAGTCCGCGTTCCGGCTGCGAGTCATAGCCGGTGTTTGGAAACAGACGGTCCAGAATATCCTGACCGGCATCCGAATGCGTTGCGGTCTCCCCCTGAGCTGACTCAGCGTGCGACGAACGCACGACGGTTTGCTGATCGTCCGCCACCAGCGGCCGCTCT
>CAZHET010000509.1:0-4826 GCA_964531585.1 uncultured Planctomycetaceae bacterium | reverse complement strand
AGATCACGGGAAGCCGGCCGTCGTTCCCGGACAGCCACAGAAGAGCTTTCTGCTGAAACTCGTTCGCGGCGATGATCCCGACCTGAAGATGCCTCCCGATGGCAACCCGCTCACGCCCGAACAAATCGACGTGCTGACTCGCTGGATTGAACAAGGGGCTCAATTTCCCGACGCCGACGCGCCCGCGACAGGTCACTGGTCCTTCCAGCCCGTAAAGAAACCGGTCGTGCCGGGAGATCCGGACGGTAATCCGATCGACGCGTTCGTCCGGCGAAGACTAGCCGAAGCAGGCTTAACCCCGTCGCCACCCGCGGATCCGCACACGCTCATCCGTCGAGTGACCTTCGACCTGACCGGCTTGCCTCCGACGCCGGACGACTTGGCTGACTTCACCGCTGGCCGCTCCTCAGCAAGTACGCTGGCTGCCTCCGCCTCTGCTGACGCCGGGAGTGCGCGGGATGTCGAGTATGAAGCGCTCGTTGACCGCTTGCTGGCGTCCCCGCGCTACGGTGAACGATGGGCTCAGCACTGGCTGGATGTCATTCGCTGGGCAGAAACCGTTGGCTTTGAAACGAACCTCGAACGCCCCAACGCGTGGCCGTATCGCGACTGGGTCATCGCAGCGCTGAACGCCGACAAACCATACGACGAGTTCCTCTTCGAACAGATCGCCGGCGACACCGTTGGCGAAGACGCGGCGCTGGGATTTCTGGTGGCAGGGCCCGCAAATCTGCCCGGTCAGATCGGCCGCGACGAAGAAGCCATGCGGCAGGCTCGCCAGGACGAACTGGACGAAGTCATTCGCACGGTCAGCCAGAGTCTGTTTGGGCTGACTTTGGATTGTGCTCGCTGCCACAGCCACAAGTTCGATCCGCTGACCCAGCGAGACTACTACGCGATGCAGGCCGTGTTCGCCGGTCTGCAGTACGGCGACCGTCGATGGCGAGGCGATTTGAACGACAAATGGACGGCTCAGGTGCCGGAAGTGCGCCGGCAGTTGCAGACTCTGCGCACGGAACTCGAATCGCTGCGGGGCACACACCATCTTCTGCCTCCGCTCGCCGACGTGCAGACGGAAGAATTCAGTGCTGTCGAAGCGCGTGCCGTGCGGATGCGGATTCACTCGACGACCAGCGGTGGAGCCGCATCGTTATACGAGTTCGAGCTCTGGTCGTACGATGGCCTTCCAGGGCCGTCGGCAAACGCGAATTCGACAGGCTTGGAGGCCCATCGTACGGAAAGAGTGCGGTCGAACGCTCACACGCCAATCAACGTGGCTCTCGCCGCAAACGGTGCAACGCCGTCCGCATCCAGCTTTGCTCTCGCCAATCAGACGCGCCACTTCGAGAATCTGACGGACGGTTCGGTCGATCAGCGTCAGGCCTTTCCGTGGGTGTCCGCGGCAGGAGGACCGGCGTGGCTGCAGGTCGATTTCCCGGCCGTGGTGCGCATCGATCGTGTGGTCTGGCATCGAGGCGAAAGCGTTCCGGCTGATTACGACATCGACATTCTGCCGCCGACTTCCGACGAATGGGGCACGGTGGCTGATTCTCGAAATCGCCTGCCCCGCATCGATGACACACGCGACGCGACAACCGTTCGGCTGACGGGGCTTGACGCGAACTCGGTCGCCGCCGTGATGGCGAAGACGTCCGCGATCCGTTCCACTCAGCAAAACCTGAACAAACTTTCCGCCGGCCCGCAGGTCTATGCCGCCAGCTTTGTCGAAGAGCCGGCCGAGACGTGGTTGCTGCGTCGAGGTGACGCGATGCAGCGAGTCGAAGTGGTCGCTCCGGCGGTGCCCGCGATTCTGCAGCGAGTTGTGCAGACAGCCTCGCTTTTGCCCTCCACACACGACGAGACACCGATCCCGTCGCACCGAATTCAACAGGACCGACGTCACGTCGGCACGCTGAGATCCGCTATTCCGACGTCACTGAAAACTGCGTCCGAAGTCGATCGCCGACTCACACTTGCGAAGCACCTCACGCGGCTGGACCATCCGCTCACTGCACGAGTCATTGTCAATCGAGTCTGGCAGTACCACTTCGGTACTGGCCTCGTTGATACGCCCAGCGATTTCGGAATGATGGGATCGCAGCCGACGCATCCGGAACTGCTCGACTGGCTCGCGGCGGATTTCGTTCAACACGGATGGTCATTGAAACGACTTCATCGTCAGATCGTTACGTCCGCCACGTGGCGTCAAAGCAGCAGGCCGCGACCCGAAGCACTCCGCATCGACGCAGGATCGCGCCTGCTGTGGCGCTTCCCGCCACGACGGCTGGAGGCCGAGGCAATTCGCGATGCAATGCTGTCCGTCAGCGGCAAACTGAACCTGTTGGCGGGCGGGCCGGGTTTCAACTTGTTCAACCAGCGCGGCGGCCTGTCGGACTACATCGCAAAGGAAACGTTTGACGAAAGCGGCTGGCGGCGCATGATCTACGCTCACAGAATTCGCATGCAGGCTGTCGATATTTTTGGAACGTTTGACTGCCCCGATGCCGGTCAGATGACACCGCAGCGGACGCGGTCGATCACACCGCTGCAGTCGCTGAGTCTGCTGAACAGTCCGTTCGCGAATCGCCAGGCGGCATTCTTTGCCGAACGAGTTCGCAGCGAGGCCGGAGAAATTCTTGCCGATCAGATTGACCGCAGCTTTGTGTTGGCGCTGTCGCGGTCACCGACGACCGAAGAACGCAACACGATGCTCGAACTGACGGAGGCCCACGGACTGGATCAGGCCTGCCGAGTTCTGTTCAACACGAGTGAGTTCCTGTTCTTGCAGTAGGTCACGTCTGCGCAGTGACTACGGAAGGTCGCCAGAAGGACGATTCGTTTCGACTGACGCCGGCAGCGAATTTCGAACATGCATGCCGAGGAACAGCCGCAGAGTCAGTTGTCGCGGCAACAGCAGCAATGCTCTTTCGGTGCACATACTCAGTCGCGACCTGAAATCTTACCGCCAGCGGAGCGATCAAATGATTTGCTCAGGGCGAAGCCACAGATCCCGCAAATGCACACAGATTCCCGCGCCTCCGCCCCGTCATCCCCGCGTCCTCCGTCATTCCCGCGAAGAGTCCTGCCCTCGCGAAGGCGGGGGCGGGAACCCAGCACGACCCCGGCACTCGCGCGGGGCCGGGAACCCAGTCGGCCGTACTCGACTCCGCCGCCGAAGCCGACCCGGTCGCTGCTTTTCGAAGCCTGCCTTCTCATGCCAACTCTCCCATCACACCGCATTTGTTTGAGCTTCGGCTCGACCAATGCGCGATCAACGCACGCCATCAATCAACGCCCCAGTCGCGATCCACCCCCACCCTGCCAACACCGCGAAGTCAAATCCTCATTTGTTAGGCCACAACGCCCGACTCATACTCAAATCAACAGACCACTCCCCCCGAACTCCTAGAAACGGTCGGTTTTGTCGCTGAACTCCGACCGCCCAATCCGTGCAAGAATCCTTTGAATGCGAGCTCGATTACATCGCTGAAGCATAACCGGATAGAGATTGAGCGGAACGTTAAACAGCAATAACCAGCCCGCTGCATCCAGCCAACCCTGCACGGCAGCGAAAACCGTGGCCAGGGTCACCGTAATGAAGGCCAGTAAATGCCCCCCTTCTGCTTTTCGCATCTCCTTCTCCAGCCCGGCAAGCTGAGACACTTTACCGGAAAAGCGTAATGTGGGATTCAAGATAGTCCATGGCCCACGCCCAACGAGCATTTGGAATAGGCCAGTGCCTACTTTCTCGTAGAGCTGTCCTTCATGCTCGAAAGGTCGAATCCGGTAGTACCGCGATCCCAAGACGAAAGAGACGAACTGTCCAGCCAGGGCTACCCACGAGACGATCAGGCAGTTCAACAACAAGGCGGAACAAAAGCTTCGGAAGCCGTACGCATCCAGGACCCATTTGATCAAATAAAGGTGGACACCAGAGACCATGAGAACCGGCAACGCTTTTCGCAAGACGTTCATTGTGTCGCTCAGTGACTGGTCACACCACGACTGTGCCACAAGGGCCTAACGCCGACGGTCACGGGATTGTGCCGGACGGCTTTGATTTGAAAATTCGGGCGAATACACAATTCCCGTGCACCGTTTTGTTATCTGCTGTGTCACTGCAACCCATGTAGCCTCACGAAATGTCTGCATCGTTTGCGAAATGCGTCCACGTCGGCAGTTGTGAACTGGCCTTCATGCACCACAACATCGATGAGATCGGGTAATGTCGCCAAAGCCAATAAGCCATCCCGTGTGAGATTCGTGCCTGAAAGATTGATCGAGCGAAGATTTGGCATTTCCGCTGTGGCGAGTTGTTTAAGGCCAGCGTCAGTTACGGCGGTGTTTTCTAGCCCCAACACGCGAACTTCAGGCAATGCAAGAACTGGTGATAGGTCGTCATCACTAAAGTCCAAAATGCCACCAGCATCAACGTCGCCAACCGGAGTATACTCGCCGGGCAACCACCAGAATCTCTTGGCGAATATGGAACGCGACTCCGAAGCCATGCGAACGCGGGCTCCCGCGGCATTCAATGTTGCAATGCTCTTGCGTTGACTCGTGGCTCGGCGGTTTCCAAGAAAGGCAGCAAGAAGGCAAGAGATCGTCATCAAAACGATCAACGAGCAAAGACTGTATTTCAGACGTCGGTTCATGATCTTGCAGATAACGAATTGCGATCTATCCGTTGGCAGGGATGCTGACGGATAGATCGTGCGTTGAACTTTTCCGCTTCGTGAGTCTGGTCGGCTCACGGCGGCCCTTGCAGCATCAGTCGCGGTGACTGGACGGTGCGACGCAGATGGTACCGTGGAAACCGGCCGATG
>CAZHET010000508.1:0-4830 GCA_964531585.1 uncultured Planctomycetaceae bacterium | reverse complement strand
TTTTGTTGTACAGCGTCACGCGGCTGATCCCGAGTTGTTTGGCTGTTCGTGTACGACTGAAGCTGTTATTCAGCAGCGCCTGTTCGATCAGATCCTTTTCAGTCAGTTCGATGCAGTTCCCCAGCGACTCGCCGCGTTTGCCGGAAAAGAAAGTTGCTACCGATGCGTCGTTGGCCGGCCCGGCGGCACCCTTCACGATGTTTGGCGGCAGAGAATCCACGGTCAGAGTTCCGCCGTCGCTGTAGATCACCGCACTGCGAATCGCGTTTTCCATTTCACGGACGTTGCCAGGCCAGGGATACCCGATCAGCGTGTCCAGGAATTGGGGTGAGACGTCCATCACGTCAATGTTATGCCGCGACGCGTGACGGTGAATGAAGTAGCGAACCAGCGGTTCGATATCAGGCAGCCGCTGCCGCAGCGGCGGAATCTGAAAACACAGCGTGTTGAGTCGATAATACAGGTCCGGGCGGAAGCGGCCCTTTTCCACCAGCGGCTGCAGTTCCAGATTACTGGCGGCGATCACGCGTGCCTGAACCGTCAGCGTGCGATTGGAACCCACGGGCTCGAACTCACCGTTTTCGATCACTCGCAGCAGCTTGACCTGCTGTTCGGGAGTCAGCACGTCAATTTCGTCCAGAAGGATGGTGCCCTTGCCTGCTGCCAGAAATTTTCCGTCCTTGTCCGCGTGAGCACTGGTGAACGAACCTTTGACGTGGCCGAACAGTTCGCTTTCAATCAGATCGGCGGGCAGTGCCCCGCAGGCTACCGTCAGAAACGGCGCGGATGCTCGCGGGGAAACTTCGTGAATCAGTCCGGCCAGGTGAGTCTTGCCGGATCCGGTTTCGCCGATCAGCAGGATCGTGACGTCATGACGAGCGGCCACTTCCAGTCGTTCCAGCATGTGCCGCAGAGCCGGTGTTCGCGTGCGGAAACGTTCGGCGATGGACAGAGATCGTGGATTTTCAGCGACAGTACCGTTGACGCACTCGTCGGCGCGGCCGGCATTTGCGGTGTCCGGCACAGCAGCAGGCTGCTCATTGATTGTCGGTTGCCGAACGCCGGAAGTCGTCGTCAACGCGACAGCACCGGAGACCGCGGCCTGGTGCCCGTGGCGCGTGTTTTCAGCGTCGGCGGTGAGCGGGGTGTTTACCGACCAGGTGACGGCGTCGTGCAGCGGCGTTCCTGACAGGACAGCGCGAGCGGTGACGGCGGCGGGCTTCAGATCGGCGTCCGCAGATGCCAGTTCCACCAGCGCGACGCGGCCTGTCAGTTCTTCGGGGATCGTCTCGCGATTCAGGTCTCCGCGAGTCACGACGACAATAAACGTTGAGCGGCGGGAATTCTGAGCCATCGCCCACGTGCGATCAATGTTCTGACGTCCGCCGCGGCGCAGGTCCATCACCACGATTCTGGGATGATGCAGTTGCACCAGTTGCGAGGCTTCCTGCACAGAATAGCATTCCAGCAGACGGCACAGTCCGGTCAGATAGCTGCCGACGCTGCGCACAAAGCCGGGCAGGGAACTGCACAGCACGACGAATTCAGGCACATCCACAGCAGTTCCTCGCACCAGTTTTTGATCCAGCCGCGTGCGACGCTCAGACGGACTGACGAGCGGAACGGCCGTGATTGATGGAATCAGGTGCAAACGGAACGACACAAATTGAGTGCCAGACGCGGCATTTCGTTACCGACGCTGATTACCGCAGGAGATCCGCGGCGGTTTGCCGGAATGCCTGCTGCCCGTGCGCATCAGATGTTGCCGCAATGCATCACGGCAGAGAAGAATTACGGGCGAGAAGCATTGCGGTCGTGAGCAATCACAGGGGCAGCGGCTGTTGCTGAGTCATGCAGTGGAAGGCACCGAGTCCCCAGATCAGGTCCCGTGAATCCACTCCGACGATTTCCCGGTCGGGGAAGCAATCCTGAATTTGCTGCAGTGCCACATCGTCAGCTCGATCTGCGAACGTCGGCACAATGACGGCACCATTCACGACGTAGTAGTTGCAGTAGCTGGCCGGCAGCCGGTGCTTTTTCTGGTACTTCGGCTTCGGCAGCTTCAGCGGCAGCGGCTGCAGCGCCTGCCCGTCGGCATTCTTAGCCGACGCGACTGCCTTCAGATTCGCTCGCAGATCCGCCGCTTCCGGGGCATCCTCGTGGTGCGGAGCGGCCACAAGCACGCGCTGCGAATCCACAAAACGCGCGACCTGGTCGACGTGGCCGTCGGTATCGTCCCCGACAATGCCGTGCCCTGGCAGCCACACGACCTGCCGGGCTCCCATGTACTGCTGCAACGCGAACTCCATACGTTCGCGAGTCATACCCCGATTACGGTTTGGATTCAGCAGGCAGCTTTCGGTCGTCAGAATGGTGTCGCGACCGTTGCCCTCGATGGCACCGCCTTCCAGGATCAGGTCGGGCCGAACGGCCGGCACGTCCAGCAGAGCGGCGATTCTGCCGGCGACCTTCGCGTCCTGATCCCACGGCGGATATTTTCCGCCCCACGCGTTGTAGTCCCAGTCAACGACGATCTGTTCGGGACCGCTGCCGACCTCCCGGCGACGATTCAGAAAAATCGGTCCGTGATCGCGGCACCACGAGTCGTTCACCGGAATTTCGATAAAGTCCACCGAGTGTGGGCAGTCTTCGTCGCAGCACGCTTCGACGACGAACGGTCGGGCACTCTTGATGATCGATTCACCGCCGGCCAGAATCCGGACCGGTTCGAATCGAGCAACCGCGGCCACGAACCTGCCAAATGCGGGAGGAATCCGTTCAAACAGCCCCGGCCAGGTATTGGCGTTCACCGGCCACGCGACCCACGTTGCCGCGTGAGCTTCCCATTCTGCAGGCCAGCGATAGTTTCGGGAATCGACCATCATGTGGCGAACAGTCGGAATTCCGGGCTCATTCGTCAAGCGAATGCCCGGCTGCGGCAGTCAGAGGGAATTCCCGCTGCGTTCGGCGATGCTTGACACGAAGCGCACTGTTTGCCAGTATTCCGCCTCCCTGCCGAATTGCCCGGCGATCACAACGTCTTTACTCTTTTGAATTTCCGTCCCCGGGACCTGTCCGCGGGAGCTGACGGACCCGTTCCCGGACCAGATTGTCATGGCCGTTCCCAAGCGAAGAACCTCCAAGTCCCGCAAACGGATGCGTCGCAGTCATCATGCGGTGAAACCGATTCAACTGGCGAAGTGCAGTCAATGCGGGTCGGCCGTGCCCACTCACGTCGTGTGCCCCACCTGTGGCTACTACCAGGGCCGGGTACTGGTTTCTGACGACGAGGATTAGCGGCAATGCGAGTGGCCCTTGACGCGATGGGCGGCGATCATGCTCCCGCGCCCAACGTTCAGGGGGCTATGGAAGCCGTCGCCCGCCACGAAAACCTTGACGTGGTGCTTGTTGGTGACCGGGCGGCTCTCGAAGAACTGCGCCGCGAAGTCGGCTGCACGTCGCCCCGCATCACGATTGAGCACGCCGACGGGTTCGTGGGAATGCACGAAAAGCCCACCGTCGCTCTGCGCGAAAAACCCAACTGTTCCATCGCCCGCTGCTGGCAGCTGATGGCGGCCCGGTCGGTGGACGCCGTCGTGAGTGCGGGAAACACGGGAGCCGTTGTTGCCGCCGGATTGCGCACACGCCTGTTCCTGAAAGGCGTCAAACGTCCCGGCATCGCCGTCACACTGCCGAATCTCAAAGGCAGCAGCGTTCTGATCGATGTCGGAGCCAACCCCGCCGCCCGTCCGGAACATCTGTTTCAATACGGTGTGATGGGCAGCATCTATGCCCGTGAAATTCTGGGCATCCAGTCGCCGCGCATCGGACTGCTCAACATCGGCAGCGAAGACGGCAAAGGCAACGACTTCTACCGCGAAACACATTCGCACCTGTCATCGTCCCGGCTCAGGGACCAGTACGTCGGCAATGTCGAAGGCCGCGGCGTCTATCACGGTGACGCGGACGTCCTGCTTAGCGAAGGCATGGTGGGCAACATCGTGCTGAAGGTCAGCGAGGGCATGGCAGAATTCATGATGAAGACTGTCGCCACGACTCTGATGACGGCACTCAGCGACGAACGCGAACGAGCGAAGGAAGTGATGGCTCAACTGATGCAGAAGTACCGCTATCAGGAATCCGGCGGAGCACCGCTGCTGGGCATCGACGGAACATGCATCATCTGTCACGGGTCGAGCGATTCGGATTCCATCCGCAACGCGCTGAAAATGACGCTGGAAATGAAGGCTCATCACATTAACGCTCAGATCGTCGAGCAACTGGCTGTGCAGACTGTCCCGGCGGACTGAATCGCAGTCGGGCAGGCAGGACTGCTTCCAGGCCGCGAGTGCCACACGTCGTATCGCGCGGCAGCAGTCCGTCAGAAGCCTCGCCGTGGCCTGATACACAGCCGGAAAGTTCACAGAATCAACGCACTGCTGCGTCTGCGAAGGAACCCGTTCGCGTGTCGAAGATCGCTTTTCTCTTTCCCGGTCAGGGTGCTCAGCATGTCGGCATGGGCCGGCAGATGGCTCGAAAGTACCCGCGCGTCAAGGAACTTTATGACCAGGCGGCCGAGATCCTTGGCTACAACCTGGCGAAACTGTGCTTCGAAGGTCCGGCCGAGGAGCTGGATTCCACCATCATCAGCCAGCCGGCAATCTTCGTCACCAGTCTGGCGGCACTGGAAAAGCTGCGAGCGGACTCCCCCGACGTCGTTTTAAGCTGTGAAATGGCGGCCGGTCTGAGTCTGGGGGAATACACGGCGCTGGTCTTCAGCGGAGCCATGTCGTTCGAAGACGGCCTGCGAGTTGTTCAGCGACGAGGCCA
>CAZHET010000507.1:4164-4848 GCA_964531585.1 uncultured Planctomycetaceae bacterium | reverse complement strand
ACAGAGAGAGAGAGAGAGTTTGGCCGCCACAATTGCGACAATGTCACGCCAACGCGGACCCAAATGGCAGATCTGCGCCATTGCGGGTGATTTGTCGTAATCTTTATTGTCAAACCGCCATCCAGAGGTGCTCGTTGTGCTTACCTCGTTGTTGCTAAACGCTTGGTGCGTCTGTCGTGACGACTGGTCAGGCTCGGTCATCGAGTGGTCTCTTGAATCCTCGCCGCATCGGGACAAGAGACCCTTGCTGAGTGTCTAGCGAGATTTGGTTTCGCGTGCTGAGCAGCCCATCGTCGCCGAACACGGGCTATCTGCGGTCACGGAACAGGAACCGCAGACCGCCCCAAGTCAGACCTGCAAAGCAGGCACCATGAACAGCCAGCACCACAATGCAAGTTGCAGCATCAGGTTCGAACGCTGATGGAAGTCGCTCCGCTTTGGGCAGTGCGTGTTCCAGGAGCTTCTGGCCCCAGAAGACGGTCACAAACAATTTCGCAAGCCCCAGCGCGGTGCCGGTAAGTTCTGCGACAACGCCAGCCAGGACAATCTGAGGAATGATCGTTGTCGGGACCAGCGCAGCGGCGACCTCCTCGGATCTCGACCAGGCGGATAACGCCAGCCCGAGGCATGTTCCCAGCAGATTCAGGATCAGGAGCCGCCGGCATGCAGGATCTTATCGAAGCG
>CAZHET010000507.1:0-4154 GCA_964531585.1 uncultured Planctomycetaceae bacterium | reverse complement strand
CGGCACGACGACGGTGCGCACCGTGCCCAGCAGATTCAGGATCACCGCGGCACCTGCGATCTGAAGTCGCTCACCAGGCACGTCGCACCACATCACACAGGCTATCGAAACCAGGGCCGCCTGGGCGAAACCAATCAGTTCCAGGACGGCCAGTTTCGAGAGTGCGTAGCTTTCAGGAATCAGATTGAAGTCACGTTCACGGTTGAATATGCGACGTTCCTTAACGATTTCTTTGGCGGCATTGTTTGCTCCCAGCCAGAAACAGGATACGCCAATCAAAAACAACAGATTCCTCAACTCGGATGCGCGGACGGAATTGACTCCTTCCGTGCCCGCGGGAGGCAATTCGCCAAAGACGAGGCACAGGAGCGCCGTGACAAGCAGAGCCTGTCCGAAAAGTGCCGCCAGGGCCTGGACGTCGGCACGCCAAATAGCAGCACATCGCCTGACCAGCACGACCGCCTGAGACACAAGGCGCTGTGCGACGCTGACCAGTCGCGATTGTTCCACGCCTGCCAGTTGCCTGGAGGCAATTCGTTCGTCGCTGTCTGCCGCTTCGGCGACTATTGGGTCGTGCTGGCCGTGAAGCCATGCCGCGTTCCATTGCTCAGCGGTGCGAGTTTCGAGGACACCATAGACATCGGCAAGCCGGGATACGCCAAAGTGACTGCACGCGTCGGCAGGTGTTCCAAAGAAGGCGGTACGGCCACCGTGCGTCAGAACCAACACCTTGTGACACATCGCCTGCACGTTGCTGATATTGTGCGTGATACAGACAAGAGTCTTGCCGCTGTCTGACAATTCACGCAGCAGCGACATCAGCTCCTTATCAGACAGTTCATCCAGGCCTGAGGTGACCTCATCAAGAAACACCAGGCTGGGATCGGAGATCAGTTCACATGCGAGCCCCAGACGCTTTAACTGTCCGCCACTGAGCATTCGCACCTGCGTTGCCGAGCGATTGGCCAGCCCGACCCTTGTCAAGACGGAGATCACCCGGCCATCCACTTCGGACGTTTCCGTGTCAGCCGGCAGGCGCAACATAGCGGTATATCTCAGAGTCTGCTCGACCGTGAGTTCCTCATGCACTGCCGAAGTCTGCGGCACGACAACCAGATCCTGTTTCAACGCGGCGAACTCTCGGTGCAGATCGCGGCCGTTGACCGTGACCTGACCGCTGAACGGCCAGTTGCGACCGCTGATGATCTTCAGAAGTGTTGATTTGCCCGAACCACTTGGTCCCAGAATCCCGATGAACTCGCCCGGGTCTGCGGTGAACGATACATCAGTCAGCAAGTGCAGTGACCGGCGACCGCGGGGGTCCGGTACAACAAACGACACATGTTCGACATCTAAACGAACATTGTTCTTCCGCGAACCGCCTGCCAGCGTTGTTCCATCGAACGTCAGTGAAAACGGTCCGATATCGACAACATCACCACGCGTCAGCTCGACCGGCCTCGTGATTCTTTCACCGTTGACATAGGTTCCGTTCGAGCTTCGCAGGTCACCGATCAGCGTTTTCTGACTGACCACTTTGACTCTGGCGTGCCGCCGGGAAACATGTGGGTGCTCCAGGTGAAAGGTGCTTGCGTCCGCATCACGTCCGATGACTCCTCCAGAGCCAAGTCGAAACTGAACACTTCCGGTCGGTGATGGCGGCAGAAAGTCTGATGCCTTGCCCGACATGATCGTGGCACCAGGCTCAGTGCCTTGAATAGCATCGTCCAGGAGTTCGATTTCCGGTCCGGTAAATCCAAGCCGAAAGCGATCACCGGCTTTCAGACGCTGTGGCTTTTCAATTGCCGAACCGGCATAGACTGTTGCATTCGACTTGCTGCGGTGAAGCAGCCACACAGCACCGTCCTTCCGGACAAGCTCGGCATGACAGCCGGATACCATCGGATACTCAGTGGAATTCAGGGCGACTTCACAATCCGCATTCCGCCCCAGTCGAACACGCGACCTGACTGCGACGAGCTCCTCACAGCCTCCATCCGGTTTCCAGAGCCGCAGCTTCATTTACGGGCTCCGAAAGCCAGCCGGAACCGTTGCTCGCCCGCCTGAAACTCGCAGGTTCCGCCACGGACGATTCCGACCTGTGGAAGACGTAGCCAGACGCCGTTTCGGGCCGACAGATTCTCGATCATCCAGGTGCCGTTCTCGTTGCGTACGAGTCGGGCATGGGTTTCGGCGGTGAACGGATCGTTCGTCCTGACAATGTCGCACGACCGTCCCGCCCCGATGCTGTATGCAGTGTTGACGAGCGTCGTCCGCGAGCCATCGCCCCCGCGCACAACCTCGATCAGCATTTCTGTGCCAGCCTGAGCGTCAGCCAGAATCGCCTTCGTGGCGGGCGAACCGCGTTTGGCACCATCCCAGACTGCTGTATCAGGGCCAGCATGCTGAATGATGTGCAATCGATAGCAGCCCCGTCCGACCAGGAACTCTGCGTTTGGCACGACAGGTGCCCTGGATACGCGGAAGAATACTCCGTTTCTGCTCTGCAGGTCCGTCACCACCCACCGCCATGCACCGGACACCACCTGCTGTGTAATCGCGACGTGGCGGGAAGACAACAGCTCATCGAATGGCAGCTTCAGGTCACCTTCTGACCGGCCAATGATAAACTCACCATCACGGATGCGGACATGTTCTCCGGCGGAACTGCCGTCGTCCATGACAGTGAGGATCGCGATGGGTGGGCGAACCGTCGGGCGGAACAGCCGCTCGGGCCTGATGCCGACATCGTGTCCGTGCTGGCGCAGGGCTGCCTGAGCACGGCGAATCTCATCGTTCGATTCGAGAATCGTACCAGGTGGAGGATCTGCATTGGGCTTGCTGTTCTGCACCATGTGCCGAACCTCCGGGCTGGATGGATCAACTCGAATCGTGGCTGACGCTTCCGATGCCGCGCATCGCGACGTGAGATAATCGCCAATTGCCGACGGATTCTCAATTGCCGACGCGAGATTATCTGAAGACGAGCAGGCTGCGTCGACAGGCCGAGAATCGCCACGAGGAAAGACTGGCTGGCTCAGGACGGCAGCGTCAATTAGCTGATCCGGGTACTCAATCGGTGGGTTAGTCAATCATGCCGCGGACTTCTTCACGAATCCTGCGAGTCACACGGCTCTTGGCAAGAAACACTGAATTGACGGATATGCCCAGTTCCGCGGCCACGGACGAGGCGTCTTCTCCATTCATCGCGTGCTTCTGAAACGCCTTCCATGTGTGCTCGGCAATTTCGCTCCGGACGATCTCGGCCGCATGTCGAAAAACGGCCTTGTCGTGTTCCCGATCAAATTCCGAACTCTGCTCGCTGGCCGGATCAGCCAGGAGTTCGATCTGCGACAACAGCTTTTCATTCTGCCCGGCCGGTAACGGAGTCTTCTTCAGTTTGCGCGCCGCATATCGCAGCTGATTCAGCAGGATGGTCCGTAGCCACGTTCGAAACGATCCGGTTCGCTGTCGCTGGAAGACAGGAATCTCACGCATGACCACCATCATCGTTTCCTGCACGATGTCCTCTGCCTGGTCAACGAGCAGCGGATAAGTGGAAATTCGGTGAAACATCAGCGGACGATAGATCGACATCATCCGCCGCCAGTCGTTATCACTGGCGTCACTGGCAAGTCGTTCGAGAAGGCTGAGTGAGGTTTCCTGCATTGTTTTCTCGTGCGGTCGCCGTTCAACGCCAAGAGGGCCAAGAAAGGTAGCAGGCCCAACGGGCCGGTCATTCGTCCAGCCTGGGGCATCGCCCCAGGATTCGGCCGCGCCAACACATGAGTCCCAACGGGACGACCGTTCGAGACGCAGATGCGGAGTGATTTCGATGATCGAGGCAGTCACACACTTGCGCTGTCGATCCTTCAGATGTGCCGTCTCATTCGGATGAACGGAATTCGAACGGTCGGCCCGTTGGGCCGGAACGCAGTCCGGAGGTTACCCTGATCATCATGATCAATGTATTGTCCTGACGCGTCCCCAATTCGTCTCGCTTGTGCACTTGACGTTCTCAGTGGCGGGGGTGGTGGCTGGCGGACGAGAGTGCTCTTTGAGCTTTTCTGGATCGAGGGAGGCCGACTTATGTCATTGCGCTAGAGCAAACCCATAGTAACCTGTCGTCTGCTGCCCCGCGCCATTCCCGCCGG
>CAZHET010000506.1:0-4857 GCA_964531585.1 uncultured Planctomycetaceae bacterium | reverse complement strand
TAAATGCGGTTAGGCCGCCTTGTAGCGATTCGGTGACGGCGGCAAGTCTGTGTGCCTCAGTCAGCAGTCGGGTCTCCCACGCCGCCGACCATTCAGTTGCCTTCACAAACGGTAGAGGATCGGTGTTCTTCAACGCTCCAAACGTCAGTGCTAGTTCATCAATCAAGCTCGTCAGATTCTGGTACATCTCGGAATCATGGCGAACGGAATCGCCCCAGTCCGCTTCCGGAGCGACCGTGTCGGCACCTCTCACGGAAACGCCCATCGCCCTGAACACCGTCCAGCCGTTGGCATCGGGTTCGTGAAGCGCTTCGACGTACCTGTTCAGTTCATCGCGGCGTATTCGCAACCGCTGATTGATGGTCAGCCATTCATTCGAATCGGAGTGTTCGACGGCTCCCCAGGCACCTCGCAACTGATCCAGAAACCTGCGTCGTTCCGCTTTGTTGGAATGCAACTCCAGGCAGAAGTCACCAAGTCCGTGCTCGCGGAGACGCCGGTAGACAACATCGAGCGCTGCTGTTTTTTCCGCGACGAACAGCACAGTTTTTCCGTTGGCCAGACACTGCGCGATCATGTTGGCGATTGTCTGGCTCTTGCCGGTTCCGGGTGGTCCGATCAGGACGAAGTCATGACCTTCCGCTGCCGCGGCCACCGCCGCCAGTTGTGATGAATCCGCCGGCAGCGGATGCACTAGTTGCTTCGGATCATAGCGATGATCCACTTCTGAACACCGGGGGAATGACGTGTGGACACCGGACTCGAATGGTTTGTCAGGGTTCCGAATCAGATGCCGGACGACTCGGTTTTGTTCCAGGTGACCGGTTCGATCGACCAGATCTTTCCACATCAGGTATTTGGCAAACGAGAACGTCGACAAAGCAGTGTCTTCGACCACTTCAAAGCCGGGAATGTCGCGAACCGCGCGCCGCATTCGTTCCATCACCAACGGCACGTCAACGCCGTTGTCATCCGTCGGCAGATCGTTTTCGAACTGCGACAGGTCACGGTCGAAATCTTTCTTCAGGAGCTGAATCAGTGTTGCGTTAAAGCGAACATCGTCTTCGTGGTGAACGATTTGAAACGGTGACAGGGCGCTCTTTCGAACGAGTTTCGCCGGAACCAGTAGTAGTGGAGCGCGGTAAGCATCGGCATCGTCGGGTTTCTTCTTCCAGCGCAGGAATCCGATGGCGAGAAACAGGGTATTGGAACCGCCCTCGGCAATATCGTTTCTGGCGCGGCGATACAGTTCCGTCAGACGACCGTTTAGTTCACGGGGTTCCAGCATCGCCGCGAGTTCATCCCGTTGCAGAGCCGAAACGGCGAACTCCGCGTCGATGTCCCGACGGTTCCTGTGGAAGTGCAGTTCCGTGTCACGTTCGCCGATCGGATTCTGCTCGGACAGTGAGATAACTCGGAGTTTCGCTCCGGCTGCCAGTTTGTCTTCCAGCAGCGGAACATCGGGGCACAGAAACGGGACCGTCTGTTTGGTGGGTTTGAAATTCAAAAGCCGATTCCGCAGCGACAGATCCAGCAGCTTGCGTTGCCAGCGTTCAATCCGACCGTCCGGCGTCGTCGGCCGTTCGTCGGAAACGTCGTCGGCCACACTTCCGAGATCAGGAGCTTTCGGCAGCGGCAGCGGCCCGGCATGTTCAATGGACATCTCGTCGGTTTGGACCGCCGCATCGTGCGAAGCGAGTGGCCGAATCTCTGCCATGCGCGCCCGCGTGACGTCGAGCGCAGCAACGAATCGTTTCGCTTCGGATTCCCTCGTCGCCCTCCCTCCCGTCCACACGGCATCTTCGAATCTCGCTGGGGGCCGATGAGTAATGAGCGTCGTCTCAAAGGCAACCAATTCCTTGCCACTAATTGCCTTTCGGACTTCAGACAGATCTTTCTCGACGAGGTTGTTGAACGTTTTCTCCTTCAACCACGCGCCGACAAAACAGTGATCGTTCTGAAACACGATGACAGGATTCAGACCGATCGCTTCAATCGCTGCGGCGAACAACAGTGAGGAATCAAGACACGTCGCGAGGCCGTCGGCCAAGACCGTCGCCGGACGCCGCGTCTTTTGTCCGTGCTTTTCGAAGCTTCGCGGCGGATTGGCATAGGTCAGGCCGACAGCCGCTGCAGCCGACCAGATTGCTGCCACCAGCAGGTACGCCCGCTGCGGATCACGGCTCTGGTAACCGTCCAGTGCGGAAGAATGTCCGTGTGTCGCAAGGACTTCTCCTGCCTGCTTGAGAATCCTCGCAACGGCAGGATCATTCGGCATTACGAAAGCCGCTAACAGCTCTCCGTTCGAGCCGAATCCACCCCATTCGTCGCGCGCCAGTATACGAATTTCAGATGTTTGGTCGGCAAGGCTCCGAGAACCGTCGTGCAGGATCAGCGACACCTGACCCCGTTCCGCTTCGTTCAGTCCGTTAAGATAATCAGGATCAAGCTCAACGGTGCGATCGGCAATTGTAATCTCAGAGTGCGGATTCAGACGATCGATCACCCATCGTTTTGAACGGGCAAAACCAGGCTTGACCCTGAACGATAGGTGCAGGCCGGTGAACGTGATCTCGGACGAATTGCGAACCGAGAGCGAGCGCAGGAAAGGGACGGAGTTTTGCCAACCCGCGTAGTTGACGCAGTCGTTAAATGAAGCATCGATGATGACCTGCGGCGGAGCCTCATCATTGGCAACCGAGTCTGTGTCCGGCGTGCTTTGTGACTGCTGCATTCTTCTGCCTGCCAGAGGCCTGATTCTACATGGCGAACTTCAATCGCGTTGATAATACTCGCGGTTAAGGAGGTAAGACAACGATTGACGTAATCGTCTGCGTAAGCTTCTGACGCGGCCAGGTCGAATTCTCCGTGGAACAAGTCACGAGGCCAGCGTACACTTCAATTTAACTGAGGTCTGAGGCTGCACGTGAGCCATCGTGATGATATTCCGGATATGTGCCGATGCGTATGGACAAGCATCCGAGTAACCGCCAGTCCTACGCGCGACGGAGACACCAGCCGTGCCGGAATTGAGCCGCTTCTTCGGGATCATTAGCGGAATGTACATGGAGGCCGGAGGACCGCATCATTCCCCACATTTTCACGCGTACTATCAGGACGATGTGCCGTTGTCGGCCTGAACCCGATCGATATCATCGCTGGCAGCCTTCCTCGACGTCAGCGCCGTCTTGTGGAGGCGTGGGCTGAGCTGCATCAACAGGAACTGATCGCTGACTGGGACCGCCTGCAAAACGGAGAATCCCCGCTGCCGATCACGCCGCTGGAATAGCCCCCGACATGCAACATCCGATTTTTCGCGTTCGCAGCTTCCGGATTCTGGGCGAGTATGTACTCAGCGTGGCGTTCGATGATCTGACGGAACAGATCATTGATTTCCCGCCGGTGCTCGGAGGCGAGTTGTTTGGTGCGCTTCGCGACGTGGAACTGTTCAACAAGGTTGAGATCGATCAGCAGGTTCACACACTTGTCTGGCCGAACGGGGCAGATTTCGACCCGGCGACACTGCACGACTGGACGAATAATGTAGGCGTACTGGCTGAGCGCGCTCGGCAAAGGGAAGCTCAATCCGTTTGACTTTGCAGCACAGTTCCTTCGACGCGCCCTTGCCCGTGATCTTCGCCCGCGACAAGACCTCCTGAGGTGATTCGAACGGTGATTGATCCGGTCAATCCAGCACAATGCTCGAACCGTGTTGGTGTTACTCTTCCACCAGCGCGACCTCCGTCTTTGATTCATTCACCACGCGTTCGGCTTCCTTCAGACCGATCAGCCAGAACAGGGCCGGATGGACGAAGAAATCCAGCAGCGTGGAACTGATCAGGCCGCCGAGAATGACCGTCGCCACGGGATACAGAATCTCCTTGCCTGGTTCTCCGGCCGCCACCACCAGCGGCACCAGGCCGATGCCCGATGTGAGTGCTGTCATCAGCACCGGAGCCAGGCGTTCCAGGCCGGCTCGCACGATCATGTCCTTCGTCCAGCCTTCACCTTCGTACTTCACCAGATGCAGATAGTGATTCAGCAGCAGGATGCCGTTGCGTGACGCGATTCCCGCCAGCGAAATGAAACCCACCATCGCCGCGATCGTCAGCGTCTGACCGGTCAGGACCAAAGCCGCCACCGATCCGATAAATGCCATCGGCAGCGCGGCCATCACCTGCAGCGACAGATTGACCGAACGGAACATGGTGAACAGCACCAGAAACACACCGAGCATTGAGACGACGAACAGCGCGCTGATGATGCGTGAGGCCGACTGCTGACTCTCGAACTGACCGCTGTATTCGACCACGTAGCCCAGCGGCAAAGTTTTGATGACCGGTTGGACCTGCTTCCTGATGTCTTCAACCACATCGACGACGCCTCGATCAGAAACGTTGCACTGCAGCACAATTCGCCGTCGCACATTTTCACGATTGATTGTGTTGGGTCCGCCGGATTCATAGATGTCGGCGATCGCTTCCAGCGGCAGCCTGCCCCCGTCACGCAGATCGATCGTCAGACGTCGCAGCGCCTGGAGATCTTCGCGGTAGCTTTCGTCCAGCCGAATCAGCAGGTCGAACGTTCGCTGACCGACCAGCACTTCAGAAACGACTTGCCCGTTCATGGCGGTTTCGATGAACTCGTTGACTTCCGCCGGGGTCAGCCCGTACAGCAGTAGCCTGTCGCGGTCGAGTTCAATCCGCAGTTGAGGAATGATCACCTGCGGTTCGACCAGCAGGTCTGTGACGCCAGGAATCTCCGAGATCGCAGCCTGCATTTCCTGAGCTTTCCGTCTCAGTACATCCAGATCGTCGCCGTAGATTTTAATGCCGACCTGAGCTTTCACTCCGGACA
>CAZHET010000505.1:0-4866 GCA_964531585.1 uncultured Planctomycetaceae bacterium | reverse complement strand
TCCGCCAGCGACACTAAATTCTTTGCAACCTGCGGATTGAACTCTGCGGCCAGCAGCGGCAGCAGACGTTCGCGAATACGGTTGCGTGTGAACGCCTGGTCGGTGTTCGTCTCATCGGTTCGGTAGCGGAGTTGCCGGGCGTCAATGTTTGCAAGGATTTCTGCGCGGCTGATGTTCAGCATCGGGCGGATCAGATCCACGCCGTCCACCAGCGTCCGGCGGTATTTCATGCCGCTTAGTCCTCGCAGACCGGAACCGCGAATGATCTGGTGCAGCACAGTTTCCGCCTGATCGTCGGCGTGATGAGCTGTCACCACGAACCGCATCTGACGCTGCCGGGCGACGCGGGCGAAGAAATCGTAGCGGGCATTCCGAGCCGCTTCTTCCAGCGTCCCGCCGTGTTGCTGTGCAAGCTCGCGACAGTCGACCGAAAGCAGCTCGAACGGAACCTCGACCCGTTCCGCAAGTGAGCGGACGAATTCGGCGTCACCCGTCGAAGCGGCTCCGCGAAGACCGTGATTCACGTGTGCCACGGCGATTCTGTGTGGTGAACGTTCGCCGCTTAGTCGGCAAATTCCGTCCAGCAGAGCGACGCTGTCAGCTCCCCCGGAAACCGCCAGCAGCATCCCGCTGTCCGGCCCTGCCCCGCAGCGACTCAGCCCGGTCTGCAACATTGCGTCGTATTTACCAGCCACATCTGTCACGAGTTACCTACCACAGAACATCGGAAGATTGTGGGACCGATCGATTGCTGATTCGAGCACCGCAGTACTCGGGCAAAGAAAAATTGAGTCATGTCCCATTGACGAAGCGGCCAGAAAAGTGGCCCGCACAGGCGGACCTGCCCCCATTGCCCCCGCCTGAGGGATATTCGAATGCCGTGCTGAGCATCAGTGACTTGCCAGGAATTCGCCGCACTCGAAAGAACGCCGCTCCCCCCCGAGCGTTCTAATCGCCAATGTGCTGACGGTGTCGAATAAGGAACTCTTGTTCGGCCGTAATCCCAGGTGGGTGACGCTCTTGCTGAGCCGCATGTGCCACAGTGCGTCCATCGCGACAGCGGCTCGTCCGGACCTTCGTCCGGTTGAACCTTCCTGCTGCTATGGTAGCATGGCCAGGTTGCCACGAGGCGGCACCTGCTGCCAAAGTGGCTGGATGAATGATCAGGTCTTCGGATCCTGCCGTGAACTTCAGAAGCACAGAATACCCGAACGCGGTGTTCCGTTTGAGTTTGCGACCAAGTTCCTTCCTTGCCCCACTGCTGTACGTGATGTTTTCATTACTGCTGACCCTGTTCGTGCTCAGCCTGTTGCTCATCAGCCACATTCGTCCTCTGCCTGTTGCGGTGACAGAGGCGCTTGCCCCTGTCGTCTGCCTGGACCAGGCAGGGCGTTCGCTATGTGCTGAAGGAGTATCCAGGCTCGCACGGTCCGACGGGGTGACGCGAATTTATCCCAGTGCGTGGCCGTCAGGATCGACGGTGCGCGCATCGTACTCAGCACGGCGATCGAGTTGGTTCGCTCACCCTGTAATTGCATTGCGCCGTTCGGCTGCCAGCGACGGCGACCGCCCAGGTTCCGCTGCATTCTGAGTTTACCGTTGCCAATGACTGGCCGGCAGGAGCCGTCTTATTACAGGACGCTTCAATGGAGCCGTACATCGCCGGGATTGTTACCGGCGTCGTCGGACTGGTTCTGGGTTTCTTTCTCGATCGCTTCCTTAAGGGCAGCGCCTACAAGGGCCGGGATGAGATTCTGCAGCAGGCCGAACGCGACGCAGAAAACTATCGCAGAGATCAGGAAATATCGCTCAAGGAAGAACTGCTCAAACGCCGCGAACAACTCGACCAGAAACTGGATGAACTGAAGGAAGGTGTTCGCAAACAGGAACGGGAGATCGACAAGCGCGAGGTCCGGCTGAAGGAACAGCAAAACGACATCCGCAAAAAAGAGCAGATGCTGCAGGCGACGCAGTTAAAGCTGACCGAACGCCACAAGGCAATGGAGGCCCGCGACAAGGAACTTAATCGCCTGCTGCGAGAAGAACAGGAACAGCTCTACAAGATCAGCGGTCTTAGCCAGGATCAGGCGCGGGAACAACTGCTGACGCGGGTTGAACGCGAGCTGGCGGACGACGTCGGCGGGCTGATCATGAAGCACGAGGCGGAAGTCAAAGCCGAATGTGACCGACAGGCTCGCGAAATCATCGGCATGGCTGTTCAGCGCTATGCATCGGCTCATGTGTCGGAAACGACTGTTTCCACCGTCGACATTCCCAGCGACGACATGAAGGGACGCATCATCGGTCGCGAAGGACGCAACATTCGTGCGTTCGAAAAGGTAACCGGCGTGGACGTCATCGTGGATGACACTCCCGGTGTGGTGATCATCTCCGCGTTCGACAACGTTCGCCGTGAAATCGGCAAGCTGGCTCTGGCCAAGCTGATTCAGGACGGCCGAATCCATCCGTCGCGCATCGAAGAGATCGTCGCGGAAACTCAGAAGGAAATGGAAGAGCACATTCGCCGGCTGGGCATGGAAGCCTGCGAAGAAGCGGGCATCCGGGGCCTGCACGAGAAAATCATCGACCTGATGGGACGATTGCACTTCCGGGTCAGCTACAGCCAGAACGTTCGCCAGCACAGCATCGAAGTTGCTTATCTGACCGGTATGCTGGCAGAACAGCTGGGCCTGGATGGCACGCTCGCTCGCCGCTGCGGCTTTCTGCACGACATCGGCAAGGCGGCCGACCATGAAATGGAAGGCGGCCATCCGGCGGTCGGAGCCGAATTGCTGAAACGCTACAACGAAAGCGAAGAGGTGGTTCATGCGGCAGCCGGCCATCACGACGACATTCGTCCCGACCACATCTACACGGTGCTGGTCGCTGCCGCCGATGCAATCTCCGCCGCTCGTCCGGGAGCCCGTCGCGAGACGCTGGAGAAATACGTTCGCCGCCTTGAAGAACTGGAGTCTCTGGCCTGCGGCTTTCCTGGTGTCGATCAGGCGTTCGCCGTTCAGGCCGGTCGTGAAATCCGTGTGATCGTGGATTCCGGCCGGGTCAACGATCGTCAGGCAAAGAAGATGAGCCGCGATATTGCCAGCGCAATCGAGCAGTCACTGACATATCCCGGAGAAATCAAGGTCACCGTCCTGCGGGAAACGCGGACGGTCGAGTACGCAAAATAGAAAGCCCACCGAATGCTCGATCCACTCGTGATTCTCGTCATCGGCATCGCCGTCGTGCTGGGAATGATCATCTTTCTGAGGATCAATGCGTTCATCGCGCTGATCTCTGCGGCAATCGTCGTCAGCCTGTTGGCTCCGGGGGACGTCGGTTCCCGAATCAGTCGCGTGGCGGACGCGTTCGGCAGTTCCGCAGGAGCAATCGGAATCGTGATCGCACTGGCGGCGGTCATTGGCCAGTGCATGATGGACAGTGGAGCGGCCGACCGTATTGTTCGAGCGTTCCTGCGTGCTCTTGGTGAAAAACGCGCGTCGTTTGCTCTGATGGGCAGCGGCTTTGTACTGGCGGTGCCTGTTTTCTTCGACACGGTTTTCTATCTGCTCGTGCCGCTTGCCCGCTCTCTGTACCGCAAGACGAAGAAGAACTACGTGCTGTACATTCTGGCGATTTCGGCCGGCGGAGCGATCACTCATACGCTGGTTCCGCCGACCCCCGGGCCGCTGATTATGGCGGCGACTCTGGGCATCGACATCGGGCTGATGATTCTGGTCGGATCCATCGTGGCACTGCCGGCGGCACTGGCAGGAATCGCCGCGGCAGGATTTTTCGACCGCCGCTACAATATCCCCATGCGCCAGACGGGAACTCAGCCTGAACCGGAACCACTGGAAGATTCGCAGTTGCCGACATTGTTCGCCGCGCTGCTGCCGATTCTGTTGCCGGTCCTGATGATTTCCTGCAACACGATCGCGACCACGATGGCGGACGCACAGCGGCCGGGCATGTTGCGAGCATCAGAAGTCACCAACTGGTCGGCTTTGTCGGACAGCCTGAACAACACGCCGGCCGGACGCCATATTTCGGCAAAACTGACAGACGTCGGCATCGAGTCAATCCCTGCAACGCCGTCTGAAGAACAGCAGACACAGATCGTCGCCGGCCTGAATCGGGTTCTTGCCGACCGCACATTGTTTTCGCCGGCGGAATTTGAAGCTGTCGCGATTCCGGAATGGCAGCTCGACGCGGCTCTGAAAGAGGCGGCCGAAAGCGAGCCGTTGGACAACGCCAGTATCGTCAATGCAGAACGTCTGAAAGCGTTCTATGGTCTGCATCGGTCGCTCGGTTCGCGCACAAAGCCCGTCGTCATCGAACGCATGAATCGCCTTCTTCTGGAAGCGACGTTTCCCGCGGCGATCGACAGCCACGTCTGGGACACTCCCCTGCGACGAGTGACCGAATGGACGTCACTGATCGGCGACGCCAATCTTGCTCTGCTGCTGGCGACCGCAGCGGCAATTTTCGTTTACATGAAGCAGCGCAAACCGACACTCGACGAGATGTCGCGAACCGTGGAAAGCGCCCTGATGAGCGGTGGAGCCATCATTCTCATCACGGCTGCCGGCGGAGCATTCGGCGCGATGCTGGCGACCGCTCAGATCGGCCCGGCCATCGAAGCGATGTTTACTGTGGAAAGCGGCGGTGGGGGCACGTTCTACCTGCTGCTCGGATTCGGCATCGCAGCGCTGCTCAAGGTCGCTCAGGGGTCCAGTACGACGGCGATGATCGTTGTTTCCGGCATGCTGGCACCCACGATGGCAAGCGTTGACCTGCCATTCAACACGGTGTACGTCGCAACCGCGATCGGAGCCGGTTCGCTGGTCGGGTCGTGGATGAACGACA
>CAZHET010000504.1:0-4881 GCA_964531585.1 uncultured Planctomycetaceae bacterium | reverse complement strand
CGCACCGGATCTTTGAGCCTGACCGGTTCCGGCTTCTGGTGAATTGGCGGAACGGGCTTCTTCTGTTTTGTCATCGCACCGACCTTCCGAACAGCCGATTTCCGAATTGGAAAGCAAGCTGACCAGGCGCTTCGGATGGCACTTTTCAGCCGGGCAGCTACTCCCGGTCCTAGGTCAGCTTGTGTTCGTTTCCTGTCACCTCACCAGTCACCTGATTAGCTTGTGAAGTGGCCACTGTGCCGCACAGGCCCGAATTGAGTCGTCGGGATTTTACGGCATTTGAACGCTGTTTGCACATTGTTCAAACGGTCTTGCTGCTTACAATCAGCCATGAATCCAACACCGACAGCGATGAATCCGACACCAGCGACGAGTCCGGTGGACTCGGCCGAACCGCACGCGACAGGTCCGTCAGCGAACGGAGTTCCTCAGTCGAAGACTATTGAAAGCAGCCGCAGGCGTTTCGCGGATTATCGGCAGCAAGCGAAGTCCGGAGAATTGCCGGCGGGCGGCGGCTTCCATTCCACGGGTACGCCGAGGTCTCGCAGGGATCGTGTGCGGCCTGCGTCGGAACTGCTGCGACGCTTCTTCGGCCTGCTCACACCGTTCCGCGGACAGATTGCGTGGGCTCTTGCGTCACTGACACTGGCCACGATTCTCGCCCTGATTCCGCCGGCGGGCACCAAGTTTCTGATCGACTACGTGCTGGCCAGGAAACCGCTGCCCGAACCGTGGGCGTCGCGATTTCCGCAGCTTGACGACCCTCGCACGCTGCTGATGGCGACGGTTGCTGCAATGGTTGCCATCTCGCTCATTAAGATCGCTGTACACATCTGGGGCCGCTGGTACGCAACTCGAATCACCAAACACATCCAGGTCGACGTGCGCCGCAAGGTGTTCGAACACGCGGTGCGACTGCCGCTGCATCGTGTGCAGGAAATCCGGTCCGGCGGAGTCGCTTCGATTCTGCGAGAAGACGGCGGCAGCGTCGGCGAACTGGTCTTCGGGCTGCTGTACAACCCGTGGCGAGCCATCATTCAACTGATTGGCAGCATTCTGATTCTGGCCTGGGTCGACTGGACACTGCTCGTCGGCGCGCTGATTCTGCTGCCGCTGGTCTACTTTTCCCACCGCGCGTGGATCAGCAGGATTCGGCCGCAGTTTCGAGCGATCCGCAAACAGCGTGAACAGATCGATGCCGGAGCGACCGAAGCCTTCGCCGGGATGCGCATCGTACGAGCCTTCAGCCGCCAGAAGCGCGAAGCCGGTCGTTTCACGACTGAGAACCACCTGATGGCTCGCCAGGAGCTTTACGCCTGGTGGTGGATGCGGGCCGTCGAAATGGTCTGGGAAGCGATGATGCCGATCTGCAGCGCCGCATTGATGTTCTACGGGGGCTGGCGTGTCATCGAAGGAGCGCTGACTGTGGGCGATCTGATGATGTTTCTGGTCTACCTGCTGATGCTGCTGCAGCCGCTGGCAACTCTGGCGGAAAGTGCAACGGCCTTTCAAAACAGCCTCAGCGGGCTGGACCGCATTCTGGATCTGCTCGATGAAGATCTGGAAATGGAATCCACCGACGCGTCCATTCGCGCTGATCGCCAAACCGCCCGGGGCGACATCGAATTTCGCGGTGTGACGTTCACTTACCCCGGTGCCGATTCCCCCGCACTCGTCGACATCAATTTGCAGGTGGCCGCCGGACAGACAATCGCACTCGTCGGCCCCAGCGGAGCCGGCAAGACGACGTTGTGCAATCTGGTCGCCAGGTTCTACGACCCGTCCGAAGGCATGATCCTGTTTGACGGTCGCGACCTGCGCGACTATCGCGTCGAATCGTTTCGAACTTTGCTGGGCGTTGTTGAACAGGATGTGTTTCTGTTCGACGGGACCATCGCCGCCAACATCGCCTACGCCAATCGCGACGCCACCGATGCCGACATCCGCGCGGCGGCGGAAGCCGCCAACGCCACCGAATTCATTGACCGGCTTTCCGACGGAATGCACACGCTGATCGGCGAACGAGGCGTGAAGCTCAGCGGAGGCCAGCGGCAACGGCTGGCCATCGCGCGAGCCATTCTGGCTGATCCGAAGCTGTTGATTCTGGACGAAGCCACCAGTAACCTCGACACCGAAAGTGAGCGGCTGATTCAGGATAGCCTGGCCGAACTCATGGAAGGTCGAACGTCGTTTGTGATCGCTCACCGACTCAGCACGATCGCCGGAGCCGATCGGATCTGCGTGGTCGAAAACGGCCGCATTACTCAAACGGGAACTCACCACGAACTGATGTCAACCGGCGGCAAATATCGCACAATGGTGGAACAACAGGTTCAGATGACACTGGGCAAAGCCGACCCGTCACTGGTGCACTAGTGATCGAAGCTCACCGGACTTGCTCCGATTCGTTCACAAGCGTATTTCCACCAGGCCTGCCCCGGCGGCTTGCCGCGTCTGCACAACTCAACAACCAGAACGATCAACCTGTCGATTTCATCGCCACGGAGCTGCTCTCAATGCCCCTTCATTCTGCACCTGTATAACGGCAGCCCCCATGTCGCGCAGTGTCCTTAAAACCTTCGGCGTGAAAACTTTCGGCATGAATCGGGTGGCGGATGAAAATTTACCAATGCGGACGCTGGCGGCGTCCGCCACGTGGCTGATGCTGCCAGCATCGGCATAGAACCGTTGGCAGGTGATTGTTTATTACCGGAGACCGCGCTGTGAAGAGTCAAACTTCGATCGTGGCAGCGATCTTCTGCCTGTCGTCGGTCGCTTGCGCTGAGGACGCATTCCGCGATCGGGTCGTGCCGATCCTGCAGACGCGCTGCCTGTCGTGTCATAACGAACTCGATCGCAAGGGCGAGTTTTCGCTGCAGACAATCACGGCTCTCCGTGAAAGCGGTTTCGTGGAACCCGGTCGGCCTGATGACAGTCACCTGCTGAACGTCCTGATCGCGGCCGACGGCGAACCGGCGTCCATGCCCAAAGACGCGGAACCTCTGACCGACGACGAAGTGAATTCGCTGCGCACGTGGATCGCCGACGGAGCGCAGTGGCCGGAAAGCTTCGAACTCACCGAACCGGCCGTGGATGACTTCGACTGGTGGTCGTTCAAATCATTGACGCGTCCTCCCGTGCCGACGTTCGAAGACGGCTCTGACGAAGCCGCCTGGATTCGTTCGCCCATTGACGCCTTCATTCTGGAAAAACTGCGCGAGCACGATCTGCATCCGTCCCCGGAAGCCGACCGGCGGACGTTCATCCGTCGCCTTTCATTCGACCTCACCGGATTGCCGCCGGAAGCGTCGCTGCTCAGTGAACAGGCGGACTCGTCAATCACGGACATTGTCGAAAAAATGCTGGCGTCACCTCACTACGGCGAACGTTGGGCGCGGCACTGGCTGGATGTCGTTAAGTACGCCGACACCTGCGGATACGACAAAGACAAGCTGCGGGCGAACGCATGGCCGTATCGAGACTACGTCATCCGTTCCTTCAACGAAGACAAGCCGTACGCGCGCTTCGTGCAGGAACAGATTGCCGGAGACATCCTGTTTCCCGGCGAACCAGACGGGATTCTCGGGCTGGGATTCATCGCCGCCGGACCTTGGGATTTCATCGGGCACGTCGAAGTTCCTGAATCCAAAATCGATGGCATGGTCGCTCGCAATCTCGATCGCGACGACATGGTGTCCAACACGCTGAACACGTTTTGCAGCGTCACGATTCAGTGCGCCCGCTGCCACAACCACAAGTTCGATCCGTTCACCCAGGAACACTACTACGGTCTGCAGTCGGTGTTCGCAGCGGTCGATCGAGCCGAACGACCGTACGACATTGACCCGCAGGTCGAACAGCAGCGGAACGAACTCACGGCGTCGCGGTCCGAACTGGACGCCGCGCTGAAGAAGTTTGATGCCGAGCGCCGGAAGGAAGGAGGTCCGGAACTGGCCGCTTTGACGGCGAAGATCAGCGAACTCAAACCGCGAGCGATCGTTTCCGACAAGCGGCCGGAATTCGGCTACCACAGTCAGATCGCCGCAACGAGCGACGCCGAGAAATGGGTGGAAGTGGACCTCGGCCGCGACGTCGCGATTTCAAAGATCGTCCTGCACGCCAGCCACGATGACTTCAATGGCGTCGGAGCAGGATTCGGATTTCCCCGGCGGTTTCGCGTCGACGCACGAACCAGCGCGGATCACACAATGACAGTGGCTGACTTCACGGACGCAGCATTCGCGAATCCCGGACTGCAGCCGGTCGAGTTGCCGACGGACTCAGTCACAGCGAGGTTTGTGCGCATCACGGCGACGCAACTCGCCGAACGTCAGAACGATTTCATCCTCGCTCTGGCCGAAGCCGAAGTGTTCGACGAAACAGGTACCAACGCCGCTGCTGCTGCCGCCGTGAATGCGCTCGATTCCATCGAAGCACCCGATCGCTGGCGGAAATCGAACCTGACCGACGGCATCTGGCCGCGCGCGGCTGATCCGGACATCGCCGCCGAACTGGCGGACGCGGAACAGCGAAAGACCGAGATTCTGGCTCACGTGCTCACACCGGATCGCGTCGCCGAACGTAAATCACTGCAGGCTCGGCGCGACGCCATCGACGAGCAATTGAAGGCGCTTCCAACGGGCAGCATGGTGTACGCCGCGGCCACGCACTTTTCTCCTCAGGGAAACTTCAAACCGACGAACGGCAATCCTCGCCTGGTCACGGTGCTGCATCGGGGCAACGTGCAGCAGCCTGGCGAGCCCGCGCGTCCCGGCACCATTCCTCTCAGCGAAAACGACGCCTGGCAGTTCGAACTAAGTGATGAGCATTCCGAAGCCGATTCCCGCGCGGAGATCGCTCGCTGGATCACTCGCGACGACA
>CAZHET010000503.1:2414-4883 GCA_964531585.1 uncultured Planctomycetaceae bacterium | reverse complement strand
AACACCCGCGGCTAGCGCCGGCGGCTCACATGACCATGACGTCCCGTCACTTACCAGACGGACTCAGAGACAGGCGGAAGCCCAGGTCGAAGCACCGGAACGACGGATCGAACCCGCCGCGGTTCGCCGAGCGGCAGTCCCAGGCAGATAAGTACCAGCTTCCGCCCCGGACGACCCGGAACGACACGGCGGACAGAACTACCGGATCGCGACCGCCGGGCAACGCCACGTTGTAAGTGTCCTGACACCATTCCCACACGTTGCCGTGCATGTCGTGCAAGCCCCAGGCGTTCGGCCGCTTCTGCATGACTGCGTGTGCGTACTCTTGCTCGACGCTCGACGCATTCGCGTTATACCACGCATAGTCGCCAAGACGTTCGGCACCTCCGACGAATGAGTACGGTGTCGTATCCGCCGTCGCGTCCGTCGATGCGCGGCAGGCGTATTCCCACTGTGCCTCCGTCGGCAGCGTGTACTGCCAGCCGTCCGGTAATCGGCCGGCAGACCGCTCGCGCGATGTCAGCCTGCGGCAAAACTCGACGGCGCTGTCGGCTTCAACAGTGCCGTCAGCCGACAGTCCATGGCTGACATACACAGCCGGGTATGTCCAGCCGCTCTGGACGTAGTCTTTCCCGGACCAGGGTTCGGACTGCATGACACTGGACCACTGCCCTTGCGTGACTTCGGACTGGCCGAGCCAGAAGCCCTGACTGAGCGTGACGTTCACCTGGCTCTCGTCGTCGTCGTCGCGATCCGGTTCGGATAGGGGACTGCCCATGACAAAACTGCCGGCCGGACACCAGCACATCGGCACGTTCAGATCCGTGAAGAGACGGACCTCGCCGGCACGGGAACCCAGGAATGGATCGCTGCCCGATTCTGCAGTTTGCGATTCCTGTATCGACTCGCGGCTAGCGCCGTCGGCTGACTGGTCGGTCGTGGTGCCAATGTCTGCTGTCGACCCGCGGCTAGCGCCGTCGGCTGGCTGGTCGCCGTTTCCGCGAAAGATGGTCGTGAGTACAACTGTCAGCAGGCTGAGCAACAGCACAGTCCCGGCCGTGGCGGCCAGAATCTGGTTGTTTGTCCACTCAATCGAACGGGCTGACTGAACTGCCGATCGCGCCGCCGACGTCACGACCTGCTGCACCTGACTCGTCCGCGAAGTTGGCGGCAGGATTTCCAGTTGTGTTGGTTCAACAGGCCGAGACGCAGACCCTTTCACCTGTGAAAGCCGACGCGGCTGTGACGCCGGTGAAGACGTTCCGGAATCCGGGTGGCGATGCTCGCGAACCACTGCTCGCGAAGCACCTGAATGAGGCGAACCTGATTGCGGCGAACCTGATCCCCGAACGGTCACGAATTGACCGAGGGCCTCAGCAAACTCGCTCGGCTGCTGAAATCGGTCCGCTGGTGACTTGGCCATTGCCCGGGCGACGACTTCTGCCAGTTCCGCGGGGACGTCGGAACGAATTTCGGTCAACGGTGTCGCCGTGCCGGACTGGTGGGCCTGATAGACTTCGAACGTCGTCCCCCGAAACGGCGTTTGCCCGCTGAGCAGGAAGTACAGTGTGCAGCCCAGCGAGTAGATGTCGGCTCGAATGTCCACTTCCCCGGCACTGACGAGCTGCTCCGGGGCCATGTAGTGCGGCGTTCCCATGCCGCTTCCGGTCGAGGTCAAACGCGTGCCGTTCTCGTTCTCACGTTGAGCCTTGGCGAGACCGAAGTCCAGAATCTTGACGACTCGTCGACCTCCCGACCGGGCCAGCATCAGATTCGCCGGCTTGATGTCGCGATGCACAGTTTTCCCTTCGTGCGCATACTGCAGAGCTGTCGCCGCCTGCCGTATGACAGCACACGCCGCGCTGACCTTCAGCGGTCCCTGGTTCGCAATCACATCTTCCAGATCCTGGCCGTCAATGAATTCCATCGCAAACACCAGCATCGACGGCAGTTCATGCACGGAGTACGCCGTGACAATGTTTGGATGCGTCAGCCCGGCAGCGACCGCGATTTCCTGACGGAACCGAGCACGTCCGCCCTCGTGCTGCAGATAGATTTCGTTCAGCGTCTTGATGGCTTCGCGGCGTCTGCCCATCGACAGATTTTCTGCCTTGTAAACGACACTCATTCCGCCAGCACCAATCTGACGCAGAAACCGATACTGTTTCAGACTGGCCAGTTCCGGGTGAAGGTTCGGCACGAGATGCTCGCGTGGCGGGTCTTCAGGGACAGCGACAGCAGGTGACGAATCATCGGCCGTGTCATCCTTTTCTGCTGCCGGCACTCGCGTCTCCGCCTGTGCCTGCCGCAGCAGTTCCAGAATTCGATCCGGCGGCAATCGTTCCAGGCGGGACATCGCCTCGGGATTGCGCGCGAGATATCCAGCGACCTTCGCCGCCTGCTCGTCATCCAGCATCCCGCGAGCAAACTGCCGCAGCACTTCGTCGGAGAAGCTTTCGGAATCCGGTG
>CAZHET010000503.1:0-2314 GCA_964531585.1 uncultured Planctomycetaceae bacterium | reverse complement strand
ATCCCGCGAGCAAACTGCCGCAGCACTTCGTCGGAGAAGCTTTCGGAATCCGGTGTCTGGAAACTGGTCGCCATGAAATTTCCATACATGTGCAGCACGCGACAACTGACGGGGCCACAACTGACCACTCAGGGTCATTAGTGTGCCTCCTAAAGGCGAGTCTGTCGACTGTTTCGGTGAGCGAAATTTCGATCGGCTCGGGTCGCGCAGTCGCAGCGGGTGCCTGCCGCCAGGAATCAGGAATCGTGCTTGCGAGTCGCCGCGGCTCGACACCCCGAAACTGCGTGAGTCCGCGCCGGCCGCGGTATGCGTTGCAATCCGCTCCAGCGTGTGAACAATTGTGGCTTGCGGCCCCCACCAGTTTCAAACTCGTGACAACGGACAAGCCATGCGACGTCGTCGATTTCTGCAGTCCGGAATGGCTGCGTGGATGGGTTCCGGTTTGGTGTTGAAGACTGCCGCCCGGGGCGAATTGTCGCGGGAAGGGCTTGATGCTGCGGCCGACGTGCTGGCTCGGGCGACGGCTTCGGGGCAGGTTGCCGCGGCAGTGCTGCATGTGGTTCAGCGGGACAAGTCGTTTACGCGACACTTCGGCACTGCGGAATCCGCGGATGCGATGTTTCTGCTGGGATCAATTTCGAAGCCCGTATGCGTCACGGCGCTGATGACGCTGTTTGACAAGGGTGAGTTCAGGCTCGACGACCGGCTGCGGCGGTTCATACCAGAATTCACCGGGGACGGCCGCGACGATGTCACAATGCAGCATCTGCTGTCGCACGTTTCGGGCCTGCCGGATCAGTTGCCTGACAACAACGACCTGCGCGCTCGCCATGCTCCTCTGAGCGAGTTCGTCCACGCTGCGGTGCGAACGCCGCTGCACTTCAAGCCGGGAACACAGTACCAGTATTCCAGCATGGGAATCCTGCTGGCGACGCACGTGGCGGAGATTCTCGGCGGCGACACGATCCACAATCTTGTGGACCGGGTTGTGTTCCAGGCTCTGGATTTGAAGCATTCGGCGCAGGGGCTGGGACGCTTCAGGCTGAGCGACATGGTTCCCGTCCAGACGGAACATGCGGCACCCGAATCCGGAGCCGGCGATCCTTCCGCGAAGAACTGGGACTGGAACAGCGAGTACTGGCGGAAGCTCGGAGCACCGTGGGGAACGACGCACATGTCGGCTCCGGACATCGGTCGGTTTCTCGACGAATTCCTGCACAAGCGAGGCCGCGTCGTAAAGCCGGAAACCGCGGCGCTGATGACTCGCAATCACAACAAGCCGGATCAGACGTCTCGCGGTCTGGGCTTCAACGTCGGTGCGGCAGCAGGCAGTTCCGGTTGTTCCGACCGCACCTTCGGCCACACCGGTTCGACGGGAACACTCGCCTGGGCCGACCCTGTCACGCAGACAACCTGCGTCGTACTGACATCGCTGCCCGGCCGAGCCGTCACGCCGCACCCGAGACAACTCGTCGGCGAACAAGTCGCGGCGGCTACACAGTAATGTCTCGTACGCAAGAAGGACTCCTGATCTACGAATAATAAGGAACCCCACGATGCAGATGACCATCGGTAAATCTCTGATTCCCGAATTCGAAATGGAAATGGCGGGGACTCGTAGAGTGCTGGAGCGTGTTCCGGATGATAAGTTCGACTGGAAGATTCACGACAAGTCCAACACGATCGGCTGGGTGGCGAATCACCTCGCGGATATCCCCGGCTGGGTCGACATGACCGTCAGGCACGATTCGCTGGATGTTCACCCGCCGGGCGGCGAGCCTTTTCAGTCTCCGACAGAAACGTCGACGTCTGCGATTTTGCAGCTTTTTGATCGTAACGTCGTGGCAGGACGACAACTGCTCGACGAAGTCAGCGATGAGACTTTGTTCGAGCCGTGGGCATTGCTGAAAGAGGGTGAGAAGGTGATGGAAATGCCACGGCTTGTCGTGATCCGAACCTGGGTGCTGAACCACACGATTCACCATCGAGCTCATCTGTGCGTCTACCTGCGCGTGAACGACATTCCCGTTCCCGGTCTGTATGGTCCGTCCGCAGATGAAGCGTAGCCATTGGTCAGTCCTGCCGCGTCTGCGGAGCCGCTCAGCGGGGGAGAGAGCCTGAGGTTCGGCAGGCGGCGTTCCCGCATCTTGAGAATACAGGTTTGTATTCCACCTCGTTCGGCGACTTCATTTGAAAGCTGTCTTCGTCAACGATAGCGTGTTCACGCTTCGCGCAGAGGTTTGGCGAACGTGCGATGAAAACAGGCGAGAACTGTTTTTCCATTGCGATACGGCCGGTTCATCGGCCCTGCTGA
>CAZHET010000502.1:0-4883 GCA_964531585.1 uncultured Planctomycetaceae bacterium | reverse complement strand
TAGTTCGCGGAAGATACCGATCTCCAGAATCGCCGCGTAAAGCACAGAGACTGCCGCCGCTTCGGTCGGACTGAAGACACCTGAGTAAATCCCGCCAATGACGATGACCGGGAACCCCAGCGGCAGCAGTGCAGCACGGAAGGCATTGCGGCGAGTCGTGCTGTCCGCTTTGTCCTGCAGGGGAATCTGTTCCCGGATGGACACGATTCGGCAGTAGATGCAGAACATGGCGAGGATCAAGAGTCCGGGGCCAACGCCTGCCAGGAACAGTTCACCAATCGACGTTCCCGAGACGACGCCGTAGACGATCATGCCGATACTCGGCGGAATCAGCAGCGCGATATCGCTGGCATTGATAATGAGCGCCGTCGTGAATGCGTCGGAGTAGCCGGCTTTCAGGAGCCGCGGACGCAGCGGGCCGCCGATCGCGACGACGGTTGCCTGCGTCGAACCGGACATCGCTCCGAACAGTGTACAGCTCACCGCACTGGCAATCGGCAGTCCGCCGCGGACGTGACCGGTGAAAGCCATGACCAGATCGAGCAGCCGGTTTGCCGAGTGGCCACGCATCATGATGTCGGCCGCCAGAATGAACATCGGCACGGCGATCAGCGCCGCCGGTTTCACTCCGCCGATCATCTGCTGAATCAGAACGGCTGGCGTGACATTCGGATGAAACACCAGCAACACACTCAGCGCCGCAACCAGCAGCGGTACCTTCATCGGAAACCCGAGCATCAGCAGCCCGAGCATGATTCCAATGATCAGGATTGCTTCCACGCCAGGGTTCCATCATGAAGGTGAGTTGCGAGGACGTCAGTTCCTGCCGTTCTCGTCGTCACGGTTGCGATGACCGCGACACTTACCGCCGCGGTGATGCAATTCGACATCGCAGCGTTCGAGCCTGCCGGTCACCGCAGACGGTGCCGCGTAGCGGAAACGGACGGCAACCGACGACCGCGTGCGATGCGGGCGTCACGTTTCGCCAATGACCGGTTGTTCGTACTCATCTTTGACGTCAAATGAGAGCCACACGCCGTCTGACGTGAAGTTGCGTACGACAGTCATGCCGTATTGAACTGCGGCCAGCCCCAGTCCCAGCGGAACGATCAGGTAGACCAGATGCAGCGGCACCTGCAGCACCGGTGAGACAGATTCCAGAAACCGCACGGTGGCAATGTACCGCAGTGAGAAGGCTGCAAGCATCAGCATCAGCAGGCAGGTCAGCGCCGAGCTGGTCACCATCAGGCCTTTTTGCAACCGTTCGGGCAACTGATCGTACACGGCCGTCATCCGAATGTGGCGACCGCGACCGGCCGCGTAGCTAAGGCCGACAAACGTCACGCCAATGATGAGAAACTGCGAGAGTTCTTCGGTAAACGCGAGGCTGGTACCGCTCGCTGTCCGGCTGACGATATTGGCAATCGTCAGAGCGGCGATCAGCAGAATGGAACCGGCGAGGATCAACTCCTCAATTCGCCGAATGATCGTGAGTGTTCGCTGCATGGTGAGGACTGCAATTCGCTCCGGAGGCAAAGATTGTTCGACCTGATTCGTTTCTGCCGCAGATTGGTCGGCTATCGCCGGCGCTTCAGCCTCTGTTGCCAGTATTCGACTCCGACTTCTCCAGCGGGTTTGCCGTCTTCATGGAAGACCTCAATCCGCGTGGCTCCACAAGGAGTGTCTTTCAGCTCCTGCAGGACGGCGTTGTAGGATGTTGCCGGAATACGTTGTTCTGTGACGACGGTCCCGTTTTCGTCCACGAACCTGACAACATACGGAATCAGCTGACCGACGCAGGAATTCAAATTGCTGTCCTTCATTCTTTGTCGTGAAGTCACGCATTGTTGTCGTCACTTCACGATTTAACAGCGTCTGTCTCTCAGGCTTGCGTTTCCTGTCTGCGGTCTGCCACTGTGCGGTCTGCCACTGTGCGATCTGCAACCGGTCACGGAGAATCAACGGATTCTATCTCGTTGCGGATTGCCACAATGCGGTCGAACAGACCCACGGCTTCAAATGAACTCAGTGCTTCAACGTGACCGCGTACGCCAGCAGCATCGGACTGTAACTCGCTTGCCAATTCACTGATCATGTTCGTCAGCTCCTGGCGATCGTTGCCGAGTTCGCCATTGTCGATGACCGTCCTGAAAATCTCGGCCGTCGGACGCAGCACGTTGGACGTCATGGAAAACTTTGCGGCAAACAGTCGGGTTGCCTGACGAATGACTTCAAGATTCTGACAGACGTTCGCCGAGTTCATCGTTCCATGTCCATGAAATGCGCTCATCAGTCGTTCGCCGCGGGTAACGACCAGTCACCATCAACGTCTCGTGTCAGTTGGCTCGACGCAGCCAATCGATTATTCACCTGCTCCTTCCACTGCATCCGGATCGAGTGACACTGGAACAAGTGGCTTGTCGCGGTTCCTCGAAGCGATGAATTCCGGGCGCGGCTGCTTGCCGCAATACGGAGCCTGAAGCGGGTTGGCGATGCTGTTGTAAACGAAGAACAGATTTGTTCGCGGCAGCGGCGTGATGTTGCTGTTCGATCCGTGCAACGTGTTGCAGTCGAACAGCACGACCGTTCCCGGAGGACCAGTGGCCGACGTGATGCCACCCTGATCAATGAGCTGCTGCAGAGACTCGTTGTCCGGCACTCCACACTCCTGCCTGCGCAGCGACGTCTGGTAGTGGTTGTCCGGTGTTTCGCCCACGCACGCGACGAAGTAGCGATGCGACTGCGGAACGAGCATCAGCGAACCATTTTCCGGCCGGTTCTCGGTCAGCAGGATCGAACAGCTCACCGCGCGCATTCGGGGCATTCCATCTTCGACGTGCCAGGTTTCAAAGTCGGAATGCCAGTAGAACTCCTGCCCGGCAAATCCTGGTTTCAGGTTGACTCGCGACTGATGCAAAGCCACGTCGCCGCCCAGAATCTGCATGGCCATGCCGACAAGCCGCGGATCGCTCGCCAGACGATCGAAGAACGCACTGATCGCCGGGTCGTGAATCGCGAACAGCGATCGCAGCTTGTTTCGGTTCGGCTCGATGATGGCTTCCGGTCGACAGCGAATCTCCGGCGATTTGCACAGTCGAGCCAGCTCCTGCATGCAGACGTCAACAATGTTGCTGCTGAACAAGCCGGGCAGGATCAGGAAACCGTTCTGCTCAAATTCGCTGAGCTGGTCTGTTGAAAGCGGCCCTTCATCTGCGTCGCCATACACGATCGGATCGAGACGTGGGATGATCTCCGGCTGTGAACGCACGCGGGAGGGATACGCATCCTGCCTGGCCGCAGTCTCGTTCAGTTCAGGCTTGTTCAATGGAGTGTCTGTTTCGGGTGCAGTGTAAGTCGCCGGTGCTGGCATCTGGTGAGTCCCTTGCCGTTTGAGATTCCTGGATTCGTGGAGTTCTTCTGACCGGCTCGCTCAATCAGCATGCGCCGGTTCGAGTTCTCGCCGCATCGTCGAATCGTTGAGAACTTCGCGGTAGCTGTGTTCAATGACATCCAGGCCGCGTTCAAGCTGATCATGTTCGATGGTCAATGGTGGCAGCAGCTTCAGGACGTGCGCGTCCGTGCCGCTGGTTTCAATGATGAGTCCCTGCTTATACGCCGCAGCACTCACCGCTTCAGCGAGCGGCGGACAATTCGGGCAGGCGAGCCCCAGCATCATGCCACGTCCGCGAACATGGAGGTCTGCAGCCGTTGAGTCGTCAGCGATGCCCTGAAGCCGGCTTCGGATCAGCTCGCCTTTGCGGACAACCTCGCGTGTCAGCGCGACGTTCTGCCAGTACAGCTCGATGGCCGCCGCGGCTGAGACGAATGCCAGGTTATTGCCGCGGAACGTGCCGTTGTGCTCGCCGGGCTTCCACTCGTCGAGTTCGGATTTCATCAGCACGACCGACATCGGCAGGCCGTATCCGCTGAGCGATTTTGAAAGCGTGATCATGTCCGGAACGATGCCAGCCTTCTCGAAGCTGAAATACGTGCCGGTTCGACCGCAACCGGCCTGAATGTCATCAATGATCAGCAGCATGTCGAATTCGTTGCAAAGCTCTTCCAGGCGCTGCAGCCATTCGAAGCGGGCCGCGTTGATCCCGCCCTCACCCTGCACGGTTTCGACAATGACAGCCGCCGGCCGGTCCAGACCACTGCTGCTGTCCTTGAGGAACGCCTCGAAGTAGTCGAGCGTGTCGACATTCTGGCCAAGGTAGCCGTCGTACGGCATGAAGCTGACATTGCCGAGCGGCACACCGGCAGCGTTACGGAAGTGGCTGTTTCCGGTCGCGGCGACTGAACCGAGACTCACCCCGTGAAACCCATTCGTGAATGACACGATGCCGGTCCGCCCCTTCACCTTCCGAGCCAGCTTGAAAGCCGCTTCCACCGCGTTCGTTCCCGTCGGGCCGGTGAACTGCACTTTGTAGTCGAGTTCCAGCGGCCACAGAATGTGACGCTCAAACAGCTTCAGAAAGTGCTCCTTGGCTTGTGTGTGCATGTCAAGGCCGTGCAGCACACCGTCGGACTCAAGGTAAGCGACCAGCCGCTCCCTGATGCCCGGGTTGTTGTGTCCGTAATTCAGCGTGCCGGCTCCGGCCAGAAAGTCGATGTACTCGGTGCCGTCGACATCGACGAGCGTCGCGTTGTGAGCCGTGGCAAATGTCGCGGGAAACGAACGGCAGTAGCCGCGAACATTGGATTCAAGTCGATCGAAGACGCTGGTCATAATTTCGTGTCCTTACTGCGTGGGAGCGTTACTGCGTGGGAGCGTTACTGCGTGGGAGCGTTGAGTTGCTCCTGGTCCGGCTGAGTGTGCTTCGTCGTGAATTCAGTGATTCAATGGCGGCTCCTCATCAGGCGGTGGCAGTGAACGTCCCGAC
>CAZHET010000501.1:0-4938 GCA_964531585.1 uncultured Planctomycetaceae bacterium | reverse complement strand
ACCCGCCAAACACTCGAAATAACAAACTCACACAACAGAATCTGGCGCTGTCCAGCTAAACGCAGAAGGTAACACAATGGCAGATCGAATGTTGAACAACAAAGTCGCTCTGGTCACGGGCGCGGGCCGGGGGCTCGGGCGGGCCTTCGCGGAGCATCTGGCGAAGCTGGGATGCAGCGTGGGTGTTCACGGGATGAGAGAACACGGCCCGGCGGAATACGGCGAAGGCACGACGCTGACTGACACAGCCCGGCAAATCGGTGAAGCTCATGGCGTGAAGGCGTGCCGCGTGCTGGGCGATCTCACCGACAGCGCCGATGTGCAACGCGTCGTTGACACCGTCGCGGCCGAACTTGGTCCGATCGACATTCTGATTCACAACGCAGGAGGCGACATCGCGGCTGCAGGCGGAAAGCCCAACCCCAACGACGCCGTCATGATTAAGCCGGAAGATGTTCGTTCCGTGCTTGATCGAAATCTGATGACGACAATCTTCACATGCCAGGCAGCGGCGAAACAAATGATGCCCCGCCGGACCGGTCGCATTCTGACGATCAGCTCCATTGCCGGCTTTCTGGGCCTGCCGAGCAGCTCGATCTACGCAACCTCGAAGGCTGCTGTGGTGGAATACACGCGCTGCCTTGCTGTTCAGTTGCGGCCCTACAACATCAACGTGAACAGCCTCGCTCCGGGCGATACGCGAACAGGCAGGTTCCTGGGAACTCGCCAGGTCGATGAGCAGCGTCTGGCGACGGAACGCACCCTGGATCGCATTGCGCTGGTTGACGAAGTGACTCGTGTCGTCGAGTTCTTCGCTGGACCGCTGGGCGACTTCGTCACGGGACAGGTTCTGCGTGTCGACGGTGGCAGTCAGGCATGGCCTGCGTAGTGCGAAAATGCTCCGTCCTGACTGTTTGACGGATCGCTGAAGTACGCGGTTTCGGGGGCGCAAGAACTGCGCGAGCTGCCGCGACAGAATCTCGTCAGAAATATTCTGACGTCAACTGACGATGAATCTCTGACTGGCGAATCGCGCTTGCGTATCGCGACCCGCAGGTGTGCAAATCTGCAACATAGTGTTGCATTTTGCTGGCGCACAATTGCACAGCCTCAACAGCGCGAAACGATCGGGTGTGGCAATTCGCAAGGAGGTCGCAGCAAATTTCAACGGTCACATTTCTTTGCAGACACTGGCACGGTAACTGCATTTCACTTCACACGTCGGAGGCAGCGAGCAATGGCCCGCCTTGCTGTCTCGGCCTGGAGCGTTTCGGGATTTCCCGGAACGCTCTTTTTTTTGCGCTCTCTCGCGTCTGTCTGGCTCGTTTCGAGCTGTGCAAAGTTGCCAACGTCCGTTGGATGCCTCGTGGTGCCGTGGGAGTTTGTCCTACAGCATTTTGCAACTTGCGTGCCACGACTGGCGATTCCCCGAACCAGCCTCCGAACGGACCGTGCCCTCAGGTCCCCGGGCTCTGGTCTGGCAGCGCAGTTCTGACGTGCCGCGTGCGGTTCCGGCGAGCCGTGCCGGGTGCCTGACAATCTGCGCGGCAGGAGCCTGACGCTTGCGAATGCATTCTGCGCGCAGAGTGCGTTTAGCGCGCAGTGGGTTCCCAATCGAGAATTTCGCAACAAGCGAGACACACCGCCGCGATTTGCTCGACGGCAGTTTGTCAGGCGAGGGTAAATTCCGGCAGCCGCACGATCTCGCCGCCCTTCGTCGCCGATTCGTGAGCACAGATACCGACGCAGGTCCAGTTAGCGCTGGTCACGGCGTTTGGCCACGGGTCGCGGTCTTCGACAATTGCGCTGACGAATTCATGGACCAGATGAGGATGCGAACCGCCGTGTCCGCCGCCCTGGATGAAGCTCAGGTGACCGGCATCGTGAATTTCCTGCGGCTGAGTGAACTTCTGAATTTCCTTCGGCAGCAGGTGAGCGAAGTCGGGCACTTCGATCTTCCCCGGAATTTCGGGTTCCGGTTTCTTGGCTGTGTGAATGACGTGCGGTTCGTTTTCGACAAGCGTCCATTCGAAGCTCTTCTTCGTCCCGTACACATCAAAGCTTTCGCGATACTGACGAGCAACGTCGTACAGAAACCGCCAGATGTGCGCGGTCAGATCGGTGTCCTTGATCTTGATGTGGCAGGTTTCCACGGCAAAGCTGTTGCCGGATTTCCTGGCGATGTCGTCACGGACGGTGCCTGATCCGAAGCAACTGACGTACTCTGCCAGACCGTTCATCAGTCCCAGACACGGGCTGACAACGTGCGTCGCGTAGTGCATGGGAATCATCTTTTCCCAGTAACTCGGCCAGCCGTCCATGTCCTGCGGATGCGACGCCGCCAGATGCTGAATTTTCCCGAGTTCGCCTTTTTCATACATGTCCCTGATGAACAGAAACTCGCGACTGTAGACGACGGTTTCGGCCATCATGTACTTCAGACCGGTGTCTTTGACCTTCTCAACAACCTGTCGGCACTCGTCGATGGTCGTTGCCATCGGCACCGTACACATCACGTGCTTGCCCGCATCGAGTGCCTTCAGCGACATCCACGCATGATCGGGAATCGGGCTGTTGATGTGGACGTAATCGATGTCCGGATCAGCGAGAACCTGATCGTAGCTGGTGTACCGCTTGGCAATGCCGAACTGATCGCCGACCTTGTTCATCTCCGCTTCATTGCGACGGCAGATCGCGGCCACGGTCGCACTGGGATGAGCGTTATAGATGGGAATAAACTCGGCCCCGAAACCGAGCCCGATCATGGCGACGTTGACGTTGGGCATTGCGACGACTTTCCGTTGCTTAAGCGATTTGAAGAATCCATGCGGCGAACGACGGGCTCAGGCAGCAGCCGCAGCTTACTGGTCCATCACTTCCTTCTCCTTTGCTTCGGCCTTGTTGTTGACGGTGCCTTCGTATTTTTTCGTCAACTCCTGAATGCGGTCCTTCACGTCGTCGCGTTCATCTTCAGACATCGTCTTGTCCTTTTCTGCCTGATCCGCATGCTTGTTGGCGTCGCGGCGGATATTGCGAATGGATACGCGAGCCTCCTCCGACAGATCCTTCACGCGGCCGGTCAACTGCTTGCGTCGTTCGGTGGACAGCGGCGGGATATTCAGCCGGATGACCCGGCCGTCGTTGTTGGGAGCCAGGCCCAGGTCGCTGTTCTGAATCGCCTTCGCGATTTCTCCCAGGCAGGAGGTGTCAAAGGGGCGAATCATGATCTGCTGCGGTTCGGGCACGCTGACGTTGGCGATCTGCTTCAGCGGCGTCGGTGAGCCGTAGTAGTCGACTTTGATGGAATCCACGAGCCCGGGATTCGCACGGCCGGTACGAATGCCCTGCAGGGATGAACCCAGGTGGCTGACGGCTTTTTCCATGCGTTCTTCGGCGTCTAAGAGAATCTCGTCAGCGTCCATAAACAATGACTTTCGTTCAGCGGCAGTTGGTTGAGCGGCAGTTGGCCGTGTGCGGTGCGACGCCGTGAAAGTGCGACGGGGATCGGCTTTGGCGGCACTCGCATGTGGCGGCGGAGTGCATCGTAATAAGCGTTGTAATATCGTCAAACGCATGGGGGCGGGACTGGTGGATGCCGGTGGCGCTCGGGCTGTCGGGCTGTCACGGCTGCAGGTTTGGCGATTTCCGTGAAGACAGCCTGACCGGCCGCCGCACGAAGGAATATCACGGGTTGCGAAAAATCACCGAGGCGGTGTTTTTGTTGTGATCGCGACGCCGCTACAATCCTGAATTATGCACGCGACAAACACCATCCTCACGTTTTCGATTCCGCTCGGCCAGATCGGGCCGAATCGAGTGCGCGTCAGCTTCCTGCTGCCTGCGGCGATTCTGGCCATCATGTGGCGGCTCGGCGATGTGCCACTGGGCCTGCTGGCCGGGGCGATTCTGCTGCTCAGCGTGTTCGCTCACGAGATGGCTCACGCGCTCGTCGCGCGCGGCTGGGGTGGCGGAACTGACACGCTGCTGCTGTGGCCGTTGGGGGGACTTGGCGAGCATTCCGTGGCCGGCGATTTTCGCGTTCGCGTCCAGACGATTCTGGCCGGGCCGCTGGTCAGCCTGTGTGTGCTGGGCTGCTGCTATTTTCCGCTGTCCGCCGCAGGAACGCTGGATTCGGTCCTCGTGCCGTTTGCCACGTTCCCGCTGATCGACGGCGAGTCGCTGGCGATGACATCCTGCCGCATGGCGTTCTTTATCAACTGGGTGCTGCTGCTGGTCAACATGCTGCCCATGCTGCCGTTTGACGGTGGTCTGCTGCTGCGGGCGTTTCTGAAGGAACGCTTTGCGGACGTCGAAGTTCGCGACGTGATGATCCGCCTGGGGCTTGTGCTCAGCCTGTTCGGTCTGCTGACGGCGTTCGTCTTTGACATCAGCAGCGTCGTTGCTCTGTCCGCATTCGTCCTGCTGCTGCATCTGCACGAGTTGCTGCGATGGCACGACGCCAATGGCCTGGGCGATTTTGACGGCTACGAATTTGCCAGTGACTTCGAATTCTCCGACAGCGATCCGGAGGCTGACGACGATGCGTTTGACCGCGAAGCAGCCGACGAATTTACAAAGGCCAGCCGGGCGGCTCACTGGCACCTGCGACGTGAGGAAGAGCGGGAACGCCGCGAATTTGAACGTCAGCAACTGGAAGAAAAACGTGTCGACGAAATCCTGCAGAAGCTGCATGACCACGGGCAGCACGCTCTGAACGCGGCCGAATTGCGGCTGCTGAAGAAAGCCGGAGACCGTTACCGCAGCCGCGGCCAGCACCACTGATCGTGGAATTCCCGGCTGGACCGAATTCCCGCGGCTACGTCGAGTCGTTTCAGGCATTCCGCGCTACGGCCCCATTCGCCTTAGGTTGCCACTTACCACTTGTGTCGCAAAAGTCGCCAGCATTTGCATACCCGCCGCCCAACGCCTGAACTCGGG
>CAZHET010000500.1:0-4939 GCA_964531585.1 uncultured Planctomycetaceae bacterium | reverse complement strand
CACGGGTTAAACGAGCGTGTTTTCCGGGGGAAAAACTCTTAACGGCGTTGCCCGCACCGGCGACAGGATCATTCAATCGCTCTCACGCGCCCACCAGCCTTGGATCCGTCTTGCGAATGATGTCGTTGATTCCGGTTTGATTGAAACCGCGGTAGCCGTCGTTGCGTTCCAGGACTTCCATGTGAGAACCCACGACACCAAATTCGGCAAAGCGTGCTCCCTGTTCTGACGTGATCCAGCCGCGTTCCACCGCTGCGGCGATGCGGGAAGCGTCGACGTTCCAGATTTCTCCTTCGGTGAAGCACTGGCGCAGAAACGGAAAGTCGGTGAACGGAGCCATGCAGCGAATGCCGAACTGTTCCAGTTGCCGCCGCGCTCCGTCAAAATCGAACTGGCATTCCAGATGATGCATGCCGGCTTCGAAAATCGCTTCGCCGTGAAGGTGGCACCACAGCCCGATGGTTCCCACAGCATCTCGCGCGGGCAGTGGTTCGTGGGCGATGTCGCCGGTAATTTCATCCGGGCTGAGATCCACGTCGGCGAAGATCACGACACCGCACGCCGGCTGTTCCAGAACCTGAGCCCCCCAGCCCGCGTCTGCTCCGGCGTAGAACCGTTCGCGGCACTGGAACCCCAGCAGTTCCAGCAGCGCGATCAGGTGATGAAACGCTGTGCGGCTGGAACGGTAGGTGTGGTGATCGTGATTGCCCCAACCCAGTCCCAGAGCCTGCTGCCGCATGGACTGCACCCGGCCTGCCCGGTTGCGAGCCTGCCAGTACGCTCGTTCCGCTTCGAAGAACAGATCGCACGTGACATCCGTGCCGATGGCTTCAATCATCGATGTCAGCAGCTCCCGGGTTTCCCGGAATGCCAGGTCGCAATCCGGAAACACACGTCGCCGCGTGTGCAGCCTTTCGCGAATCATCTCCGTGCGCAGCTTGTCGTGCGGAAGCCGTTCGACTCCCTTCCGTGACGTCCGGCAGCCGTGACGTTCGACAACACCGAAGGCGCGTGCGGCACTGTTGCGAACAATCGCCATTCGCCACAGATCCAGAGGTTCGCCGCCCAGATCGCAGGCAAACCGGTGAGCGTTCGCGGTGGCGAAATCGCGCACGCTGTCGACGCGAAGCAGCAGACGTTCGTGGTCGCGCTGCACAACCGGTGGCAGCAAAGCCCGCGGATGCCGGTACCAGCCGTCGTCGTTCCGCTCATATCCCGCTGCTTCGATGCCCTGCACATCGCGCAGTTCCAGGTGGTCGACCCAGTCGACGAGCCGCGTGCCGGTTTCCTCACGAAGCAAACGGCGAAACTCCGCTGCTGCCGGATTGTCCGCAACGAATTCTTCAACTCGTGCGCTGACCCACGCCGCCGCGGCAGGCTGAGGCTGCCAGTTGTAATGTTCGCTGTTCATGGTTGAGTGCTTCATTTTGCGAAGAGGCGGGGTGAATCGCCGCGGCCGGTGGTTCCCACATGGCAAGACCTGCAACGCCTGACAAGACCGGGACTGACTTTCCTGCAAGTCAACAACTCAACGCGATCGTCGTTTCGTCCGGGAGCCTGTCCCGGTATTGTCAGAACCTCTTAATCCGAACCGTGCGCTTTGCCTGTCGCATTGGATTTGCCTGCCGCAGCCGCATCGTCTTCTGCCTTCAGCACAAGTTCCAGGACCACAGGCGTATCCTGCGGCGGAATTCGATCTGTCCAGGCTTCGTACGATTGTCCGCCTTCCTGAGCGGAGCTGGCTTCCTTCACGTCAATCATCGCTGCAGCGAAATTCGCCACGCAGATCACATAGCCTTCTTCCGCCGCGTACCGCTTGTTTCCGGCGTTGTCCACTTCGTATTCGTGGCTGCCCGTGAACACGAACTCAGCCGTCATCGGACGCGACTGGCCTTTGCGATAAAACTGCTCAATCGCTTTGGTGTACTCGGCGTCATCCCACAGCTTCAGAAGGTCCTGCTTCTGCTCCGCCGTCATTGGACCATACCACAGCAGGTCGTTGTTGAATTTATCGTAGCGAAGCTCCAGATACGGCAGCTCGACATTCGGCGGTGCGGACGGCAGCGGGTGAGAGAAATAGCGGTAGATCGAATGTCGAACCCACGTCCGGGCGTCAACGCGGCGCAGCATGCCCGCTTCGTCGACCCAGTTCACGAACGCGTCGATCTTCGGCCCCGACGGAGGAATGAATTCCGGTGAAAACGAAGCGGGCCTGCCCGGCTCCGCTCCCAACGCCAGCAGCGCCGTGTGAATCACAAACGCCTGCGACCGAATCCACAGAATGGATTCGTGGTGTTTGGTGCCTTCGGTGCAAAGCAGCATTTCCAGCAGACAGTCGTTGCAGGCCACCTGAGTTCTCAGCAGCACACGCTTCTTCCGGTTGTCCAGAAAGACCGTCTTCTGCGGATTCAGCGCGGTCCCGGTGTTCAGCAGTTGCTGCAGCGGTTCCGGCAGCGGTTTGAGTTCCACAGGTTCCTGCGCTTCGGGAACAGGCCGAATTCCCGCCGCCCGCTCTTCCGCCGGCTGACCGATCGCGGCCCGCGGCAGAATCGTCATCGCAAACAACAGACACACCATCGACCGTCGACCAGCAATCATCGCATCCGCCTTTCGTGTGTCGTGCATGGCGAGCGTGCCGCGAATCGCCGCCGTGCAGTTTCCTGTTTCCTGCGTTCTACAGCATCGGCCTGAAAAGTACTGCCACCACGATCACTGCCAGCCCGGACAGACCTGCCAGCCCGGTCATCGGCGTCACATATCTTAGACCTTCCGATTCTGTCATACCGCTCATTTTGGTGATGACCCAGAACCCGCTGTCGTTCATCCACGACACCGGCTTCGACCCGCAGCCGACCGCCAGAGCCACATACAGCGGATGAACTCCGGCTGCACCGCCAGCCACCAGACTGCCGAAGATTCCCGCCGACGTGATCATAGCCACCGTCGCGGATCCCTGAGCCGTGCGGACTGCTGTTGTCACCAGAAATGCGGCAACCACCAGCATCACCGGCGAGCGTCCCGGAAGGTTCTGCAGCAGTTCTGCCACGCTGGTCTCGTTCATCATCCGTCCAAACGAACCACCGGCCGCGGTCACCAGAATGATCGTGCCCGCGCTGGCCACCGCGGTCTGCAGCGATGACGAAAGCTGATCCTTCGACGGCCGCCTTGTCGCCACATACATTACCACCGCCACGGCCGCAGCGATTAGCAGAGCCAGGTTCTTTTCGCCCACAACCGCGACAACCTTCGCCGTTGCAAGACCCGCCGGATCACTTCGCAGCCACTCGGAAAAATTCCAGTCGGCGACCACCCACGGTTCGTCGGTCGCCACCGCCTGGCTCAGCAGGGCCGCGGCCGAAATCAACAGCACCGGCAGCAGTATGGGAGTCACCGAAAACCGCAGACTGGGCAGCCGTTCGGCCTCAATATCCCGAGCGTCGGCTGTCGTTGCGACGTCAGCAGCTTCCTCGTCCTGCGGGGCGTCGGCTTCGTCGCGCAGCGGAAGTTCGCAGCGCCGGTTGATCCACACCGCATAGCTCAGACCCACCGCCGCCGTGAACGAACCGACCAGAATTCCACCGAACAACATCTGAGGAAAACTGACGCCAAATGCCTCCATCACAAACAGCGGCCCCGGAGTCGGCGGAACCAGCGAATGAGCCATCGTGGCTCCGGCGACAATCGACAGCACGTACAGCAGATAGTTCTTCTTTGTGCGCCGCCGCAGTGCTTTGCCCAGAGGAATCATCAGCAGAAACACCGTGTCGAAAAACACCGGAATGCCCAGCAGAAACCCGCTGAACACAAATGCCACCGGTGCTCGTGCTTCACCCACCAGGCCCAGCGACCAGCGCACGATGCGATCGGCGGCTCCGCTGTCCAGCAGGCACCGTCCGATGATCGACGCCGCAACAATCAGGATCGCCAGCCTGCCGCAGTAATCACCCAGAGCCAGCGTGACCCGAGACATAAACGGCGTGGCAGACACACGACGACCGGTTTCCAGATCTCGCTGCCGCACGATCAGCAGCGCTGCATCCGCCGATCGAATCTCCGCGGACAGCAACGGTTCCTGTGATTCGCTGATAGGAAATTCGTGGACGAAGTCGACCGAACCCGGTTTGGCGGAGTCGTCAAACCGATCGTCGTTGGCGCCGTCGTCATGGATCACGCCGACCGGTTGAAGTTCCTGATCAGAACCTCGATCGATCATTACCGCCCACGGTCCACCATCTGGAAGCCGCTTTTGCGTTGTCAGCCACCTGCCGTCGTCACTCACTGCGACGTCGCGAACTGCCTGCTGCATCACAGCCGACCGAAGCACCAGTCGCTGCGGTGTCAGTAGAGCGATGGCCAATGCTGCCAGGATCAGAGCGACGAACGCGTGCAGTCGCAGCGCGAGAATCCCGACAAGGACGATCGCCAGTCCGGTTGCCAGAATCAGCAGCGTTGTCATGTTAACTGCCCCGGAAGTTCAGAAGTGACTCCGTCGCCCAGCGATTCGCTCCGACTTCCGCCGCAGCGCTGGCCTGGCGGACGCAATGAACACTCGACGGAACAGCAAAGCTGAGCGGAATCAGGTCGTTCGCGCAATCGCGATCCGCAACGGGCTCCGCGGACGGCCTGTCCGTCTGTCCGGTGTCGAGCATCACAGGTGGCGCTTATAACCGAAAGCACCCGCCGCTTCGATCGTGAGGACTGGCAGGAAGCATACAACGAACCTAAAAAGCATGTTGTTGACTGAACGTTCGAATCCGGCGCAACGCCAATTCTCTATTCGCCCTTCGCCCGCACGTCAGACGGAATTCTGATCCCGTCGATCGGCGGCAACAGGCTCGGCGTTCCGTCGGCGCGCGGAATTGAGTTGATTCAGGCGCAATCGAACTGGACAGCGCCATGTTGGATGCATTAACCGATAATCCGCAGGATTTCGTCGAAG
>CAZHET010000499.1:0-4958 GCA_964531585.1 uncultured Planctomycetaceae bacterium | reverse complement strand
CCTCGCCCTCCCATCTCGTCGCCCCCACTCCGTGGCGGATGCTGCCAGCGTCCGCAAGCCGTTGTTTTGGGAGGGCGAAGCTCCGGCTGGGCCACGTGTGCCACAGAACGCCCGACGCGGCAGCGGTTCGGCTGGAGCCTCCCCCTCCCGATCCTTCGTTGGATTGCCTGCTGCCGTTGAACTATCTTCCCGCTGCTCGTGTACCGTCGAACGCCGTCGTGATCGGTTCATTCCGTCCGATACTTTTCTGCCAGGCCGTCCTGCTGTCCCACCGAACACATGACTGACATCAAAAAGCTGCTTGTCGCCAACCGCTCCGAAATCGCCATTCGCGTATTCCGCAGCGCCACGGAACTCGGTGTGCGTACCGTGGCGATTTATTCACACGAAGACCGGTATGCGCTGCATCGCTTCAAGGCGGATGAAGCGTACATGATCGGGAAGCAGGGCGAGCCGATCCGGGCGTATCTGGACATCGACGCGATCATTCGCCTGGCGAAAGACGTGGGCGTAGACGGAATCCATCCCGGCTACGGGTTTCTGTCTGAACGATCCGAATTCGCTCGCGCGTGCGAAGCCGCGGGAATCAAATTTGTCGGTCCGTCCGTGGCGGCTCTGGAAGCACTGGGCGACAAGACCGCCGCGCGAGCCATCGCGATCAGGGCAGGTGTCCCGATCCTCAGCGGCACGGAAGGATCGGTCGAGGCATTGGAGGAAGCTCAGGCGAAAGCGGAGGCCGTTGGTTTTCCCGTCATGATTAAGGCGGCCAAAGGCGGAGGCGGACGCGGCATGAGAGTCGTCCGCTCAGCCGACGAGTTCGCCGACGCGTTTCAAAGTGCCCGCAATGAAGCGCTGACCGCATTCGGTTGCGCGGACGTGTTCATCGAGAAATTCATCGCGCGAGCCAAGCACATCGAAGTGCAGTTGCTGGGCGATGAACATGGCAACCTGGTGCATCTTTTTGAACGAGACTGTTCCGTCCAGCGGCGGCATCAGAAAGTTGTCGAGATCGCTCCGGCTCCCGATCTTTCGAAGGAACTGCGTCACGGAATTCTGGAGGCTGCACTGAAGATCGGCCGCGAGGCGGATTACTCATGTGCGGGCACGGTGGAATTTCTCGTGGACGTTGATGAGCAGAAGTTCTATTTCATCGAGGTCAACCCGCGCATTCAGGTCGAACACACGGTCACGGAGGAAATCACAGGCATCGACATCGTCAAATCGCAGATTCTCGTCGCTCAGGGAAAACGGCTGGATGATCCGCTGATCGATATTCCGTCACAGGAATCCGTCGTTCCGAACGGCTTTGCGCTCCAGTGTCGCGTGACGACGGAGGATCCCGCCAACAACTTCATGCCGGACTACGGCCGCGTCACGCACTACCGTTCTGCCAGCGGCATGGGCATTCGACTTGACGCAGGCAGCGCGTTTTCCGGAGCCGTCGTGAACCCGTTCTACGATTCGCTGCTGACCAAGGTGACAGCGCGGGGGCGTCACTTCAACACGGCAATTACCCGGATGGAACGAACGCTGCGCGAATTCCGTGTCCGGGGCGTAAAGACCAACATCCCGTTCCTGCTGAAAGTTCTGCATCACCCCACGTTCGCCGGCGGCGACTGCACGACACGGTTCATCGACGAAAGTCCGGAACTCTTCAAGTTCGACCCGCGGCAGAATCGCGCGACGAAGCTGCTTTCATGGCTGGCAGAAACAATCGTCAACGGAAATCCGCTGGTCAACGAGCGTCCCGAGGCTCGGCGCCGCGATCCGGCACCGCTGCCGCGAACAAATCACGATCAACCCATCCCAAAGGGGTCACGGGACAAGTTCAGGGAACTGGGAGCGGACGGGTTCGCAAAGTGGATTCGCGAACAGCAACGCCTGCTGATCACCGACACCACGTTCCGCGATGCTCATCAGTCGCTGCTGGCGACTCGCATGAGAACCTTCGATCTGCTGCAGATCAGCGACGCCTATGCTCGCAACTGCAGCGGCCTGTTCAGCCTGGAAATGTGGGGCGGAGCCACCTTTGACACGACAATGCGGTTCCTGAAGGAATGCCCGTGGCAGCGGCTGGCCGAGATCCGCGAACGAATCCCCAATATTCTGACGCAAATGCTGCTGCGGGCGTCCAACGCTGTGGGCTATACAAATTACCCCGACAACGTCGTGGTTGCGTTTGTGAAGGAAGCCGCTCAGACAGGTATGGACCTGTTCCGCGTCTTCGACGCACTCAACTGGATACCGAACATGAAGGTCGCGATGGATGCCGTCATCGACACCGGCATGATCTGCGAAGCGGCCATCTGCTACAGCGGCGACATCAGCAATCCAAACCGCACAAAGTACGATCTGAAATACTACGTCAACCTGGCAAAGCAACTGGAAAAAATGGGCGCGCATATTCTGGCCATCAAGGACATGGCCGGACTGTGCAAACCTTCGGCCGCCGCAAAACTGGTCAGGACCCTGCGTGACGAAGTCGGAATTCCGATTCACTTCCACACTCATGACACCGCCGGAATTCAGGCCGCCGCCGTGCTGGAAGGCAGCAAGTTCGGGCTGGACATCGCCGATGCCGCGATGGCGCCGATGTCGGGCGGCACGTCACAGCCGAACCTGAACACCATCGTCGAGATGCTGCGGTTTGGAGATCGCGATACGGGACTGGATTCCGACCGGCTGGACGAAGTGGCCGAATACTGGCGGGCGACTCGTGAGTTCTACACGCCGTTCGAAAGTTCGGTGCTGCCGGCAACCGCCGATCTGTACCACCACGAAATGCCTGGCGGGCAATACACGAACCTGTTTCAGCAGGCACGAGCCCTCGGGCTGGCCGACCGCTGGATGGAAGTCTGCCGCGTGTACGCCGGTGTCAATCAACTGTTCGGCGACATCGTGAAGGTCACGCCCACCAGCAAAGCCATCGGCGATATGGCGTTGTTCATGGTGGCGAATGACCTGACCAACGAAGACATCCTGAAAGGCGATCGCGACATCGCTTTTCCCGCCAGCGTCATTGACCTGATCAGTGGCGGAATGGGACAGCCTCCGGGAGGATTCCCGCAGGAAGTCAAGGATCGAGTGTTGCTGGGTAAGCAGGAATTCACAGGCCGACCCGGCGAGACGCTTCCGCCGGCAGACTTCGCAGCAGCGCGGGAAAAAGTGAAGTCCGCTGTGAAACGCGATCCGCTGCACCGGGAGGTTCTTAGCTGGCTGCTGTACGAACGTGTGTTTGACGACTTTGCCGCTCATCAGTTGAAGTACGGCGATGTCAGCATGCTGCCGACGCCGTCATTCTTCTACGGTCTGCAGCCCGGCGAAGAGATTGCGGTCGAGATCGAACCGGGCAAGACGCTGATCGTGAAGTTTCTGGCCGTCGGCACGCCTCACGCAGACGGCACGCGGACCGTCTTCTTTGAACTGAACGGCCAGCCTCGCGAAGTCACTGTCGAGGATCACAGTATCGAATCGGATGCCGCGAAAGCCGTCAAAGCCGATCCTGCGAACCTCGGCCACATCGGCTCCACAATGCCTGGCATGGTCGTATCCGTGGCGGTCCAGCCCGGTGACAGCGTCAGGAAGGGCCAGAAGCTGCTGACTCTGGAAGCCATGAAAATGGAAACAACAATTCACGCCGAAGCTGCCTTCAAAGTGACGGAAATCCACGTCAAAAGCGGCAGCCAGGTAGAGACCGGTGACCTGCTGGTCGTCATTGAATAACGAAGCGGCCGGAAGCAGAGTCCAACGGGGCAGCGCCAGCTTTCGTGAGCGGCACGGCGACAGCCGCCGGCGTCGGCATTGAAACACGCTGGGACGGAACCGGGGCCAGCGTCCTGCGGCTCACTGACCAGAACTAAAGTGAGTGACATTGGGCTAGCGCCTTGCCGGTTACTTCGATGGAATCCTGTGGATGATCCGTTTGACCATCTAACCATGCGCTGGCCAGCGATGGGGCTCGTCGCGGATTCCCGCATCTGACAACCCTGCCGTGGCCCGTGGCCGCGCTTTCCACGTGCCGACTAAAATTACTCGCCCTATGACACCGTGTCTGACAACGCGCAGTGAATTCCGTCTTCGATGCAGATCATTTTTCAGTGCCCCGCCTGCCAGCAGCGAACTCTGGCACGTCCTCAGCCACCGGACTCCGCAATTTCCTGCCCGCACTGCGACTGGACTCGCGATGAAGGTGCGGATGACTTCAGCGGTGACTTTGTGAAGCGATGTCGGGTCTGCGGCTGCGGCGATCTCTGGCGACAAAAAGACTTTCCCCCCGCCGTCGGAATCTGTTTCGTTGCAATGGGAGCCCTGTTCAGCACACTTGCGTGGGCATGGCACAGACCCGTTCTGGCACTCGGCATTCTGATGGCGTTTGCGTTGGTGGATCTGCTGCTTTACACGTTCATGAGCGACATGCTGGTTTGCTATCGCTGCCGGGCGAGACACCGTCGCACTGCAATGCAGGACGGACACCCTGCTTTCAATCTGGAAGTCAACGAACGGTACCTGCAGTTGGAAAAGCGCAGGAATGCGGCACCTCGTTAAAAGCCTCCAGGGTTAAAAGCCTCCAGGTGCGACGTCCAGCATCGGCCACGTGGCAGACGCTGCCCGCAACCGCTATCGAACATTCTGACTGGCCAGTCATGTATGGCCTCGCACAGTTCTCAGTTGCCGGATGCAATTGAGCGGCAGGACGCGACCCCGATGGTTGTTGCGGCACCGAACGGCTCTCGCCGTGCTGCTGCAAGGGCTGCTTCTTTCCGCGCGAGTGCTGAGTCCTCTGCAAGCCGTGTGCTGTGGGAGGGCGACGCTCCTGGCGAGCCGCGTGAGCCAAAGTGCGCTCGCCCGATTGCCGCGCCGCCGCGATCGTTTAGACGAGCGGCAGGTGAGAATTTCCCAGCAAGATGGCCTTCCAGGGCCGTCGATGCAGTCCTGACGACGGCCCTGGAAGGCCATCG
>CAZHET010000498.1:0-4962 GCA_964531585.1 uncultured Planctomycetaceae bacterium | reverse complement strand
GCCGATTTTCCAGTTTATTTCAAGACCAATTCCTGTCCGGGCTGTGAACGGTTACGTTACTCACCCTGATGAGACGGAGTGCGTTAGCGTCCGGGGCCGGAGAAAACCGGTGCTAGCGCACTGCGGCTGATTGCCCACGGCGGTCGATTGTTGGACGTTCCTGCACGTCGCCTGGACTTGGTGGCTCGTGAGTGGCGATGCTGAGTTTCTGAGCCACAGATGGGCACGGATTCACACGGATGGAATTGTGAATCAAGCACGCTTGCGAACCCTGATGAGCCGGGATGCGTTAGTGTCGGGGCTCGGAGAAGGCCGGTGCTGAGGAGGCGAGCGGTAGGTGAATTCTTACACGTGGTGTCGCGTACGATGGCCTTCCAAGGTTGTCGTCAGGACTGCATCGACGGCTTCGGAAGGCCATCGTACAGGTAAGTTCTCACCTGCCGCTCGCCTAAGCTGGCCGCGCGTGCCGTGCGATAATTGAGCAAGAGCGTGGCTGCAGGGCGCGGCAGCGTACGATCATTCTTCCCGGCGGTTCGGACCGGCATGTCTGATGAGTCTTCGAAATCGTTGCGTGAACTAACCTGCTTTGTACTTCGTGATCGCAGGGCGGACGATTGCCCGCGATCGAATACCTTGCGGTTCATTTGCATTCGGTTTCTGTGACTGTTTCTCCTGTTATTGCCTGGGTATGTAGTTCCTCAGAAACGTGTGGCTCTGTCTCAGGGCCAGTTTACGGGATTCCAGTGAACCTTCATAGGCTCGGTCTTCGACTTCCACGCACACTGGTCCGTCATAGCCGACGTCGCCGAGGACTGAAAAGAACCGGCCCCAGTTGACTTCGCCAAGGCCGGGGAGTTTGGGCGAATGGTATTCCAGTGGATGAGCCAGAATGCCAACATCGTCGAGGCGACGTTTGTCGACGCGCACGTCTTTGGCGTGAATATGAAACAGGCGGTCGGCAAAGTCCTGCAGCGGCTGAATGCAGTCCATCTGCATCCACGCCGGGTGCGAAGGATCATAGTTCAGGCCGAAATGTGTGCTGGGAAAGTCCGCGAACATCCGTCGCCAGATCTTCGGACTCGTCGCCAGATTCTTACCACCCGGCCATTCGTCGGCACTGAACAGCATGGGGCAGTTTTCGATGCCAATGCGCACGTCCTTCTGTTCCGCGAACTCAATAAGTGGTTTCCATGTGTTGAAAAACCGCAGCCAGTTGTCGTCGACGGATTTCGTCCAGTCGCGGCCAATAAACGTGTTCATCTGATTCAGGCCCAGCATTGGACAGGCCGCGATGACCTTTTTGATGTGCTCAACCGCGGCACCGGCTTCGGCTTCGTCCGGAGACAGCGGATTGGGATAATAGCCCAAACCGCTGATCGCAACGCCGTATTGTTCGGTCAGTTCCTTGATGCGGTGAGCGTTCGCTTCGGAAAACGTTTCCACATTGATGTGAGTGATTCCGGCGTAGCGTCGTTCGGCCTTGCCTTCGGGCCAGCACATAACTTCGACGCAGTCGTAGCCGATCTCAGCGGCCGTGGCGAGCACTTCTTCCAGCGAAAGTTCGGGAAGAATGGCGGTGACGAATCCAAGTTGCATGACAGGGATCTCCGGGTTTCAAATTGAAAGTCTCAAATCACAAAGAAGAAACTCGTTCCAGGGATTTGCCCTGGTCATCAGGCGAGCGGGGGGCGTGAGTCCGCCAGCGTGCTGGACGTGCCTTGCCGTCGCAGGTTCCGCCGTTTTGCGGGCAGCCGTGAGAGCGGACTGACGTCGCGCTGCTCGCCAAGGCAGAGGGACCGCGGCCGAGGCGAGCGGCGGGCCGTGAGTCCGCCAGCGTGCTCGACGTGCGTTGCCGTCGCGCGTTCTCCCGTTTTGCGGGCAGCCGTGAGAGCGGACTGACGTCGCGCTGCTCGCCAGGACAGAGGGAGCGCGGCCGAGGTGCGCCGGCGAGCGGCGGGGCGTAAGTCCGCCAGCGTGCTCGACGTGCGTTGCCGTCGCAGGTTCTGCCGTTTTGCGGCCAGCCGTGAGAGCGGACTGACGTCGCGCTGCTCGCCAAGGCAGAGGGACCACCGAAAGCCAGGGACCACCACTTCAAATCTCCACCCACTTTCGTTCCAGGTGACTTCTCAGAATCGCTTCGCACAGCACGATCTCGCGATGGCCATCGCGAAAGGTGGCGAATGGCGGAGTGGCTGAAAAGTCTCCCGCTGCAATGTAGTCGTAGAAACTTCGAAAACACTGCTTGAACGAATCGTCATAGCCTTCATTGTGGCCACCGGGGTAACTCGCGCAGGCCTGAGCCGCCGGAGTCAGCAGCGATGGATCTCGCGGCAGGACTTCGTTCGCTCGATCGCGGTGACCGATCCACAGCTCGTTCGGCTGTTCACTGTTCCATGCCAGAGCCTGCTGCTGTCCGGAAATCTCGAAGCACAGGCAGTTCTTCTTTCCTGCGGTCACCTGAGACACGTGCAGAACTCCGCGAGCACCGCCTTCGAAACGCAGCATGACGCAGCCGAAATCATCGGTCGAAATCTCGACGGATTGAGTATCGCCGTCGGAACCGGAGGAGAACGTCTGCACTTCTCCTTTCGGCCGACGGCGAATCGGATGCACCGTTTGCAGATCGGCGCACACGGCTTCGACTTCCAGCCCGGTGACGGCATGCATCAGATCCAGCCAGTGAGTCCCGATATCCGCGACGGCCCGCAATTCGCCACCGGCTTCGGCCAGGACACGCCAGTTGTAGTCGGAATCGTGCAGCAGCCAGTCCTGAAGGTAGCTGCCGGTGATATGGAAGATGCGGCCCGTGTCGCCTCGCGCGATGCGTTCGCGAGCTTCCATGCACAACGGATAGAACCGGATGTTGTAGTTGACTCCGGCGGCACGCTTCGGATGTCGCTCGGCGATCCGCACCAGTTCCGCGGACTCAACAGACGTCATCGCCAGCGGCTTTTCGCACAGCACATGCTTGCCGGCTTCCAGCGCCGCCCGCGCCATTTCAAAGTGAGTGCGGTTCGGCGTGTTGATGTGAATGGTCGCCACGTTCTGATCAGCCAGCACGTCGTCGAATGACGAATACGCCGTCGGTACATCAAAACGCTCCGCGAACTCGCGAGCCTTCGCCTGGGCGGAACCGAGCACTCCGACGACCGGCACACCGATTCGTCTCAGCGCTTCCAGATGCACCCAGCCCATAAAGCCGGTGCCGATAATTGCCGTGCCGGAGGAAACTGTCATCCGTGGCCAATGCGACATAGATTAGCCTGGTAATTGTCACGACTGGTACTTTCAACGTCCCAACCGCGGCAGCCCGCAATGTCCCCGATGAACGTTGCTATTGAAAGTCTGAGAAAGCAGCCCGTCGCCGAGAAGCTGCGGATTGTCGAAGCATTATGGGACGACATCGGAGCGCCCGCGGAGCGAATCGAGCTTGATTCGCCTCAGTTCAGCGAAGGGAAAAAGCGGGCCGAGGAGTTGCGAGCGAACCCGTCAATCACGATCTCCCGCGACGAGTTTTGGCGTCGGCGGCCGCGAAAGCGGACTCACGTCGCGCTGCTTGCCAGCGCGGAGGAGCCGCATCCAACGCGGCCCGTCGCGAGTCGCTCGTCGCATGGCGGTGGCCGCCGGAACGCGTAATCGCGCTGCGTGTTACTCAAACACGACCGTTCCGAACTTCTGATACTCGTGGAAGCTCGGTCCGACGCGTGCCCAGTCCCACTGAGTCTTCCGGCCGCCGTCGTAGTCCATGCGGTAAAAGTTGGCTCGCCACTTTGACCCCGGCTTCGGCGGCACATTCTGCAGCGGTGCCAGCACGGCATATGGCATGAACACTTCGGCTCGCCACCCGGTCACTTCGGCGTGCGACGTGTTATCGCCACCGGTCGCGGACACGGCCTTCTGAATCCGGCGATCTCCTTCGTAGTGCCACGGACGCCAGCCGAGAAACGTGCCGTCCATGTTCGGCACCAGAATCGGCAGTTCGTAGCCCAGCGGCGAAATCTCATACTCGAAGTAAATCGGATGCCGCTCATCGGTCCAGAAGAAGCATTCGTAGACATCTTCGTTCCACAGGTCAGCGAAATCCTCCTGCATCGTCGCCGTCAGCCGGCTGTCGGTGCCGTCGAACAGCACGTACACACCGGTTTCGGAATACAGCATCTTAATGCGAGCCGTATAGTCATGCTGCGCGCCGGGACGCCGCTGCAGGTCGACCCAATCTGCCTTCTGCCACGCAGCCGCGTCACCTTTGCCGTTGACCGTGAAATCGTCACAGCGTGTGACCTTCATCGTTGGTCTGGCAGACTGCGCCGCTTCATCAGCCGCGCCCGCAAACGGAACTGTTCCCAGCACCGCCAGCATGACGGCCGACAATCGCAACCAGCCGATTGAATTCAGAAAACCGCTGTTCAGATTCATGAGTGTCTCCCGTCAGGTTACATCGAAGGCAGAACGGAACGAGTCTGGTCGAAGGCATTGTGCCGGAACGACGCCCGCCGCGAAAGCCGCATCATTACTCAGACGCACGTCGCTGTCGGCCTCTGCCAGCGGCGCTTTGGCACCGGTTAACACCGATGGTCGCAGAGCGTTCACGATCTCTGAACAAGACGGGCCAGCCGGCACAGCGGACGGTGTAGCAGGATGTAGGCCGGAACAAGGCCGCCGGTTGCGGAACGGCGCAAACACACATGCCGGTGACGACAGCCTGTTCGCGTGCGCAAACACCATGCGAGGCCGATGTTCCGGCGGGTTTCGGTTTGCTTGTTCCAGCCTACAACTACAACAGGTGCGCGCCGGAACAGTGCCGCCGCCGGTACTCTGTAACCGCGAAGTTCCAGTTTTGCACTTCTTGTCGGTCATCCGGCGAGCGTCCGGTTCGTTGAAAAACCGCGGCTAACGCCCTGCGGCTCGTGCTCTGTCAGTCATCAACTGACGGGTGGTGTGCCACTGGCTGTGCCAGTGTTT
>CAZHET010000497.1:0-4980 GCA_964531585.1 uncultured Planctomycetaceae bacterium | reverse complement strand
ACGTTCTGATCGCCTTCCATCTGCAGCCCCATCAGTACCAGGTGCAGCCGCTGCCGGGTTTCGGGCCGTGTACTGGCGACTCGAATATTTTCCAACAGTGCCAGGTTGGAATCGCTGATCGGCTGGTTCAGATCCCGGACGGCAGCTTCCACGCGGATGCGGTTCGATTTCTGGCTGAGCACCACGGGAATCTGAAACTCGGCCCGCCGCGATTTCGCATCGAATGTTGCGGTCGTCGTGCGCAGGAAGCCGTTGACCCAGACACGAACGGTCCAGTCTTCTGCTGCGGGTTTCGCAACCGGCGACCACGAGACGAAACCGTGCAGAACCCCCCTGCCGAATTCGACCGGCTTTTCGAACACCACCTGGCCCCGGACCAGACGCGGCACCTCCGCCGCGCCTCTCTGATTCAGCGGTTCCAGCCGTGTGAGCTGCACACTGACGGGCGGCATGACGTACGAAACGGCAATTGAACTGCCCGACAGCCCCCCGCGATTCTGAACTTCAACCTGCACTGTGGATGTTCCCGGTGCCAGCAGCAGTTCGTGGCGAAACGTCCGGACCGTTGCCGCACGTTCGTTCTCCGGAACCTGCGCCAGCAGCGACGTTCGCTGTTCAGGCCCGCGGTCCTGGCGCAAGACCAGGTCGACTCGCTGCAGCGGAGTTTCCGATTCGACGGTGAACACGACTGGCAACTGCGGCGAGGTGACCTGCCCGACCTGTTTTGACAGTCGCACAACAGCGGGCTTCGGCGGCGGCGGGACGGTCTCTTCGACGGTCACTGGATCGGACCGGCCGTCCCGATTGACGGCGACAATCTGAATTTGGTTCGGACCTTCGCGGAGCGGGACGTCGGCAAGGTGAATCTGCGGCCGGGCGGGATCATCGACGACGATCGTGAAGTCGTTCAGCGGGACCCGGTCACCGTTGACGCTGACTTCCATCGCCTTGACGGGGCGAGACGGATCGGTGCGAACGGAACAGATGACATTCGCAAGCGCCGAGTCCTCAATTCGGCGGACATTGGCCTGCAGCAGTTCGGGCGGATGCCGAAATTCCACCACCAGCGGGTGAACTGCCTGGCGTTGCCATGCGTTCTTCAGACGCAGCTCGGCGCGATGCTCGTCTGCGGCATTTGTCGCGTCCGGAACAAAGGGAAGGGTTCCGGTGAGCATCCCCGTCGCCGCGTCGTAGGTGATAACGCCATCATCGACCGGCTGGTCATCGACGATGACTTCAAAGTCAAACGGATGTTCGTCCGCACCATCCAGCCTGGCTTCGAATCGCAGCGAGTGGTCATCGCGCAATGCGTCCAGTGTTGTTCGCTGCGCAGCAGGCGACAGCACGGTGACAGACGGCAGCACCGGCCGGAACTGTACGTCCAGGTCCAGCTGTGCGGGCTCACCACCGGCCGATGCCGACAACGTCAAACGCTGATTCCCCGGCTTCAGTTGCAGCAGCTGCCGCATTGAAAACTCGCTGGCGCTGCCGGGCTGAAACCCATCCGGAACCGTCTGCTGTCCGTCCAGCGTCAGCGAGACCTCCGTCAGCGGCTGTGCTCCGGCAATCGATGCGTTGATCGTAATGTTCGCGTGGTCGACGGTCAGTGAGCCGCCGCTCAGGTCGGCTGCGCGGCCGACAGCGGTTGTTTCAACACTGTCGATCGTGATCGCCGGTGCCTCGACGGGTGCGTAGTTCACGGCGAGTTCGATGGTCGATTCTTCCAGAAAAGCGAAGTCCGCCACGTCATCGGGAATGCCGGTGTTGCGAGCGACGAGCTTCAGCACATTGCGTCCCGGCTGCAGCGTGATGTCGGTTGTGAAGTCACCCGATGCATCGAAATCGGCCGACTGTTCGGCGGTCTGTCCGTCACCGAATTCATGTGTCAGCGTGACGCGCCCCGGAACCGCGAACCTGACGGCTGCCTGCAGCGGCAAAACCGGATCGGAGACAGTACCGATGTTGTGACCGGGCGAGACCAGCTTGAGTTCCGGAGCTGCCGGCTGATATCGCAGGCCAAACCGGCGGCTGATTTCCCGCGGAGGCTGGTCGGCTGTCTGCAGACTGATGTTCATGAAATGCCAGCCGCGGCGAACGTGTTCGCCGTCAATCCGAGCTTCCCAAAGATCGCCGCGCACGGGTGCAAACTTCGCCGCGGCACCGTCAGTAAGACTCCATTCGGCACTGCGGACCATGCGGCCAGCGTCGTCGGGAAATTCCAGCAGCAGTGAACCGCCGGCCTGACGGATGACCAGATCGTTGTCGTAGTTCGGCACAGTGACCTGTCCTTCGTCACCCAGCAGCGACAGCAGAATCGGCGGCGGGTCGGCGACGCGCAAGGCCACGCGGTCGCCGGACAGCGGCCGCTGCAGCAGTCCTTCCTGAAAAAACTGCTCTCGGTATTGATCGATGGACGAATACGTCACCGGCTCCGCATCGTCGCCGGTATTCAAGTGCCAGCCGAGCCGCTGTTCGAGTTCAGGACCGCTGACATCGAACTGCCCGAGTGGGCTCCAGACCAGCCAGTTGCGAGCAGCGTTCGCCTGCCCGCGAGGTCTGTCGTGAAGCAGAATCGAAAACAGCGGTTCGCGCACGTCGGCTCCCTGACTGACCGGCAGCCGGACATCGAACTCGCGACCCGCGCGGCTGAGTCGCAGCACGACACTGGTCTGTACCGCCGGCGGAGTGCGCGACATCTGCAGGTAAAACTGTGCCGGCTTTTCGAAGGATGTGACTTCGCCGTCGCGAACAAGACCGACGACAACGTCATCCTGCCGAACGCCGGCAGTTGCCGCCGGAGTCCCGGGCTGAACTTTTTCCACGATCAGGCGACCGTCGCGCAGTGCTACCTGCATGCTGTTGAGCCAGCCGACCGATCCGATCGTTGTGTTGTGCAGATCGTCCAGCAGCCAGCCACAGACCGTGCCGTCCAGCGACGCTGACAACAGCATGTCGCCGTCGGCGGAACAGGAGAGATGCGAAATTCGCCGCACATGTCCGGTCAGTTCGCGCAGAAAGTCTCCGGTGTCCGCCCGAAAGACGTTCAGGAACGGTTCGCCCTGAATGTGCGTGGCCACGACAACCAGCGGCGGGTTTTGGCCGCTGGCCGGACACAGCGTGTGAGCCGTCACTTCGGACTGAACGTCCGGCGCGCGAAACGCATCGGGCACCTGAATCGTCCGCGGCGAAGGCGATGATCCACCTGTCACGACAACCTTGCTGCCGTCCTCTGACACGCGGCTCGACAGAGTCCCCGGAGCCGCGACGTTTGCCGTCCAGCCTGCCGAGTTCTCCTGCAGCGTTCTCCCGGCGGGATCCAGAATCAGAGTACCGTTCGGCAGCGGCCGACCGTCGCTCACGGTTACGGCAGCACGCGCGGTATCGGTGAGGCCGACGGCGATCCCCAGCGTGTCGCCGTTCTTTGCGAACGCCGCAAACGCCGGGACAACATTTTCCGACGTCAGAATCTGGCCCGCTGCGATATCGCCGCGGCCTGTCGCTCGCTGCAGGTCGGCCTGCCGGAAGATGCGAACGTCGTTATCCTGAAAACCCGCCGCCGCCAGCAGACGGCCATCGGCGGATGCCACCAATACCGGTTCACGCAGGCGGGCACTGGCTTCGCCGGGTTCCCTGGTATTCGTCCACAGCCGACCGATCGTTCTCGTCCGGCCGTTTTCTGCAATGTGCAGCCAGTATTCCAGGCTGCCCTGCTGTCCCGGCTGAATGGAAATGAAAGCGACTCGCGGAGCGGCTGCACTGGAACTCAGCAGACGTGCTGCCGCAAACAGAGTCGCTGACGGCTGCAGTCCGTTGATCGTCTGCCGAGCGTTGCGTCCGGAAGTGCCGACGTCGTACAGCGACGCGGTGCCGGTGCTTCCCGTGAACAGTCGCCGCGAAGTGCCGGTTCCGGCAAGTTCCAACGCGAAAAGTCCGGGGCTCGACGGCAGAACGCGAGCCGCCGCGCTTTGCGAGGGACTCCAGACCTTCAGTTCCGACGTGACACCCGAAGCCGTGAAGTCAGAAATGCTGACGGCAACCTGCAGGCGGTTCTGTCCGTCGTTCCACGAGCGAATACGCGGCGGAATATTCGAGTTCGGCAACATCAGCGGCTCGCCGATCGGTGTTCCGTCTGCAACCGACCACGCGCGCACCGACTGACTGATTTTCTCGCCTTCGTATTCGAATCCGACTGAGACCAGTCGTGGCGTGCCGCCGTCCGCATCGTCTTCGGCGAAGGTCAGTTGGCGGACATCGCCCCGATGACCTCGCAGCGCGCGGCATTCGCGCGAATCGGTGTCGTAGAGATAAATCGTGCCGACCTGGTTCCAGACGGTGTCGTCGACGGCACTGCGCGGCCAGACGTAGCCAACCTTCAGCAGCGAATCCATGCTCTTCGCCCATCCCGGCCCGGAAGCGGCCAGATGGCGACCATCGGCCGACAGCGCCATGGCTTCGACCATGCCGAACCGGCCGGGGCCGACCGGTACACGATAATTCAGTCGGGGTTCGTAACGAAAATCCTGCGCAGCGTCGTCGGTCTTGTAGACCTGAATGACCTTGTTCCATCCGGCGACATACAGCGTCTGCCCGTCAGGAGCAAACTGCAGTGCCTTGACGACGCTGTCGGGGCCGCCCGGATCATGCCGCAGCAGTGGAGTCGGAGCGTCGTCGGCAGCCTGAGGCGCAGCGCAGACTACGGACGTCCACAGGAATGCTGCAACGACCAGGCTGAGTCGCTGGAACAGCGTTGTAGAGCATCTGGTCGGAAAATCAGTAGGGCTGCGTAGTCGTTTCATGGTGCGCCGTTCGTTCAGTGTGCCGTCGAGCCCCGGACTCCCATTCTCGCATGATCGCCGGGAAAGTTGCGTGCCGATTCGAAAACCCGGTTTATCGCGACGAGGCTGGCAGCGTCGGCCACGTTGCGGACGCTGCCAGCGTCCGCGCTGGTAAGTCCTCAGCGATCCCCCGCCTAACATCCTC
>CAZHET010000496.1:3193-4983 GCA_964531585.1 uncultured Planctomycetaceae bacterium | reverse complement strand
GCTAGAGCAAACCCATAGTAACCTGTCGTCTGCTGCCCCGCGCCATTCCCGCCGGAGAAACGAAGGGTGAGAGTATCGCCATTTACGAGACCAGAATGGTCGAACACCTTGCCCTTACCGGCAATCAGCCGCGTCTTTGCGGCCGTCCACGTTATCCGGCCGTTGTTGTCAATTGTCCCCTCAACTTCGCGAATGTTCGTCGGATTGGTAATCGTCACCTTTGCCTTGAAGTTAGTACCATCTCGTTCGATTACGGAAAGTTCGGCGGACTTCGTGGTCGCATGTTTAGACGACCACTGCTGGACCAATTCCCCTTTCCATACGCTTCCCGGCTGAAATTTCTGATCGACTGTCTTTGAGTCATGATCTGTCGACACGCCCGTTCGCCGCGTGTGCATCGAAATCACGTACCCCCGTGCTTCCTCGTCAGTGCCAAGTTCGAGGATTTCGAACTTGCTGAAAGTGATCCGCGTTTCGTCTTTTGCCCGCAAGGCGATTGATCCGGACTTCACTCTGTCCAAAGCGTCGCGGGCTCGCGTGACGAGTTGACCGTCGACGATCATGTCAATCGTGTCACCGTAGGCCAGGAACTCAACGTCGTGCCATTCGTCACGCGACATAGGTGCAAGTTCCGGTCCCTCAACCGAAACTCCCTCCAACTCACTTCCCTTCTCGACTTCAATCATGTCTTCGCGCGACGCGAAGGGACTGCCCAGGTGCAGAACAAATTTTCCAGCACCGAATGTCGTCTGACGGTTTGCGCCGACGCCTCCCAGGTCAAACCGACTTCCTCTCCACGCCGTACTCGTGATATTTCCTCTGAGAAACCAATGAATGTTCCGATGATTTCCATTCGACGTGCCATCAATGGACAGTCGCAGCCGAAGGTGGAAGTTTCGAAAATCGGCCTGCTTTGTGACCAGCGCCGGCCAATGTCCGTCACCAAAGGTCGCCACCAGAACTCCGTCGTCATCGGCAAGATCCACCGTGCCGGATGGCAAGGTGAACGCATCCATGTTGTTGCCATCCCAGATCTGCGCCCACGTACCCTGAGTCGACACATTGGCAACAGTAGCCGATGCAGGGGCGTTCTCTGAGGATGTCGGATTGGGGCCGTCAGTTGAAGTAGTGGCCACGCTGGCAAAGCTGACAACGAGCTCTGTGGGCTGATTCTGCCTGACGGTGACTTTTTCGCCGATGACGGTGGTGCCGTTGTGTTTGACCTGGACCTGGTGTTCACCGGCGACTGTGGTGATGGTGGCGTGCTGGTTGTTCCAGGTGACGTCCACCTGGCTGCCGTCGACCAGCACTTCGGCGTCGTCGGGCAGGTTTTCGATGACGATCGTGCCGTTCGGCGTGCGAACTTTCAGGACGCCGGCCACCAGCAGGCTGACCAGCAGCATTCCCACGCCACACGAGGCTATCGCCCACGGCGGAAAGCGTTCCAGCAATGTCCGAGCGGGTTTCGTCCCGCGACGTCGTTCGGCAATGACAGTCTTCGGGCGTTCGCTGCTCTTGATGTGCGGGAGCTCACCCGCGACCGCTCCCGCCGCTGCGCTGACAGATTGTGCGGATCGCCCCTTAACTCGGCGCAGTTCCACGGACGTATCGTGAGCCGCCGCGGCCGACGGGCCGTTCGTGTCGGGAGCAGCCTTGGAACTGATCGACGCCGGGGACACGTCCTTCACTTTCCGCGATACGAACGGAGCGAGCGCCCGTGATACGTCCTTCGGAGTCTGAAACCGTCGCGGGCAACGCCGTTAAGAGTTTTTCCCCCGGAAAACACGCTC
>CAZHET010000496.1:0-3183 GCA_964531585.1 uncultured Planctomycetaceae bacterium | reverse complement strand
ACGAAAATAAACTCTTAACGGCGTTGCGTCGCGGGGGCTGCTTCGCCAGCATCTTTCCCACAACGTCCCCCAGTTCCACAGGAACTTCCGGACGCACCAGGTTCACCGTCGGCGGAATCGTCTGTGAATGGGCCATGATCAGTTCGCCCGTCGTTCCGGAAAACGGCGGATGACCCGTCAGCATGTGGTACAGCGTGCAGCCCAGACTGTAAATGTCCGAACGGATGTCGGCCGACGCCGCGTTCATGCTTTGTTCCGGAGCAATGTATTCCAGCGTGCCCAGCAGTGTGCCGTCATCCGTCAGACCAGGAGTCCGCTCACTTCCCGACAGCCCCTGACGAGCCAGCCCGAAGTCCAGCAGCTTGGCACGCACCCGCCCGTCCGACTTGTACAGCATGATGTTGGATGGCTTGATGTCCCGATGCACCAGACCACGGTCCATCGCGTGCTGCAGTCCGCCGCAGACTTCCGTTGCGATCCGGCAGGCCACGTGAACCGGCAGCCGGCCGTTGGCCGCCATGAACTCATGCAGGCTGGTTCCCGCCACATATTCCATGCACAGCACGATGGCCCGGCTGAGCATCTTGACCGTGTAACAGCGGACGATGGCTTCATGGTCCAGACTGGCGATGCACAGAATTTCCTGTTCAAACCGCTTGCGAGCCTCCGCGTTTCCCATCAGCCGCTCGTTCAGAACCTTCAGCACTTCCCTGCGCCGGGTCAGCACATGTTCGGCCAGATAGACGACTCCCATGCCGCCGCGGCCGATCTCGCGGATCAGGCGGAAGTCGGTCAGCTCCGACAGTTCGGAAGGCAGATCGATGGCGGGATCTTCCGCCGTGTCACCCGCCGCCCTCAGCTGCGTTGACTGGTCAAGGCCGACCTGACTCGACAGCGACCGGGCGGCCACGACCTGGCTGTAAGCCTTCATCTTGGACAGCACGTCATCGGTCGAGACCGCTGCCACCTGAGCCTGCAGTTCCGGCCGCTCCTCCAGCAGAGCGACGATCTTGTCTTCGGTGGCTTCGTCAAGCTGCCCCTTGGCAAACGCCCGCAGAAAATCCTTCGTCACCTCAGATACCTGCCCGCCCACGATGACACCTCACTTGTTGCCGGAACTCAAAACCACACCACCAACGCGGTCCCCCCCCAACGCCGCTCCGGACGTCGCAGAAGGCGCTTGACCCACTCCCGCAGTCTCCATAGGCGCGAGTCCCCCTCCCGTCTCTATAGGCGCTTCCCCCAAAATTCTTGTCCCAGGAAACTCCCAATTCTTCAATCTCTACCCCACGTATGCAACCCTCACGGGGTGATGTTCATAATCCCTGCATGTTTCGGCGCACTGCACGTCATCGCCGCTCGCCGTGACGATCACCGGCCGGTTCGCGTCACAGTTGAATGGAATGGCGCGACTCAAGGACTTCCTCAAGTGCCTCTTCTGTCCGCTGCAGGGCGCTGAATCGGGTTCCCAGGGCATCGAGTTGACCGCGATACTTCTTGTCGATTTCATCAAGCAGGTTAGACAGAATCCCGCGGCCCACTCCCTGCAGAAACGCCTCGCCAAGGTCTTCCGGCACTTGAGCGGCGCTCAGCGTTCGCTCGTGAGGCACTCGTTCCGTCCGCCATGCCCTGTGGATGTTGGCGAATTCGAGAAACACAGCACGGTACGATCGAACGAGACCTGCTAACTCCTCGTCGGTACCTGCAAGTTCGATCTCACCATACGACTTTCGCATCGCTTCGAAGCACTCAAGTGCGTCTTCTCGCGCGAGCCGGTCATGTTCGTTGTCTGTCCGCTTCATCGCACGCCAGGCGGCCGCTGTCCGATTTCCTACCTGTGAATGATCGGGACTCAAAGTTGGTCGCAGTGCCTGGTGTCCACTCTCAAACTCCAAGTACTGACCGACACCAACGATGAAGTGTCGAATCCAGTTCGGCACAAGATCCTCGGCAGACCGGGGTGTAATCGGCAAATCCGATTCCAGCCAGACGGTCGAATCCATCTTGACATATGCCTTGACGAATCGTGTTCTTGCATTCCATTGGTTGACGTGTTCGAGCGTCGTCTCCATCGCGAAGCCCGTGGCGAGGTGCAGTGATTCGTCGTCGCCGACCAGGCACATCTTCACGCCTCGGGCGGTGAAAACGACCAGGTTATCGGAAATTGATACGTCTCCGGCTTCAGGAACCTGCTGCACCAATGCTGCAAGTGCGTCCGTGGACAGTGCACGGCCGGTCTCAGACGCCTGTTCCACCGACATCCCGAAATTCGCCAGGTAAAGCCAGATAATTGTTGAAGCAACCGCTTCAAGCCGAGACCGTTTTCGAGTTGGAGACATTCGCATCGGCGTACTTTCCATATGGCGACAATGTGCTCGGTCGCAACGACCAGAACTGAACAAACTGCATTCATTTCATGGCCAGGGTCAGTTCTCCGTGATGCTGCCCTTACCTGGTCAAGGCGCTTGTCGCCTTGGCTTTGTCGCGCTGTTTCCAGAATTCCCGTGGAATTCTGCGGTTGCCCGGTCGCGAGTGGTACTCGGGCAACCAGGCGTACCCAGCGCAACGCTGTTTTTCTGAGGCCAGTTCCGGTGTCGCTCAGGCTGCCTGAAGGTTGATGCCGAGCCGGTTCGTTCAGCTACCCAAAAACCGAAGCTGGGCACAGACTGGCCCCCCCCCTCCTTGTTCGCCAGACTCTCTGACGTCCAGGCAAGGCCTCCTGTCAGCATGCTGCGGTCCTCCTTCTGGCCAGATCGCTCGCGGTCCGCCCTTCCCTTGTGCCACTTGCGGTGGTGTTGCAGAGGAAGCCGTCGACGGAGCCTCTGGGTAGGGCCGGCTCAGAGACCCAGCCTGTTGCTGCATTGGCGATCAGATTCGTGGACGTCCCAGCCGCGAGCTGCCAGCCGCGCGGCGCGGTAGATGTGGGTGGAATCGTCTGGGCCTTCTTCACGGTTGCGACGATCGCCGGGCTGGCCATGATTCCTCACCTGTGGTGGATGTGGTCCGCCGGGATTCTGGCGTGTCTGGTGTTCGGAGCCCTCGGACTGGCCTCCTCCGGCCCGCGTGAGTACATCATCGCCGTGTCACGGACAATTCACGCTCCGGTGGAAAAGGTCTTCCGGGCGCTGGCCCGACTTCCCCAGAAGTGTCGAAATCCGAGGCGGCAGCAAAATTATTTGCCGT
>CAZHET010000495.1:0-4992 GCA_964531585.1 uncultured Planctomycetaceae bacterium | reverse complement strand
GAGCCCGGCGACGCTGCCCGTGACCGAGACTGCGGTTGGCAGCACCGTTCGCTACTTCGGCGAGTACGAATTGCTGTCCGAGATTGCTCGCGGCGGCATGGGAGTCGTCTTCAAGGCGCGACAGGTCAGCCTGAATCGCATCGTCGCGCTGAAGATGATTCTGTCCGGGAATCTGGCCGGGCACGAAGAAATCAGCCGCTTCAAGACCGAAGCCGAAGCGGCCGCCAACCTGGACCACCGCGGCATCGTGCCGATCTACGAGATTGGAGAACACGAGGGCCAGCATTATTTTTCAATGGGATACGTCGAAGGCAACAGCCTGCAGGACGAAATCGCCGGCGGCGTTGTAGACGCGCGGCGCGCGGCCGAACTGTCCGTCCAGATCGCAGAAGCCATTGCCTACGCTCACGATAACGGCGTGATCCATCGTGACCTGAAACCAGCGAATGTTCTTCTCGACGTTCACGGACAGCCGCGGATCACCGACTTCGGCCTGGCCAAACAGGTTCAGAAGGACAGCAATCTGACTCGCACCGGTGCCGTTATGGGCACGCCAGGCTACATGCCGCCCGAACAGGCGTCGGGGGCAACCGACAACATCGGGCCGCCCGCCGACGTGTATTCTCTGGGAGCCATCCTGTACGCAATGGTCACCGGCAGGCCGCCGTTTCAGTCATCCAATCCGCTGGATACGCTGATGCAGGTGATGGAACAGGAACCCGTTCCGCCTCGGCAGTTGAATCCTTCGATCGACCGCGACCTGCAGACCATTTGTTTGAAGTGCCTGGAGAAATCCGCCGGCAAGCGCTACGGCTCCGCGCGCGAGCTGAAAGAAGAACTTCAGCGCTACCTGAACGGCGAACCCATTGTCGCTCGGCCGGTCGGTCGCATTGAACGAGCATGGCGGTGGCGTAAACGTAATCCGGCGTTGGCGGGCCTGGTCACGGTGATCGCTTTTCTGTTTCTAAGTACTCCGTTCATCGCAGCTCGACAGGCGCAGATTGCGAGCGAACAGGCGCGGCTGAAGGAACAGGCGGTGGTGGCTCGCGACGACGCGGAAGTTCGTCGCAAAGAAGCAGAACTTGCGAGAACTCAGGCAGAAGCAGCGAAGACGGAAGCCGAAGCCGCTCGCGAGGCCGTTGAACGCGAACAGGCAAACACGGCCGGGCTATTGTATTCGACGCGAATCGCCCTCGCTCATCGAGAATGGCTGGACAACAATCCCGAACGCACGCGCCAACTGCTGATGTCGTGCCCGGATGATCAGCGCAACTGGGAATGGGATTACCTTGACGGGCTGACTCGCAGCGAACACCGTCTGCTGTCAGCTCATGCCATTCCTGCCAGCGTGCAGTTTTCTCCCGATGGCCGTCAGCTTGTGACTCGAGGTACCAGTGACAACGAACTGCGCCTGTGGGACCTGGAGACCGGCCTGGAAACGAAAACCAAGCAGGTCAACCAGCTGATTGGCGTTGACTTTGCAGCCGACAACCAGCACGTGCTGGTTCTGAATGCAGATACAGCCGCGTACGTTCACATGGAGACAGGCAAAGTCCGGCCGTTTGGAAGCTCGGGCACTCGTGTCAGCGATGGACGTTTGTTTGACAACGACCGCAAGCTGGCGGTTGTGTTCGTCGACGGGACCGTCGTGACGTATGACGTTGCCAGCGGCGAAGAACTGAGCCGTGGTGAAGCGAAGATTCTGTCCGCCAGTGGTCATGAATTCTCGCCGGACGCGACTCAGATCGTCGGCGCTGATCACACCACGGTTCATGTCCACAACGCTCAAACGGGTGAGATCGATTTGAAGGTGACGGGGCATGCGATGAAAATCAGCGACGCCAAATTCAGCCCGGACGGTCGCCTGCTGGCGGTTGCTGACGGAACGGGCGCGGTGAGTCTGACCGAGATTGAATCCGGGCGACGACTGCAGACCTTTCGAGCTCACCGCAGCGGCGCGACGGCAGTGCAATTCAGTCGCGACAGCAAATTGCTGGCCAGTGGTTCGCAGGATCATACCGTCAGAATGTTTGATGTCGAAACCGGCGAACAGGTTCTGATTGTCCGCGGGCATTCTCAGTCCATCACCGACATTGACTTCCATCCCGACGGCACACAACTGGCCACGTCGTCTGCGGACGGAAGTGTGCGTGTCTGGGATATCGCACATCGCATGGCAAAAGCTCCGCATGTCGCTGACGTTCTGGCCGAAGAACGAGCAATTCATCTGGGACACGAAGCCGGCATGGAGTCGCAGATTTTCTATGGCCACAAGGGGCCTTTGTACGATGTCGCCATCAGCCCAGACAGTCGCTTTGTGGCAACCACAGCGATGGGAAATGCTCAGGGTGACCAGCAGATCTGCGTCTGGTCAAAAGTCGATGCCGAAGTATATGCGAGCTTTCCAACAGCGCCGGGTTACCTGCACACGGTTTCGTTTTCCAAAGACAGCCGACTGCTGATTGTGGCGTCCGGAGGAGCGGGCGACGCGGTGACTCAGGGCTCCGTCACGGTGTGGGATCTGACCACCAAAACCAGGGCAAAAGAAATTGACGGCATCGCCTGCATGTTGAGCGCTGCGACATTGAACAGCAACAACGATCGCCTGGCTGTCGTTTTCGGAAATCTGAATTATGGTCGCCTGAGGCTCTATTCGTTTCCCGAATGTGAACTTCTGCACGATCAGGAAATCACGGGCGAACGGTTTTCGGACGTTGCATTTTCTCCCGACGGAAAACACCTCATCACGTCGACTCAACCCGGCGGCACCATAGCCGTCTGGAGCGTCGAAACCGGAGAGCAGCAGGCAAGCTGGAAGGCCAATGGGAAAGGCGTTTTTCGCATTGCGGTTGGCGTAGACGATCTGGTCGCGACGTCCAATATTGACGGAATCATCGGCATCTGGAACTGGCGTGAACAGAAGTCTGTGGGCGAACTCAAGGGCCACGGTGTGTACTGCGTCGATCTGGATTTCCATCCCGATGGCACTCGATTGGTTTCCAGCAGCGAAGACGACACCGTCAAGATCTGGAACCTGAACACCATGCGTGAACTGCTGACGTTCCGCGATCATCGACTGTCGGCGATGGGGGCCGACTGGAGCGACGACGGACGCACGATCGCATCGGTGTCTCGCGACGGGTCACTGATTCTTCGCGAGTTGATTGGCGGACCGAATCTGATGGCCGAAGATGAATGGCTCACATACTTCGAAGACGACTTTGAACGCGCTGAGCCGGGACCGTCGTGGCTTGGCGACACACTGCAGCGGCTGATCGGTGAGGCAGATGCCGGCAGCACCGATGCTGCCGGCAGCCCGCAATGGCGAATCGAAAACGGTCGGCTGACCGGAGTTCTGCGACCGTTGCCGACCGGCGGCACAACCTTCCCGGCCGCCTACATCGCCTTAAAGGGCATGCCGCTGCCGAAACAGGTTGACGTCGCGGTAGATGTCATTCCCATGCAGCCACTGCTGGCTCAGGTGGTGCTGACGAATTCTCGCACTCAGCAAATGATCAATCCGTTTGTCAGTGTCATCGACCAGCCGTTTGGCTTTCAGGGATCCAGCGTTCTCACATCCCGCGGCACCGGCGAAATGAAGCTGCTGGGCACGCGGCAGAAATTCGCAATGCAGCCAGGCACGGCGTATCGATTTCGAGTTCTGCGCAACAACGAAGATCTGAAGTTCTGGGTGAATGACCAGTTGCTGGAACATGTCAACGTGACCACCATCGAAGCGGATGTTCTGTCTCTGGGCGGGTCGTGGTCGAACGTTGGTGATGAGATCGCGTTTGATAATCTGGTCGTGAAAATTCCGAAGTCTGCGGAATCGGAATTGCGGATTCGCAAACAGGTAAACGACTGGCTGACTGAACTGCTGATCCCCGAACTGGTCGAGGAAGAGATTGCTCAACAATTCACGAACGCCGCCGAACAACGTTCTGCCAAAACATTTCTGGACGGGCTCACGGCTGCGAATGCCGGTGCCCGCGAGGATGTTCTTGACGCGATGACCAAAGTCGCCACGCGGACCGATGCCACCGAACGTGAGTACAATGTTGCCGCTCGCCAGGCCGACTATTACATCAATCGAGTGCAGGGAGAATGGTGGCAGTGGTCGAAGGTGGGTTTGGCATTTCTGCGAGCCGGTCGGCTGGACGACGCTCTGCAACGTTTCGACCTGGCGGTGGAAAAGTGTCAGGAAGTTGACGGCCATGTTTTGCCGCTGGTGAGCGCCGGTCGAGCACTCACGTTGCATGCCCTGGGCCAGCAGGCGGATGCCGAAGCAGAACATCGCCGACTGCTGGATTTGTGCCACACCGGCTGGCAGTCCGACGGGTTGACGCAGCTTCGTGCAGAACTGGAAGCAAAGGTTCCGGTGACGATCGATCCCCTTCAGGAGCAGCTTGTGCAGAAGCTGATCACCTCCGACAAGGCCTATTGGTACGGCCGAAATATGCAGAAGTGGGCGGCCGATAAGGCTGAAGACCTGGTCGGCGTACAGGGCCGCAATCCGGAACCGGATCAGTACGATCGCACATTCAATCGCACTGAATATATGAAGCTGAACGCCATCTTCAGCACCTTCAATCCACCGCCGGCCATTCATCTGATCTGGGATCAGATCACGTTCGACCACGAGCCCGACAGCGACAAAGCTCGCATCCAATGGGTGTCGATTCAGAAGTTTGAAGACATGAAATTTCGTTTTGGACAGTGGTTCGACTTCGAACAGCGCGACGGTGAGTGGCTGGTGGTGAAGGAACGAGTCTGGCACATGGACATGTGGGCCAACGGCGAATGGACGGTCTTTGACGATGCACACTACGCGAAGCTGGATGCTCAGGTTGAAGAACAACAGGCCGCGAACGACGCCGCTCTACCGTCAACGTTGCTGCAGGCGCTCCGGTTTGACGAAGCGTATCAGGCCGCGAAGACCGTCGCGGAAGTCGCCACAGTCCGCTCTTCTCCCCCCACGGGGGGAGAAGATGG
>CAZHET010000494.1:0-4995 GCA_964531585.1 uncultured Planctomycetaceae bacterium | reverse complement strand
GAACTGAATCGCGTCCAGATGACCGAAACGGGTGTACCACCACCAGTTCAGCCCAGGAATCCGGTCTGTGATGACGAGATTCAGCCGGCGACGATGGCGGATCAGGCGGGCACTGACGGGATCTCGCCCCTTGTTGAGATCGCGGTGCAGCACGATCACCGGCGGAGTCGCTTCATAGCCCAACTTCGTGAACAACTGAGCCCACGGTGCGGCGGATTCGGCAAAACCCGACGGTTCCAGCCCGCCGTAGATGCCCACATAGAAGCCATTGCCGTCGGCCCCGCCGCCCGCGATGACTTCCGTCGCCCCTTTCTGCTGAAGGTAGGTTTCCGCCCGGCGAATGAGTTCTGTCGCGATCCCGCGGCGGCGGAAATCCGGATGAACCACCAGCGCGGCGATAACGCCTTTGTGATAGTCCAGAGCATCTCCTGCGTGGCTGGCAGCGAATCCGCCGTGAACAAACCCGACCACTCGTCCATCGTCGACCGCCAGAATACAGCCGCGACGATCAAAGAACGGCTGCGAGAATACAAACAGTTCGAGCACGTCGCAGGGGAAGCCTTCTGCGGCACTTGGGCCGAGGTTGCTGGCGTGCCACAGTCGCAGAATTTTTGGCGGATCGGCGTTGTGAAAAGTACGGTACTCAACCACAAATTCATCCATGCCTGAATGTTGCTGGGGGCTTCGGAATCTAACGCTCGACCAGGGGCGAGGCAAGCTGTGGACGTGACGTTCACCGACATTCCCGTGCATCCGGCACTTCCGCAGGTGAGACGCCCGGCCTGACGAGTCTGGATCGCGATGTTACAGGGGCGACATGCGGTCACTGCAGGTTCGACCTTTCCTCTGCGTGTTGCCAACAGACCTGCGGCGTGCGAAACTTTCGTCCATGTCCACATTCGCAAACCGAGAAATTCTGCTGGGTGTCACCGGCGGCATTGCTGCCTACAAGGCCGCCGATCTGTGCAGCAAACTCGTGCAGCAGGGCGCTTGTGTGTCCGTGGTGATGACGGAATCTGCTCACCGGTTTATCGGCGCGACGACGTTCGAAGCGCTCACGGGAAGGCCCGTGAACTGCGACCCGTTTCAGGTGAATGAGCATTTCCGGGGAGAACACATCGGCCTGGCTCAGCGGGCGGAACTGGTCGTGATCGCTCCCGCGACCGCTCAGGCAATAGCACGTCTGGCTCACGGATTCGCGGACGACCTGCTCTCGACGATCGTGCTGGTGACCACCGCCCCCGTGTTTCTGGCTCCGGCGATGAACTGCGACATGTGGGCCAAGCCATCGGTGCAGCGAAATGTTGAACAGTTGAAGTCTGACGGCGTAAAGATCATCGACCCGGAAGATGGATGGCTCAGCTGCGGACAAATCGGAGCAGGTCGCATGGCGTCGCCGGAAACCATCCTCGCTGCGATGCAGCAGTTTCCGTGACAACACCGGTCGGTCCCGCCAGCCGCCTTCAACGCCGCTTGCAACCGGGAGGGCGAAGCTCCAGCGGAGCCGCGTGTGCCAAAGAACGCCCAACGCCGCACCGGCTCGGCAGGCGCACCGCCCTCCCATTTCGCGGCCAGATGATGACTTCCATCAGCGGGGCCAGATCTTCACGGACCGTGAGCGACGTGTCCGTTCCCATGAGACCAACGGCGTCACGAGGTTCGCGCAAGACCAGAAATGAACTCACAGCCCGAACCGTTCACCTTTGACTCGTGCACAAGGCATCGACGGCCTTTCGTCAGCCGTGGCTTGCTCAGCACGAAACGGCCAGCGATCTCACTGCGAACACCGTCAACTCGCTGCTTCCGCCCCAGACCGATCTTGACCAGAATCGCCGAAACCGACAGATTTCCGAGTGCGGGGTCGCCAAAGTGCTGGTTTTTGCACTGTGGTGCCTGCTGGAGTTCCTTCCTGACGAAGTACCAGCCACGGAGGGCATGGCATGAATCGTCTGAAAACTGCTGCGACCGGTTTGTTCATAGCCTGCTACGTCGGCTGGCTTTCCTGGGGCATTGTGGCCCACGCTTTGAAAGTCGGCATCTGCGGCAATCCCGTCATGCACTACGTCGTGTGGGATATGTTCTGCGGGTGGAGCGCGTACGACGACCGCACTCACATCATCGCGGAAGGTGCCAGCGGGCAGTACTATGAAGTGCGCGAGCCGTGGGGGCCATTTCAGCCATTTGGCAGCACCGATCGCATTCACTATGACGTTGGTAATGCTCTGCTGTCACGGCATATTGTTAACGTGCTGAAGCGAACGTCTCATGAGCCGATCGATCGCGTCTTTGTCTCCGAAGAGATCTGGCCCAAGCAGTACAATTTGCCACCGAGACTGTGGGATCACTACTACCAGCAGCCGCCCGACAAACAGTCGTACTATCATGTCCGGGCTGTTTTCAATGCCAAAGGAACACAGCTGGTGGCCTATCCCAACTGGCAAACGCAGCAGACGCTCAATTCCATCGCCGACAACCCGCGGCTGCGCAAGGAACTGCAGCAGGCTTCGTCGACATACAGCACGTTGTTCCAGCCAATGACCGCAGGCAGCAGTTCCGCGTCGTTCGGCAGTGTTTCAGCAGGCAACATTTCGACGAACTGACTCGTTCGGTGTGCTGAGTCTTTCCCGGCCATTCCCGGCCGTTCACGGAGGAATGTCATGAAGTCCGATTCCGATTCTTTCACCGCGCGTGTGCGAGCCTTTTTTTTCACTGAAGAAGTGCCCTACGGCGCCGCGTTGGTCAGAATTTTCCTGCCGCTGGCCGCTCTGATTCCAATGGTGGCTCGCTGGTCGCGAGTCCGTGAGCTGTATTCCACCGAAGGCACCAGCGTTCAGTTGTCAGAAAGCTACGGCGTGGGAGCCTGGCTGCCTGTGGCTCCGCCTGCCATTGCCGTCGCGCTGTATTCCATCATGATCGTCTGCCTGCTGAGCGGAGTAGCCGGCTGGAAGACTCGACTGTCGCTCGCGATTGGTACGCTGTTGTATTTCTACTTCAATTTCCTGGACACGATCGGAACGCTGACGAAGTATTCCGTCCTGGCGACTCACCTGCTGCTCATGCTGACCCTGTCCAATGCCGGCGCTGTCTGGTCGGTGGATGCATTCCTGAAACGCCGGCAACAGGGTGGCCATGCCAACGTGATTCCTCCAAAGTTTCCGGTCTGGCCGGCCTGCATGATGCAGCTTGTCTTTGCCTACATGTATTTTGGTGCCGGGATTACCAAAATCCAGACAGATGCTTTTTTCAGCGGCGAACAGATGCGGTACTGGATGCTGAGCAACTGGAACTACGAAAATCCCCTTGGGGAAATGATGGCGATGTGGTCTCCGCTGCTGCTGATCAGCGCCTATATCACGGTCGTCTGGGAAATCGTGTTTGCCTTTCTTGTCTGGAAAGGGAAAGCCCGCCTGGTCATTCTGGGTGTCGGTGCAACCTTCCATCTGGGCACCTGGTTGCTGCTTGGCCTGTGGGTGTTTCCGGCGATTTGCATCAGTGGCTATCTGGCCTTCGTCAGAGAACACGATGTGGTCAGGGTTCGCCGCTGGCTGCGACGGCTGACAGTAATCCGGACGCTGCGAACAGCCGTCTCGCGCGGGGTCAACGGTCTGGCGGACCGCATGCCGACTCCCGTTCCGCCGGCCGTGGCGTGGACACTTCTGGTCTGCGTGTCGGCGATTGCCGGCACCGAAGCGGAATACCGTCTGGACCTGTACGGCGAACGGCGTATCGAGGGACCGCTGCCGCTTGCGATGATTCCCCGAGAAGAAGCACTGCCGAAGATCAGCGACAAGAGGCCGTTGCGGGAAAAAGACAAATTCTTTTCCTTCGACCTGGGCAGTCTGTCGATCGGCGGGCAACTGGCGAACCGCCGCAGCGAGTTCACATTTGGCGAACGTATTCTTGCACAGTGCAACCTGAATCCTCCCCACGAGGATATGTGGGTGGAATGTGTTCTGGAAGACGACCAGCAGCGAATCATCGAACGCTTTGGCCAGTTTGTGACCCGCGAGATGCTGCGGGCGAATTTTGAATACTATATTGGCAACCGGTTGATCCCTGGCCAGTACGAAATCGTCCTAAGAAGCTCCGGCCAGGACATTTACCGCCGCAGGTTCCAGCTCACCGGTACTCCCACCACCGAGTCCGGCGTACCTGCCTATCTGACAAACTGACGCCGGAATTCTGCGCCTGACGCCGTCAGCACGTGGCAGCGTCACGCGGCTTGAATTGAAAGTGCTTCTGCAACGAGAATTGCCAGAGCCGGGGACCCATTGTTCAGACGAACGTGGCGTCGGGAAGCGTCGGTTGGGACACGAGGCAGGGCTCGTTCGCCACTGCATGACGAGCACTGCGGCACGTGCGTGTCCGTCTATTTGCCAAGCCGGTCGAGAATGTTTCGCGTGATACGAACCACTGCCGGATCGTCGCCCGCCAGGCCGTGAGCCCAGTCTGTGGTTCCCGTGGTTACAACGGTGCCGCCTTTGCTGTAGGTCCCAAAGACCGCCGCGCCGACACGATCCTTCGGGAATCTGTCGTACCAGTAGCAGTCGCCCGGTTCCCACTTTGCGGGGCAGCTTCCCAGAATTGTAAATCCTTCCGGAGTCCCGTCGCTGTGAGTGGGAAAGGGAAGGCCGTTTTCCCATTTCATTTCGCAGCCATCGCATTCGTAGCCGACGATCGTGTCCTTGCTGCCGAAGCGATCATCCTGCTTCAGATTTGTCCCGGCAAAGATCCAGTGATCGGGGCGATGCACGATGAATGAACCGGGGCCGTCCATGAACTGTCCGTGACTGCGATGGTAACCGCCCCACAGGAAGCCAACGCCTGTCAGTTCGTTTTCCGGACGTTCCACCAGATGGTGGCTCCATGCGGTGCTCAGCAGCCGATGGTCGCCTCGGCGGAACAGCGGATCGGCGTTGTACCACTGTTTCCAGCACGTTAGTGCCCGGCCTGCGTCTTCACTGCGAACCTGCCAGCAACAGGTGTTTCCGCTGA
>CAZHET010000493.1:0-5000 GCA_964531585.1 uncultured Planctomycetaceae bacterium | reverse complement strand
CCGTATTCGCCGGTTCTCACTGAGCCGGTTCTCCATGAGCCGGTTCTCCATGAGCGTCGCCGGACCGTAAAAAGTGGCCGCTGCGGCCACCCGATTTTTCGAGCAACCGGATGTTGGTGATTTCCATCTCGCGGTCAATCGCTTTGCACATGTCGTAAACTGTCAGAGCGGCAACGCTGACGGCCGTCAGAGCCTCCATTTCCACGCCCGTCCGTCCAGTCACCGTGACTCTGGATTCCAGTCGCAACCGACAGTCGTCCGGGAACGAAAAATCCAGCGTCGCACTGTCCAGTCCCAGCGAATGACACAACGGTATCAGGTCGTCTGTGCGTTTCGTGGCCATGATCCCGGCCAGCCGAGCCACTTCCAGAACGTCGCCTTTGGAAATTCCCTTCTGCCGAATGATCCGCAGAGTCTCCGGCTTCATTAACACAAAACCTTCCGCACGAGCCACGCGGGTGGTGACGGGCTTGCCGCTGACGTCCACCATGCGGCTGGCTCCGTGTTCGTCAAAATGAGTCAGTTCGGCCATGCTGGTTTGGTCTTCGATGCTGCTGTGTCCGTTCAACCCGTGGCCGAACGGCCAGGCGATATGCACGCCGAGACCTTGCGGCCATGGGGCAGACGACCTGGCCTTGCGGCCACGGGTCAGACGACCTGGCCTTGCGGCCACGGGTTAAACGGCTCAGGGAGGACCGCGTACGGTATTATCCGCGTGGCACGGCCCAAAAAATTTCGTTCGCCGGACGTATCCTCCGTCTCGCGCATACGACCGGGAGTCTAGCGGATTGAAGTGCGTGCGGCTGGTGTCGTCGTGAAATTCTGGCACACTGTCAACTTCCGAATCCGTCTGCACGCCTCGTGTCGACCACGTTTTTACACGCCCCTGTAGCCTGTCCATGCCGCCGGAATCTCCACAACACAGTCCTGACGCTCCGTCTCGCGGAATTCCACGCTGGCTTGCCGTCAGCGGTGTCGCTGTCCTGGCGTTGACGCTTGTCGGCTGGTTCCTTGACCGCGCCGCGCAGCAGCCACCCACGACTCCTCCCCGATCGACAACGACGGCACCACGCACAACGACGGCTGGCGGCACCAGCAGTAACCCCGGTTACGTCGGCGTTGACAGTTGCATCCCGTGCCACGAATCGCGAGTCGCGGAATTCAAACAGACGAACCATTTCCGCACCTGCCGCGTTCCCGTTGCGGAGGATGTGCCGTCGGCGTTCAACGACGCGAACGCCACGTTTACCGCCAGATTTCCCGGCACTCGGTTTCAACTGCAACAGATCGGCGACGGCTTCTTCCAGACCACCATTCGGGACACTCCCGCCGGTGAACAGGTCACGTCAACGCGGATTGACCTGGTCTACGGAGCCGGCAAAACGGACGACATCTATCTGGCGTGGGACGATGACGAACGGCTGCACGAACTTCCAATCGCGTGGCTGTGGCCGCTCAGCCGTCTGGGAGCCAGCCATTTTCTGCACAGGTACGGCAGCGGCGATTTTTCCCGTTCGCTGACCGTGCGATGTCTGGAATGTCACAGCACCTGGGTGGACTATCAGCCCGGCACCGAAAATCACTACCGTCGCGATACGGCCATTCTGGGAGTCAACTGCGAAAACTGTCACGGCCCGGCTCGCGAACACATCGCATGGCATGAAGCCCACCCGCAGGCAGACTTCGCCGAAGCCATCATTCTGCCGAGTGCTCTGGAACGCGAACGGCTGATCGAAGTCTGCACGCAGTGTCACAGCAACGCCGTGACGCATCGCAAAGCACCGTATTCGTATGTTCCGGGCGAACCGCTGGACGAGTACTACATCACGCAGCTGATCGCTCACCCGGAAGACGACCACGTGGCGAACCAGATACAGCATCTGCGGCAGAGCGCATGCTTTCAGCAGAGCCCTGACATGACCTGCATCACCTGCCACGATCCTCACCACAATGAGCTGCCGTCGAGGTCACAGGCGCATTCCTGCCGGCAGTGCCACGAGCCTCACGACTGCGGCGAACAGGCTGCGCTTCCCGCCGAACTTCGCGACCGCTGCACCGATTGCCACATGGCTCGCCGCCTGAAGATCAACGTCAAGTTCGATATGGGGGATGACAACTTCGTGCCGGCGACATCGCGTTCCAGGCATCGCATCGCCGTTGATCCCGTCGCGCGAGACGAAGTGCTGCTGAAGTGGCACCGATCAAGCACCGCCGGCTCCGCACTTGATGGCTCCGCGCTTTCCGAAGACGCTGCGGCGCTGCAGCAGCGGCTGCGAGACCACTGGATGGCGGAAGCAGAAACGCACCGGCAGGAACAACGCTACCTGGCAGCCATCGGCGATGTTCGCGAAGCGATCGCCGTGGAGGATTCGCCCGAGCTGCGGGAATCGCTCGCTGAACTGGTTGCGATTCAGTCCGCGCTGTATGACGACTGGGCACACGCCCTGCATCTGATCTCCGAAAACCGCATGAATGACGCCGTTGGTGTGCTGCAGGAAATCCTGAAAGTGCGGCCGAACGACGCGGAAGCTCACCTGAAGCTGGGCACGATCTTCGCCATGTCCGGTCGGCGCGCTGACGCCACCGAACATCTGCTGTCTGCTGCAAGGCTGGATCCAAACAGCGCCGGCGGTTTCGGAGTGCTCGGTCGACAGGCCTGGGTCAGCGGGCAGTTTGCCGAAGCGCTGGACTACTGGACTCGCGCGGCCGAAATCGAACCGTTTCTGGCACAGATTCAGTTCGATCTGGGACAGGTCCTGCTGAAACTGAACCGCCCTGACGAAGCGCTGCCGCATCTGGAACGCGCCGCTGCCATCGATCCGACGCGACCCGATATCCGGCAGCTGCTCAGACAACTGAGCACGACGCAGCAGTGATTTCCCCGCCGCCTGGACCGCCCTTCCCGGCGCCGCGGATCAGCAGGGGAACCAACAAACCCCGGGCGGCTTCGCCGGCGGTGTCAGTCTTCCGCGCGGCTGCCGTCGCCGCACATTTTTACGATCTTCGGGTCGAAGCGCGCCACCACGTCTACCAGATCGGACTGTTCGGCCATCACCTGTTCGATGTTCTTGTAGACTCCCGGCACCTCGTCGGCTCCGGCAGACAACACTCGCACGCCGCGCTTTTCCAGAGTGCGTTTGATGGAACTGAAGTTGAACCTGTCCTTCGCCGCCTTGCGAGACATCTGCCGGCCGGCTCCGTGAGACGCAGAATGCAGACTTTCGGCGTTTCCTTTTCCGCGGACGACGAACGCCGGGTCTGCCATCGAACCGGGAATCACGCCCAGCACGCCTTCGCCCGCCGGAGTCGCTCCCTTGCGGTGCACGATCACTTCACGGTCACCGTGACGTTCCTTCCACGCGAAGTTGTGATGATTTTCGATGTCGGTGATGAGTCGCGCGCCCAGCAGCCTGCTGACCAGCCGGTGAATCACATCGTGGTTTGCGGCGGCGTAATCGCCCATCAGATTCATCGCGGCCCAATATTCCTGACCTTCGTCGCTGTCCATGTCCAGCCATGCCAGATAGCCGAAGCGTTCATGTTTGCGAGGCAACCGACGGCGCGCCATATCGGAATACACCGAACACACCGAAGCTCCCGTTCCGCGGCTTCCGCTGTGACTCAGCAGCGCCACGTACTGCCCCGGTTCCAGCGGCAGATCGGCAGCCGGTTCGGTGAGCGTGAAGACTCCGAATTCGACGAAGTGGTTTCCCGAACCGGATGTTCCCAGTTGATTGCGAGCCTTTGTCTTGTTGTCCTTAGTGATTCGCGTGACCGACCAGTCCTGATCCAGCACCGCGTGGTCCTGCGGCTTCTCGTGAACGCTGCCAACGCCGAAGCGAGTCCCGTTTTCCAGCGCGCTGCGGAAGTGATCGAACTGCTTCGTCATCGATTCGACGGGAATGTCCAGCACCGACAGTTTCATGCGGCAGGCAATGTCCACTCCAACAGCGTACGGGATGACCGCGTTCTCCAGGGCAAGCACTCCGCCGATCGGCAGACCGTAGCCCACATGAGCATCCGGCATCAGCGCGGCACCCACGGCGGACGGCACGTGACACGCGTCGTCCATCTGTTTGTGAGCAGCGTCGTCGATATTGGAACCCCAGGTGCGGTACTCGACCCGTGTACCGGTGGGAACTTCGGCGTCGCTGAGCAGTTCCTTCGCCAGCGCATCCATGATCGGATCGCCGACAAACAGCGTCGGAGATTCGGCGACCTGTTTCAGACGTTCTTTGATCTCGCCGGACGAATGCTGCTTCTGCTTCACGAGTTCCTGCACGGCCGCGATGGCGTACTTCGAGCAGTACTTCGGGATTCCCAGTTTCTCAAGCTGCCGAGCGTTCATCGGGAACTCCTGTCGCAACACCAGTCAGGATTCGTTCGTCTTTGGTGCCGCACTGGTCGGATCGACCAGAGCGATCACCGTCTGGCCGGGAAGGAACGTTGACTGCAGGTCGGCCGTGCAGACTGTCATCTGCTTTTTTTCCCTGATCACAAACATCGGCAGCATGGATTCACCGTGGCGAGCGATCAGATCTTTGACACCGAATTCCCCCGTCAGGTTCGTCGCCTTCACGACGGCTCCTGCGGCAAAGCGGCGGTCGAGTTCCTGATACGTCGCGTCGTGTCGAAACAGCACGCGGCCCGACAGGACTTCGGCAGACTTGTCTTCGCGCTGCGTGCGTGCCTTGCCGACGCTCAGACGGTAGACCTCTTTGCGGCCGAACAGTTCCGTAAATCGCGCGGCTGCCAGACTGTTGACTTCGTCGTTTGGTGTCAGAGCGAGCAGTCGGCCGATGCCGCCGAGATCCAGTTTTTCGAGCACCGTTTCGGACAGCACGTTGGCATTCAGGGTCGGCAGGCCTTCCATGCGAGCGGCCTGCAGGTTGCGTGCATTGGTATCCACCAGCCGGACACTGATGCCCTGGTTCTTCAGTGCCAGCGCGATGGCTCGTGCGCCCGGGTGAGCACTGGCCATCAGGACTCCCTGAGGATTC
>CAZHET010000492.1:1577-5007 GCA_964531585.1 uncultured Planctomycetaceae bacterium | reverse complement strand
CACTCAGCGAGAACCCCGAAGTGATCGGCATGGCCACCGCGGAACTCGGCCAGACGATCTATTCGCTGGCACCGCAGATTCTCAGCACGGGAGTCGGTTCTGTCTCGCGACGTTCGCGCGAACCGCTTTCGTCGTCCCAACTGATCTATGCGTTCGGTGTGCATGAACTGATCGGCATCAGCTACGACATCCGCCAGCGAAGCACACCAGGCCAGCCCGTGCATCTGTCGGATGTGCGGGCTTACCTGCACGAAGAGCTGGAAGCAGCGTACGACCTGGTATCCGTTCCCGGTCACCTGGCGGGACGGTGGCTGAGCGATCCGATGTATGTGCTGGACGGTTTGAGTCCCGCTCACGGAATCGGCACGCGTCTGCGCGATCACAGTCATCAGAATATTCGCAGTCTGTTCAACGACCGCGTGGCAATCACAAATCAGTATTCGCGGCTGTTGCAGGTGAAGACGCTGCAGCAGGATCTGGATCTGCATGTGCCGTCGGTGACAACGTCGCTGGCTTGGGCCGTGGTGGTGGAATCGGTGCTGCTGAATCAGCGACTGAACGAAGATATCCGGCGAGTCAGCAGGGATCCCGGCTGCCAGTGCCGTTGTGCGGGCGACCTGGTGTTCTGCGGTCCAAATCCTGATCCGCAGGCGCGGCAGGCATTTGCGGAGTACGTCAAATGCCGCTGGCCGGTGCATGTGTTTGCTCTGGACCCGCAGGCTCAGGATCAGAACGTCGCCGATAGTTTCAGCATGAGACGTGAGATGCAACTGGCTCTGGCACTGGCATTCGCCGGAGGTCGCATCAGCGCGCAGAACATGACGCGCTACGTCCGTCGGCTGGAACTGGACATGGAAACCATCGCGCTGAACCGCACTGCCGCGGCATTCGGACACGGCAAAGATGTCTTCGGCTGGCGATTCTATCCGCGCGTGCAGACGCCGCCGTTTGAAGGGAACTCAAAGACGCTGTTTCGCGATCTGCTGGGAGGCGGGCCCGACAAGGACGACCTGCGCAGATCGTGGGAAATCGAACCCGGAGTCCGCGAATGCACGGCCGTCGTGCTGATGCCATCGTTTATCACTCATCTGACGCTGGATGTGCGCGGCAACTATTTTCCACTCAGCCAGCACGGACTGAAAAATCCGTCTGACACACGTACCAGCATCGAAGATACGATGGAGATGAGTCACAAGATCCGCCTGATGCAGGACGCAACATGCAGCATCGCCGCGGAAGCCGGACTGTACCGCGACGGCGAAGTTGAACGGCTGATTCGGCGAGTCGATCAGATTTCGAAGAAGCTGCCGCTGCAGACCGTGCATGCCCGCGTGCCCAACGAAAACACGCTGGGCGGCTTTGAAATGTTCTCGTCCGGTATCACGGACCTGGCTCCGGAACTGCTGGACTTCTACGGCCTGCCGGGAGTCCATGCCGGCAAAGACACAATCCTGTTTCTGGTGGGCAACAATTTCAGCGTGCATGACACGACGGTGCTGGCCGGAAATCGCGAAGTCGATTTCTCTCTCATCAGCCGGCAGGTCATGCGCGTGACGATTCCTGCCGACGTGGCAACGATGGACCGCTTCCAGTGCGCTCAGCGAACGCGGTGCGAAGATTCTCAACATGTCGTCGACGTGCATATCGCGACACCGTATGGCGTGTCGCAGCATCTGGAAATTCCCGTGATCGACGATTCCGTTCAGGTGGTTCCGGGCTATCGCTGGACGAGACCGGGGCTGAGCGTCGCGTATCATGTCCCCGTCACGGGCACCGGGGACAGCGAAGCTCTGAACGCATCTGCGGCAACGAGCTTCATGGCACCGCCGTTCGTGCTGGAGGTTGCGGTTCCGCCAGGGAACTTCAATCACGCGGCAACGGCGGCACTGACGTTCGTGATCAGTTCACCGCAACTGGGACTGTCGGCGCGCGTGCGCTCGGGAACGGAGTTCACGGCAAACTTCGATCGTGTGACTTCGGTGTATCGCATCGATGCACAGAACTTCGTTGCCGTGCAGGATCAGGTTCGCAGTGCGTTTATCGAAATGGTGAATGCTCAACTGAAGGGGCCGAAGGCGTCCGGTCTCTTCCGTGTCGACGTTCAGGCAACGATTACCCCGTCGAGTTCCGCCCCGGCGATTCCGCTGGACAACGCGCTGACGATCGATGTGAATCTGGAAGTCGTGAAGCCGTAGCGGTGACGGACGTCGCGCGAGACGCAGAGGCCACAGCGGAGCGTGAGTCCGCGGGTGCTTTGTGCATTGTCAGGCTTTGAATTCGGGAAGGATCGTCATTCCCGCGCACAGTCCTGCCCTCGCGAAGGCGGGGGCCGGAATCCAGCTTTCGACGCACTGGATTCCCGCCTGCGCGGGAATGACAAGCCACTTTTCTGCGCGGGAATGACAAGCCACTTTTCTTAGTTGGGAATGACAGACTCCTGCTTTGAGTTGTGGCAGGCCAGTAGCACGAATCCGCGATCGGCAATGTTCCAGCGCGTTCCGCAACATGCAAAACAAGCCGGCCCGGTATGCTCGGAACAATTCGCTGGCTGTCGCGCGGCAGATTCTCCGGCTATATTGTCAGGCTCCTCACCCACTTCCCTGCCGAGGTCGCCTGCCATGCCGCACACGTCCCACAACCGTCGCCAGTTTCTGAAAACGTCTGCCGCTGCATCGGCCGCGCTGACAGCCGGCTTCGTTCGTACTGATGAGCCAGGCGACGAAGACAAATCGGAGACTCCCGATCTTCCGAAGCTCAACATTGCCGTCATCGGGTGCGGCGGGCGAGGCGGCGGAAACCTGCGCTCCGTGTCGTCGGAGAACATTACCGTTCTGTGTGACGTGAACGAACAGAACCTGTCGCGAGCTTCCAAAGAACACCCGGACGCTCGCACGATCACCGACCTGCGAAAGGTCTTCGACTACGCGGACGACTTCGACGCCGTCGTCGTCAGTACGTGCGAACACACTCACGCGTTCGCGACGCTGCCGGCGCTGCAGCTTGGGAAGCACGTCTACTGCGAAAAACCGCTGACCTACAACATCGCAGAAGCGCGCATCATTCGCGAAGCGGCGGCAACCGCCGGCGTGGCCACTCAGATGGGAACGCAGATTCATGCCGGGGAAAACTACCGGCGAGTCGTTGAGCTGATTCAAACAGGAGCAATCGGCGACGTGACAGAATGTCACGTGTGGGTCGGTCGAGCGTGGGGGCGACAGTCCGCCGAGGACGCCGAGCGGAACAGGGACATCGTCCATGTGATGGAACGTCCCGAAACGGTTGATCCGATTCCGGAAGGACTCAACTGGGATCTGTGGCTGGGACCGGCTCCGGAACGTCCCTTCAATAACGTCTATTTTCCGGGCCCGAAGTGGTATCGCTGGTGGGACTTCGGCAATGGGACGATGTCGGATCTCGGCAGCCACTGGAT
>CAZHET010000492.1:0-1567 GCA_964531585.1 uncultured Planctomycetaceae bacterium | reverse complement strand
TTCTGGGCGCTGAAGCTGCGGGTTCCGAAAACGATCGAAGCCAGCGGCCCGGAACCTCACGCCGAGATCGCTCCGGCGTCGATGCAGGTCCGCTATGAATACGAAAGCGACGGCGTTCAGCCAACCGTTTCGCTGACGTGGTATCAGGGTGCCAACAAGCCGGAAATCTGGAAAGCCGGCGAGATTCCTCAGTGGGACAGCGCGGTTCTGTTCATCGGCACCGAAGGAATGCTGCTGTCGGATTACGGCAAGCACGTGCTTCTGCCGGAAGACAGGTTCGTCGATTTCAAGCGTCCGGAACCCTTCATTCCGCCGTCGCTGGGACATCACGCCGAATGGATTCACGCCGCGAAAACGGGGGCTCCGACGACCTGCAATTTCGAATACGCCGGCTGGCTGACCGAAGCCAATCACCTTGGCAACGTGGCGTTTCGCGCGGGTAAGAAACTGGAATGGGACGCCGCCGCAATGCGAGCGGTGAATGCTCCGGAAGCAGGCCCGTTCATTCGTCGAGCCTATCGCGACGGCTGGAGCCTGGGTTAACCGAAGTCCAGGGAAGCCAGGCAGCGCCCTCACCGGGTTCACCGCTGGCGTGACGCACAGGCCGGAGAATGAGCATTTGGGGACATGTGAAAAGAAGATCATATCTCTGGCTCGGCCACCGCTCCTGGCCGAAGGCTGGGAGGGGTCGAACGAGCGGAGCAAGTTCAGGGGAGGGCTCGCTGGGCGTTGAGCAATCTGCGGCGTAAGAACAACGTCGACTGCGTCTTCGTGCCCCCTCCCTCACATCGCTCCGCATGTTCGACCTTCCCCTCAGCTTCGCCGGGGAGAGGTTGTCCTGGTTCCCTTGAAACAGCCGCGTCGTGACTGAGGAAAGGGGACTGGCTCCGGGCGCAAGTTACAACGACAGCAGACATACCGCGCGCTTCCGCCCGGTGCCTGTCCCCTGGTTCCTGTCCCCTGGTTCCTCCCTTTTGTTTCCTGCATTTTAGAAGTCTTGGATCGGCTCTATTGGGACAAACCGCTCAACCGTTCGCGAAAAGGCATCGTTGGTACACGGCCGACTCCAGGAAACCTGTTACATCGCCTGCCGTTCCGCATCTCCCAACTCGAAAAAGCGTACGATCTCTTGAGCCTTAATGCAGACCAGTTGACTGAACTGCTCGGTGAGGAATTCGTCTTCGCAAGGCCGAAGACTGCGAAGTTGTTTGACGAATCACTACACTAGCGCATATCTCAATCATTAGATCCGTGCAGTCCTACTTCCAGAACGCAAAATCCCCCGCAGAATCAGTATGCCGACGCCATCGCTACAATCGGGCCTCAGAGACAATCACACCCGTGGTACAGCAGGTCAATTCCTGAAAGATGCTATCGCATCGGGAAGCAAACTCAGTTTTGTATCCGCCTACTTCACCGTCTACGCGTACGAAGCTCTCAGGGACACGCTTGAAAAAGCAACTTCACTGCGTTTTCTCTTCGGCGAACCGAGATTTGTTCAGTCACTCGACCCTGAGAGCTGCACTTTAGGGGAACGTCTATCACAGGGTGATTGATCTTGCGACGA
>CAZHET010000491.1:0-5009 GCA_964531585.1 uncultured Planctomycetaceae bacterium | reverse complement strand
GCCCACCCTTCACCAGACCCGCTTGGTGTTCTCTCAGAAGTGGATGGCCCCGGTTGATCCGCCGGTTGATCCGGACATAGGACAAACCCAACTTGTAAGCCTGATCTTCGTTGAGCCGCTCATTCCTGGGGCTGAGCTGGTGGCCGATCTTGATGTAGATGTGCCGGTCGTATTCTTCCGGGCCGGTGTCCGGATCAAGATAACAGCGTTCAGAATCCTCATGGAAGTGTTGATTGGCAAGGTTAGCTACTGCAATCGCGGCGCTGCGGGAGAAGAATGCGAAGCCGCGTATCATCGGATCGCTGTCTCGATCCGGATGTCGGTAGGTGGCTGGTCTGCCGTCAGCAGGAATCAACTCAAAGCAGCGATCGAATTGGTCAGCCGCACTTCCGAGCAGGAGCGCCTCGCGGAGGGCGACCCGGCGTGTGGCGCAGAGGTTAAGGAAGCGAAGAACAGCCTCAGCGTAGTCACGAGTGACGGCACGGCGCGCGACAAGATTGCTGAAATCTTTCTTAGACCGGCCCTTAACAGTGTGTCCGGAATCGATTTCATCATCGATGAAACGTGTTAGTGCCGCTCTTCCAGGCATGGCGTCCAGGTCCAGGAGAACGTCGTAAGCGTGCGCCGTGAGTCGGTAGGGACGTTCGTAGGCTGTTTTCATCGCGGGGAATCCAGGTGGCCAGTGGCATGGTTGGAATACCGATGCCTCCAGCGTATGTGAGTCGGTCCAGAGCACATCGCGTAACGGGCGCACAACGGCAATTATTCACAGACGAAAGAAATGGAAGAAGAAGATTGCGGGCCAGTTACGGAGATCGGAAAAACGGTCCACCACGAAGCCCGAGACCGCCCAGGGAGTCGGTAGGGACGTTCAAATGCTTTCGGCATTGGGCAGGCCTCCTGAGGATCGGTTGCGACGAGGACGTTAACCGAGATTCGAGGCTGGTAGTTTCGCCGGAGAATTCGGGGCGCGAAGCGCAGGAAGCGGGCCATGCTGGCAGGTGGCCCGAAGGTGACGGCCGGGCTGGGCGGCAGAAACGGCCGGAAACGCGGCTTAGAGCACCGTCTTTGTCATTTCCGTAGCTGACCTACCCGTCGAAGCGAGTTGGTGCCGTATGGGCAGCGAGACGGAGATTACGGCGTGTTGTGACGCTGGCGCGGCCGGCGTTCGAAACCGCTACAGAATCTGGATCAGTGTGAAGAAGCCGTCCGGCGGCTGGCTCGATAACACTGTTTTCGTGACCTCTGATGCGGGTGAGACCTGCCGAGAAGGCTCAAAACGGCAAATTCAGAGCCAGACCGGTTACTCTTCGTCGGACTCATCGTCGATTCCGAGCCGATCGGACAGTTCGTCCATTTCCTGCAGGTCTTCCTCGGTCATTTCGAGTGTTCGGTGATAGTCGAGTGCCTCGGCGTCGGCGACATAGTCGACCCGGCCATGATGGCGAACCACCAGCGCATGGATCGTTTCCAGGTCGACGCGAAAGAATTCTTTGCGGAAGTTCACTTTGTTGACCCGGTGTCGCGTCAGTGCCTTGTGGAGCGTATGTTCGAGCGCCGGGGCGTCTTCGGAATAGATCATCATGTGGACGTCGAAGGTGAAGGGTACGGACGCGTCGCCGAGTTCCTTCACGCGGTCCTGAGGTTCCAGCCGGCGCGTGAGGCCGACTTTGTAGACGTTTGGGCCAAACGATCCGATGTTGCTGAGGACATAGACGTGTCCGACCTTTGTGAGCTGTGCCTGGGCAACCGCCCGCTGTCCGCGAGCTTCCGCCTCCGTCAGTTGCCGGCGAAGTTCCTCGACTTCGGCTGAGTGTTCCGCGCCGGCTTTTCTCAGGGCCACGTCAAGCGCCCGCTGGATGGCCCGCTGTTCATCCTCGGCCCTTTGCTGGGCTTCACGCGCGTCGCGCTCGGCTTTCTTCTCTGCGCGAATCTGTTCGTTGATCTGCCGTTGTCGTTCACGTTCGCGTTCACGGCGAAGGACCATTTCGTAATCCGTCTTTAACTGTTCGAAGACCAGTCGCTCCAACTGTTTCGGCACGTCGTAATCCTGGTCGCGAACAAAGTGAATGGCCTTAGCGATCCGGTCTTTTTGCAGCGGGTAGTTGTCGACCCGGAGTTTCTGGGTCCACCATTTCCGCTGCTCATCCAGATATTTCGCCGCCATCGCCTCGACGGCGTGGCGGTCCCGCGCGGCCTGATCGAGGGCACGCGCGATTCGGGCATCCGCGTCGGCTTTGAGTTCGTCCCGGAACTTCTTGAGACCCCGTTGAATTCCGCTTAGTTTGAGGCGGGTTGTGATTAGAAGGGCGGTTCGTTCCTGAAGCACTTCCTCCACGTTGTTTAAATGGCTGCGATACTTGCTCGTGTCGCTCCGGTGCTGGAAGGTGACGGCAAACAGCCCCCCCGCAGCGATCAGCAGGATGAAACTCAGGAGCGCGGCCAGTGCCGGCTTGGCGATCAGCACAGTGACGCAAACGATACCGGCAAAGATGGCGAAGCCGCCGAAGGCGAATACGAGTGCGTCGAATCTGCCCCAGGGTTCGACGGGCAGATCCGGCAGCGGATCCGCATCAATGGTGAGATAGTCGACGAAGATGGTCGGCCTGCCGCAGTCCGGGCAGAGACCGCGGCGTAGCGCTTGTTCTGACGCGCAAATGCAGCGCGAATCGCATTCCACGCAATGCCGGATCAGGCCCGGCGCCGGTGCGGCATTCAGCCAGCCGGCAGTGCCAAGCTGACACCAGTCCTCCGAACCGTCATCGGGTTGAAGAAAGGCGTCTGCAGGCAACTTGCCAGACGCCGCCAGCTCCCTCAGCCTGTCGCTCGAAATCCCCGCTTTTTTTCGCTTGCCTGTGGAAACTGTCCAGGTCTGCATAAATCGGCCCGCCCGCGATGGAGTTCACCGGGAGCAGAGCCCGGATGTTCACAGGAGGTTAGCGGACGCGGAGCCCGAACGACACATCGTGTGCGGCCACGTCAGGCGACGGAGAGGGAAGTGGCACGTGTGATTTCTGGGGGCGGCGAGCAATGGCGGCGGTGAAGCTTGCGGATTGGTCGCGGGCTTTGGTCAACTACTTCGATTGACCAGCAGTCGCCGCTTCCATCCGAGTTGCGGATTGGTCGCGGGCTTTGGTCAACTACTTCAGAACGGCACTGCTGAAGGCGGCGAATCAAGTTGCGGATTGGTCGCGGGCTTTGGTCAACTACTTCACTCTTGTTGCAGCCACGCCGCGTGTTCAGTTGCGGATTGGTCGCGGGCTTTGGTCAACTACTTCACTGTCTGGGCAGCATATACTCAGCCAGGCGTTGCGGATTGGTCGCGGGCTTTGGTCAACTACTTCTCGCCGGATGCGGATGCCCACCTGCGCTGCGTTGCGGATTGGTCGCGGGCTTTGGTCAACTACTTCCCGGTACTCCTGACGGAACTTGTCGTCAGGGGTTGCGGATTGGTCGCGGGCTTTGGTCAACTACTTCCGACATCCTGCGCGAGTTGCGGCAGTATATGTTGCGGATTGGTCGCGGGCTTTGGTCAACTACTTCTCCCCATCGCCGTAAAGCTTTTCCACTACTGACCTTGCGGGCCACCGGATTCAGAAAAACTCAAGCTGACGAGGAGCAGTTTCCGGTATCTTTCGCCGTTTTCCCCAGAAAACCTTCATCCGTTCGAACTGCTTGTCCGTGACGGCGAGGATTCGGACATCGCCGTCGGGCGGAATGCTTCGCTCTACACGGCTTTGGTGGACTTCGGCGCTCTCATGGCTGGCGCAGGTTCGACCGTAGACTGAATATTGAAGCATCTGGAATCCGTCTTCCAGTAGAAACTTGCGGAACAGGGAGTATTCGCGACGAGCCTGCTTCGTGTCAGTGGGCAGGGGCAACCGTGGGATGTGTGACGGGGCTTCAGGGAAGGAACCGGAGACGGCCAGATGAACCCGTCTGAGGCACCGCGAGTGCAGGAATTGCCTCCGCGGCCGCCGAGGGCGACCGGTGACGCCGGAACAATGGCTCTACATCATCGTTGGAACTCTCGTCGTGCTCAGGCTGCTCGGAATCACGTGAGGCGTAGAAGACCGAACATGCGGAATCTGACAAACGGACAACTGAGCGCGTATCTCAAAGAGGCGGAGGCGATGCTGGAGCGTTTGCCGGAGCAGATTAACGCGACGCCTGAATTGCAAGAGGCGGTGCGTATCATCATGGAGGCGGGTGTCGAGGCGGCGGCGGTATTTGAGCGACTGAAGCAGGAGCGACCGGGCCTGGCGAATCAGTTAATGTTCGCATCGGTCGCGTCACTGGCGAATCTGCACACAGCACGGGCCATGAAGGCAGAGCTGAAGCGACGGGCGGAGGGCAATTGACGCCCGCCGCTTGATCTTGCTATTTCAGGCGCGTGCAGGCGGTCACGAAGTTCGGTGACCGGGTATCCGCTGAGTCCTGTCAGAAACAGCCCTTACAGCACAAAGTCGCGCCCTGCCCTACCCCACCTACTCGTCGGAGCGAGTTGCGTCTGCAGCGGCATCGAGACGGCGATTGCGATAGGGTCTTAATGGTGGTTTGAACGGATGACAACGAGGGGCGTGTCGGGAATAATCTTGGAGAGTTATCGCATCGACATGAATTCAAGCGATGCTCCGCGAGACCAGGAGGCACCGGAACGCCCGCCGCGGCGGGCATTGACGCCCGGCAGTGGGGGCTAGCATCCCTTTGGCGGTCATTCAGCTACCCGTGCTGGGGCTGATCGATATGCTTGTGCTCCGGTATCCAAGGCTCGACGGTTTCGCTGAGTACATGGTGGTGGCCAGAGACTGGCTGGCCGTGACACGTTGACAGCGAAGGAATACACCATGCATCGCAACAAGCACCGTGTGCGAGGATTCACTTTGCTCGAGCTGCTTGTCGTGATTGCCATCATTGGCGTTCTCGTTGCCTTGATACTACCTGCGGTTCAACAGCAGGGCAATCGCACGTCGGAGCAGTGACTTTGGATTGAGTTTTGCGTGGAACCG